>JAITVH010000111.1 GCA_031285905.1 Prevotella sp.
TTTAATGCAAAAATAAAGTCCTTTAGAGCTACTCTTAGAGGGGTGAACCATATCCCATACTTCCTGTTTAGACTCAAAAATATTTATGCATAACTCCACAAAAATTCGGCATGACCCGAAAGAGAGCCATCATTCTGATAACTCTCTTTATATTAATTGATTAAATTATCACTCTCCGGTTAGCGACTGCACCAATCGAACAAACTCCCTTCGATACCCATCCTCATCTTTTCCATAACCCGATCTGGCCCGTGAAATAACCTTATACAGGTCACCTGAACCATGTTGCTTATCATCACGAAGCATGATACCGAACATAGCCACCGCAGATCCGAATTTAAAGTCCTCGGAGACATTATCCAGGCCATCGTCTATCACAGGCACAGACATTAGCTTGCTCTCCTCACTTTCGGGATGTTTATATCTTAATTTAACTGTCAGCAACTCATCCGAACCTGTAGGAGACATTGTCTGATATTTGAGCGGATCTACAGACGTATCTTCTCCCTTACTCTTCTTATCTTTCTTCTCTTTAGCAGGTATTACCTCGTAGAAAGCTGTTACAGTATGTCCCATACCCATATCTCCGGCATCTTTCTGGTCATTATTAAAATCTTCTTTTTCCAGCAAACGGGTTTCATAACCTATCAGCCTATAGGAATCAACTTTCAGAGGGTTAAACTCTATCTGTAACTTGACATCTTTAGCCACAGTAAACATAGTCCCTCCAAACTCGGAAACCAATACTTTATTTGCTTCCTGCATATTATCTATATAAGCGTGATTACCATTCCCAGCCTGAGCAAGTGTCTGCATTTTATCATCCTTATAGTTGCCCATTCCATAACCGAGTATTGATAAGAATACACCCGATTTACGTTCATTCTCAATCAGCTTCTCCAATCCGTCGTTACTGGATACACCTACATTAAAATCCCCGTCTGTACAAAGGATTATACGGTTATTCCCTCCTTTAATAAGGTTCTCTTTCGCAATTTTGTATGCAAGCATTATTCCTTCACCGCCTGCTGTAGAACCACCTGCTGTCAAACCATTCAGAGACTCCAATATCTTGGACTTCTCGCTACCTGGAGTAGAAGGCAATACCTGTCCTGCTGCGCCCGCATATACCACTATAGCAACACGGTCGATAGGGCGAAGGTTATTTACCAGAAGCTTCATAGATGATTTTACCAGATCGAGCTTGCCATCCCAATCCATCGAACCCGAAACATCAATCAGGAATACAAAATTGGTTGCAGGCAGATTATCCGTATCTATCTCTCGGGCTTTCAGACCGATCTTCACCAAGCGGTGTTTACCATCCCATGGGCATTTCCCTACTTCTGTCCCGAATGCTACCGGATCATCCCCTTTAGGCTTCGGATAATCATATTTAAAGTAATTCACCAGCTCTTCTACACGGATGGCATCCGCAGGAGGCACTTCACCCTTATTGATGAAACGGCGCATATTACTATACGAAGCCTTATCCACATCTATGGAGAAAGTAGAAAGAGGCTCAGCAGAAACCTTGACAAACTTATTATCAGTAAATGCCCTGTAACTTTCAGTATTATCGAAATAGGCAGGAGGTACTGGTTCGCTGTAGGAATATGAAGAATAACTATCTGAAGATGATACCCCGTAGCCTATTACTACCATCTCATCAAGCGATTTATTGTCTTCTTTTAGCACTACATCATGTTTTGATCCGGTTACCTTAATTGTTTGTGATATAAATCCCACATAATTAAACTGAAGCTGATCTCCTATATTAGCTTCGATGGTATATTCTCCATTAACATCTGTTACCGTGCCCTTTGTAGTACCTTTCACCATCACCGATACACCTATCAGCGCATCTCCATTATCTTCTCGCACTGTACCTGTTACAGTAATGGCATGTATAGTATAAGAGAACATGAAAAAACAGCATGTTAAAAACAGGATAATGTGTCGTTTTGTTTGTAGTCCCATAGCATAAATAATTAGATTAATGACTAAGTAGTTTATAAGATAGATTGCGTTTTGATATAAATTCCATAAATATAATGAGGAAAGTTAAATATAAAGCATCCAATAAAAGAAAATAGCAATAAAACATGCTGGCCCGAATATTACTTTCCGTACACAACTGTCCGAAAACGGACAATCTGGATATCATCAAAACATTGAAAATAAACATATTGACTTATTGGCATATTCATTGATAAATAAAGTATGGAATACTAAATAATTTCAGAAATGGACAGGGAAATACCACTCAGTATACAGCGAAAAGAAAAACGGAAATTAATACTCCAGTATGGAATAATTGCATTGGCAATAATAATTGTTATTATTTTCTTAATGAATATACTGGAAAGCACACTCTCCTATAAAAGTATAACGATAGGTACAGTGGATAAAGGTACAATAGAAGTAACAGTAAATGCGTCCGGCAAAGTGATTCCTCTGACCGAAGAAATTATCGTTTCCCCCATCAACAGCCGGATACTCGAAGTATATAAAAATGCAGGGGATTCGGTACTTTCCGGTGAACCCATCCTGAAACTGGAACTGGCTTCCGTAGAAACGGACTATAACCAAAAACTGGACGAGAAAGAGATGAAGGCCAGCAAGCTGATCCAATCGAAGATTACCCTCGAAAATAGAATATCGGAACTGCAAATGCAGATGCAGGTGAAAGAC
>JAITVH010000160.1 GCA_031285905.1 Prevotella sp.
TTTAACTAAAAGGTAACAACCAACGGTCACAGGAGCGTAGCGTATGTAAAAGTAACAGTTTCCAGCTATTTCCTCTGTAGGGGCAGTGGCTTGTCCCTGCCCGTTCTTGTTATACATCCGGGCAACCACAAGGGATTGCCCCTACAGCAAGCCCAGATATTTTAACTAAAAAGTAACAGAAGTAACACTATTCAGCCATTAGCTGATAGCTGTTAGTTCTTAGCCTTTTTATTCCTTCTTCCTCGCAGCTTTGCTGCCCCCCCCTCTCCTTTTGACTCCACTTCGCTCTGTCGAACGTTGTTTGGGGAGGCCGGGGTGGGGTGGATTTCTCTATATTTTTTGACTCCATCGATTTTTTAATTCAAAGAACGTTTTTTCTAAAAACTATCAACTAACGGCTGCATTTACCTATAGATAAATCCAAATTTTTTCCTTAACGAAATATATCCTCAATTACATATCTTTATTGATAGATTATTTTTATAATTATACTTACTTTTGTCGTCTAAATCAAAAGCATCATGCGTACTCTACAGGAACTTATCAATACCGAAGACCCCGGATGGACTATCGTTCAGGAATGGATAGACAAGGCTAAAAACAAAGTGGAAGTACTCCCCTGCAAAAAAGAAGATGCTGAGGAGGCGTTGGTAAACACTCAGGTGACTACCCGTTCGTTGATGGGAGCTATTGTTTATAAAACCGGCGGTCTGTTGGTCGACAATGGTTGGATAAGGATTTTTGGCACAGGTAGTGAGCGTATGAAAAGAAGCCTGCCCGGATGGAACAAAGAGAAAACATTCAAAGAATACGGCGAAGCGCCCCCTTACCTGTTGGTTGCTGACGATGTTATTGGGGGACTTTATGCCATCAATGGAGGACACTTTGGTGCCGATAGGGGAAATATATATTACTTCGCCCCCGATATGCTGAAATGGATACCCTTGAAAATGGGATATAGTCAGTTTCTCCTTTTTTGTTTCGAGACTGATATGGATGAATTTTATAACGGTCTGAGGTGGGACGGCTGGCAGGAAGATGTAAAGGCTCTGGACGCTGACTGTGTATTTAACTTTTTCCCGTTCCTGTGGACAAAAGAAGGAAAAGATGTCAACAACAGTACCCGAAAGGCTGTGCCTGTTGATGATGCTTATGATCTCAATATGGAGTTGAAGAATACACTATAAAGATTATCACACAATGCAGATTACAGAAAAAGAAGCGGATGACATTATCCAGCCGATACAAAAAACAGACCTCATATATCAGATAGAAGACAAGCCGCCCTTCAGAGAATCGGTATTCGCTGCCTTACAGCACCTACTGGCCATATTTGTCGCTATCATTACACCTCCGTTGATTATATCCAAGGCCTTGGATTTTTCGGCAGAAACAACGGGCTTTCTTGTGTCAATGGCTCTTCTGGCTTCGGGAATCTCTACCTTTATTCAGTGCCGCCGTTTTGGCCCTGTTGGTTGTGGATTGTTATGTATTCAGGGAACCAGCTTTTCATTTATCGGGGCGCTAACGGCCAGTTTCGCCGCTCGGGGCGACATGACCGAAGCGGCTGTACTTGCAGCCATATTCGGGGTGTGTATTGCAGCCGCACCTGTGGAAATGATTGTCAGTCGCTTATTGAAATATACTAAAAAGATAATAACTCCGCTCGTATCGGGTATTGTGGTAACGATGATCGGGCTTTCACTGATCAAAGTCGCTATCATATCATGTGGCGGAGGATTTGCAGCAATGGCTGTCGATCCGGCTGTCGATCCCGATAATGCATTCGGCAGTTTTCAGAATCTGGGGCTGGCCTTATTGGTGCTTGTTTCCATTATTATACTCAATAGCATCAGGAACAAATATGTACGTATGAGCTCTATCATCATAGGACTTGTGATCGGTTATGTAGTTGCTTATTTTAGCGGATTGATCGATTTTTCGGCTATGGGCGAAGTGGGAGCACTGACTATTCCCCAACCCTTTAAATACGGATTGGGATTCGACTTGTCTGCTTTTATTGCTGTTGCGCTTATTTACTTTATCACTTCCATAGAGGCTTATGGTGACATTACGGCCAACTCTATGATTGGGGGTGAACCGATAGAAGGCCCCAAGTTTATGAAGCGTGTGCAAGGCGGTATTTTGGCGGATGGAATCAATTCGGCGGTTGCAGGCGTATTCAATTCCTTCCCTAACTCCATATTTGCACAGAACAACGGGCTGATACAACTTACAGGAGTAGCCAGCCGTCATGTAGGCTATTATATTGCTGCCTTTCTTGTTATACTCAGCGCTTTCCCTTTTATCGGCGGCGTATTTTCCATTATGCCCGAGCCCGTACTTGGAGGAGCCACATTATTGATGTTCGGTACGGTAGCAGCTTCGGGTATCCGCATTATTGCCTCGCAGAATATAGACCGTAAAGCCATTCTGGTGCTTGCGGTAAGCTTTGCCTGCGGACTAGGAGTAGAGCTTGTCCCTAACATACTGGCACAGACTCCCGATATTATAAACCGGATTTTCTCATCGGGAATTGCCACAGGCGGGGTGGTTGCCATTCTTGCCAATGTAGTTATCCGTATCAAAGATTAAAACAATACGATTATGAAACTATTGAAAGACCGTATTTTAAGAGATGGAAAAAGCTTTGACGGAGGAATCCTGAAAGTGGACAGCTTTATCAATCACCAGATGGATCCCATACTGATGAAGTCTATCGGCGTGGAGTTTGTCCGCCGGTTTGGGAATATGCCCATCAATAAAGTGGTGACTATAGAGGCCAGCGGTATTGCTCCGGCCATTATGCTTGGTTACCTACTCGAATTGCCTGTCGTATTCGTCAAAAAGGCCGTGCCTAAAACAATGCAGCATATGCTTTCCACTACCGTTCACTCATTCACCAAAGACAGGGAATACGTAGTTTCGGTAAGCGGCGACTTTCTTACTCCTGACGACAAGGTTGTATTTATCGATGATTTCCTTGCCAACGGCAATGCTGCCCTGGGTGTATATGAACTGATAAAGAAATCGGGTGCTGAACTTTACGGAATGGGTTTTATCATCGAGAAAAGTTTTCAGGAAGGAGGACACAGGCTGAGGGAGTTGGGCATCCATGTAGAATCGCTCGCCCGTATAAAGGAATTGGGCAATGGTAAAATCATTTTTGAAGAATAAAGGAATCCTTACCGTAATACATACACAATGAAAGATAAAAGGCTAGTTTTAATCAGCTTGTTCCTGTTTTTGGGAATCATGCAGTCAAAAGCATCAGATCAACCTACGAATGTACTATATGATGCAGTACTAAACGATAAAAATAGTTATCCGGAGCTGGAATTGAACGGTGTAGCTTCCACTTTTACTGCGGATGGATTACAAATAACCGGGAAAGAGAACGTGATCCGTTTGAATAAGTATTATTCACTGGGAGAACGGACGATCAGATATCATGTAAAATTCAGTCCCGATGCGGTCGCTGTTTTTCTAAGCAGTACCGGAGACTTTAAGGTTCTGGTGAATATCCCTGAAAAAACCGTTTCGGTAGAAACGAATCCTGTTTCGCTGAAAAAGATAGATTTTATTAATCCTGATGGAGAATATTTTGTCGAGATATATCATAAATATCAAACAAATATAGTTCGTGTGGTCGATGCTTTTACAGGCGAAACAGGAGACATTGAATTGACAAATGATGGAACCGGAGGCACTGGTGCAGGAATTGTCAACAGTGGATTCTATGTAGGTTCGCAGCACGATTATTATTGTTTTGGATTACAAAAAGGAACTTCATTACTTGTAAAGCAGATAAGTGTTACGGCAGGGCTGTATGATCTGAACTTGCTTATCTATGGCGATTCCATTACCGAGCCGGAAGGCTATTATCCTACAAGTGATTTTGCCAGCTCATGGACACAATTGGTTATCAAAAATATAAAAGGAAAAGTAATGTGCAGCGGCAGGGGAGGTTGCACCATCAACGAAGTGTTGGAACGGATTAAGAACGAGCTGCCGTATGTAAAAGCAAAATATGTGATGGTAACCATAGGCACCAACGGAGGAAATACTGAGGATAACCTGAGCGAACTGGTAGAATATATTATTTCACAGGGCTCTATACCTATTCTGAACAATATACCTGCCAACGAAAGTGGGACACAAGTGGAATCGAACAAACTGATACAAAAGGTTCGTGGAAAGTATAATATCAATGGCTGTAAGTTCGACTTGCCGACTTCCTTGGGTAATGACGGAATAGAAGTCGATAAAACAACGATGTATTTTGAAGATTACAGTGGAAGTACAGGCTGGCAGATATATCATCATCCCAATGTGAAAGGTGCAGGACTGATGTATGACCGCACATTGACGGATACGCCTGAGATATACGAGTGATAACCGGCTGCTGTTTTATGCAATTGCTATAGATCTTCTATTCTTATTTCTTCTATAGGATTCCAGAATACGGTTCTCCAATTGCATATCCTGTCGTTCCTTATCACTATTCCTTCTTCTTCCAGCCGCTTTTGCATTTCGTCATTGTTGCCGAAAGCTGCTTTAGCCGACAGGATACCCTGACTGTTCACTACCCTGTATGCCGGAATATCGGCAGATGATGATTCTCCCATTATGCGCCCTACCATGCGTGACATATTGGGGTATCCTATTGCTTTGGCAATGGCTCCGTAGCTGGTTGCCCGTCCGTAGGGTATGAGTTTCACTATTGTGTAAATGGCCTGAATAATGCCCTCTTTATCTTTCATCTTTTCAAAGGTATAGATTGGAATATAAAAATAAGGTAAAAAACTCACTTTTATATTTATTGTTCTTCATGGATTCAAATTTTTATTATTTTTGTAATTCACATATCTATTTTTTCAACCAAGACTGAATTATAAACGAAATTAATATCATGAAGAATCTTAAACTTTTACTAATCTTATTGTGTGCGCACACAACTTTTCTCGTTAACGACGTATGCGCCCAAAAATCTACCAGCGATGATGGGGAATTATTTAAAGTGGCAATGGCAGGATTTACATTTGTCAATTTCAATCTGGAAGAAACATTAAAGATGATGAAAGAAGTGGATGTACACTATTTGTGTATCAAAGATTTCCATCTACCGCTGAATAGCAATGATCAGCAAATTGCGGATTTCCATGCCAAGCTGGCCAGTTATGATGTTACAGGCTATGCTGTCGGGCCTATCTATATGAAGACAAAAGAAGAAGTAGACAGGGGATTCGACTATGCTAAACGTGTGGGAGTAAAGTTGATAGTGGGTGTTCCTAATCATGACCTGTTGCCATATGTAGATCAGAAGGTAAAAGAATATGACTTCAAATATGCTATCCATCTTCATGGGCCTGATATAGAGTTATATCCTAATGCAGAGGATATATACAGCCATGTGAAAGACCTTGATTCGCGTATCGGTATGTGCCTCGATATCGGTCATGACGCACGTGATGGGAGAGACCCTATAGCCGACTTAAAGAAATACAAAGACCGCGTTTTCGATATTCATATGAAGAACACTACCGCTGCAACCAAGCAGGGAAAAACATGTGAAATCAGCCGGGGAATAATAGATATACCTAAGTTTGTGAAGATGTTGCGCAAAGTAAAATATTCAGGCGCTTGCAGTCTTGAATATGAACGGAATATGAAAACTCCTTTGGCCGGAATTGCCGAGTCTATCGGTTATTTCCGGGGGGTAATAGATGCCACTAAATAATATCAGTGATTATTGAATGAATGGAAGGTGTCCCGGTTTGGGGCACCTTCTTTTATATTAAACTTATTTCTTAGTATAGACAGCGTCCTGCGTTATCTTGTAATACTCACTTCTGGGATAAAAATTAATAACAGATATTTCCCGTTTCTTGTAACTATTGGGTTAATAGTATTAAAGTTTTCTAATTTTTTTATATATTTGTGATACACACTATGCACAAAAACGCTACAATGAAGAAAGTAATTCTTTGCACACTATTATTGTGTTGCACTTACCATTTTGTACATGCACAAAAAGAAATGAATTGGTGGTATTTTGGGTCTAATGCCGGATTGAATTTTAGCCAATTGCAAGAAGTGAATGGGGTTGTGGATATGCCGACTCCCATTACCGGCCCTATAAGCACTTGGGAAGGTTGTTTCTCTATATCTGATTCTGACGGGAATTTTATTCTGGCATCAGATGGGTCGATTGTGTATAATAAAGCAGGAACTACGATGACGAATGGGACAGGCCTGTTAGGGAATAATTCTGCAGCTCAGTCGGGTATTGTAATCCCTGTACCTGAATCACCCGGTATGTATTATATTGTTACAGTCGATTATGGTAGTGGAACCAAAGGGTTGAATTATTCGATAGTCGATTTATCAAAACAAGGAGGATTAGGCGAGGTTACCTCCACAAAAAATGTCTCGCTTCTAGCCGGAAGTGTAGATGAGAATATTGCTTCGGTGAGGCATAAAAATAATAAAGATTACTGGCTGATACATCAACAGGGAAAGAATTTTTATGTTTGGTTACTTACAAAAACCGAGGTTTCATCACCCCAGATTTATAACTTCCCTATAATCACTCCATGTGGAACCAGTGGGGAATCCATAGCCAGCAAATTGACTTTTTCTCCTGATAATACAAAATTTGCCTGTTGCTATTATCTGTGTAATGCTGTATGTACAGGAGGCTTTGACCGGGAAACCGGGGTAATTTCGGATGTGAAATATCGTACAGGACTAAGTTGGGCATATGGAGCAGAATTTTCGGCTTCGGGTGAATATATTTATATCGGATCGCTAGACTACAATACATATAAAGGGAAGTATGAAACATTGAGGGATGGAGGTGCAATGACTCCTATGGGAATACGCGCAGATAATTTTCAGATAGGACCCGATAAGCGGATATATGGTGTGGAACGTTCGACAAGAAACCTTTTTGTCATAATGGATCCGGATGATGGAGGAACCGACACAAAGACTTTCAGTAATTATTTATTGGCAAATGCCGGTATCGGGTTGCCTACATTTATGGCTTCATGGCTCAGTATGGTAGTTGAAGGGGAGAATTCTTTTTGTATCAATACGGAACAAAGCTTTACGCTCACAATATCGGGAGATGGAGGGCAAGACCAATTAAGTTATACGATATGGGACTTTGGAGACTATGAACCAGATTGTATAATTACTGATACTAATATAAGCACTAATACACAAACACATAATTATACTTACAAAAAGCCGGGAACATATACAATATCAGTCAAATCTTTTGATGAAAATGATAACCTTCTACAAGAACAATCTATTGAAGTCATAGTAAGTAGGTGTATTATACCTGTAAACCCGAACATCCATATATACCAATAATCTGAAATTATAAGTTTTCCGGTTTATTTTTATAAGTTCAATCCTGATTTCCGGGCTTGGGCATGCTGCATACGTCTGGGTATATTGTATAGTTTGCCGTCTTTTATAAATTTAGCTCCTGTTTGCTTGAACCAGAATGAGATATCATTATCGATACACAACTGGCGTATCTCCATTATCCAGTCAAAATTACATGGATGAGTCTCTTGCCCTGATTCTCCTCCGGCTGTAATATGTTCTACCCACGAGCCGATGTCGTATGGTTTCAGGTCGATTCGTTCCAATAATGGTTCACAAATAATTATTTTATGCTTAATGGGAACTTTCCTGTAAATAGGTAATCTATAATCTGCCCTGTCCTGATTTTCCACAGTGCAACATATGATTACGTTGTCATAACCATCATTCCAGTCATCGGGTAATCCTACATGGAAGCGGTCTATTCGCTTGGTGATCATAAGAAAGCGTAAGTCGTTACGCTCTCGTATCATCCTCCATGCTTCGGGTCTCCAGTCATCGGCATCTTTATTGAAAAAGTCGGAAGTGAAACAGGTATAGACATCACTACCCGGAGGAATTTTATACTCTCCATTCCGTTTTCTTTTTATGGGTAGGTCAAAGTTTTTTGTTTGTGTGACTATCGAACTGTCGATACCTCGTCTGGCATCGCCACGATAGACATAGCAATTAGTGCAACCGTCGCTTATTTTGTGGCAGCCATGCCAGGGGTTCCATATAGAAGTCATATTAATTGGGAATAAGATAGAAAAGCGAATTACTTCGCCTCTCTATCTTGTCTTGCTTTTTCACGATCTCTTTTTTCGCGCTTATCTTCTTTTTCGTATGCCTCTACAATGCTCTGAACAAGTCTGTGGCGTACAATATCGCTTTTGTCAAACTCTATATAGCCTATTCCCCTTACACCTTTCAATACCCGCAAGGCATGTTTCAGCCCCGATGGTTGTGAAGGAGGAAGGTCTATTTGAGTAATGTCGCCTGTGATGATCATTTTTGCATTCATTCCCAGACGGGTCAGGAACATCTTTATCTGATGGATAGATGTATTCTGAGCTTCGTCGAGAATAATAACCGCATCACTCAGCGTCCGTCCGCGCATGAAGGCCAGAGGCGCAATCTGTATTACTTTGTTTTCAATGTAGTCTTTAAGCTTTGCCGGAGCTATCATATCTTCCAATGCGTCATACAAAGGTTGCAGATAAGGGTCTATCTTATCCTTCATGTCACCCGGAAGAAAACCTAGTTTTTCACCGGCTTCCACTGCCGGGCGGCTCAGGATAATCTTCTTCACCTCTTTATTCTTCAACGCCCTCACGGCAAGGGCTATCGCAGTATATGTCTTACCCGAGCCTGCCGGGCCGATGCCGAATACCATATCGTTCTGATTAAACTGGTCGACCAGTTTTTGCTGATTAGGTGTGCGTGCGAAGATAGGCTTGCCGCTTATCCCGTAAATAATCAGGTTGTCCTGCTTAACTGTATTGGGAGACTTTCCCTTTACAATGTCTATGATATTTTCTTCAGTTAATGAATTACGGTCAGTTGCAAATTGTTCCAGCTCTCTTATTTTTTCATCAAAGAGAGGAACATCTTCGGCATTTCCACTTACCTTTATGGCATTTCCCCGGGCTACAATCCGTAGTTTAGGGAAAAGGTTTTTCAAGAGCTGTATGTTTGAGTTATTGATTCCGAAAAAGACTACCGGGTCTATATGTTCTAAAATAATTATCTGTTCAATCATCTAAAAAAATTAAAAATCAGGATGTGTTATAAATATTTGTCTTGTCGGATGTTGGTATAATGGTATTTTTTGAATGGTGCGCAAAGATAATTATAATCAGCAACATATGCATCATATAAAATAACTTATTTATTTGTGGATATCGATGAAGTCAATACCCGCAAATTTATCTGTGGCTTTTATCTTAAATAAGATGCAGTAAAATTAATACGCCCTTTCGATGATATAGTCTAAAGCAGCATCAAGCGCCTGGCGTACTTCCGTATTCGGTATTGTCTCTATCAATACTTCCGCCTTCGCTTTCAATTCTTCGATCTTATTATATGCATAATCTATGCCTCCGTGATCTTTTGCGAACGAAATAAGTTTCTGGATATTTTCTTCGGTATAATCGTAAGAGAATATGATGGAAGTCAACTCCTCTTTTTCTTCTTTTGTAGCATTCTCCAAAGCAAATAACAGAGGAAGGGTAATTTTTCCTTCTTTTATATCATTCCCTGTCGGTTTTCCGATTTTATCGGTGAAATAGTCGAAAATATCATCTCTTAGCTGGAAGCAGATTCCGAATAATTCTCCCAGTTTGGTGAATTTTTCAACGTCATCTTTGGAGGCGTTTGCAGATATAGCTCCTATACGCATACAGACAGACATAAGGGATGCTGTCTTTTTCTTGATGACTTCAAAATATTCCTTCTCATCGATAATAAGCTCCTTCACGAGCGAAAGCTGGTTTAGCTCACCTTCGGCAAGATCCCTGCCAAGGCTCGATACATTGGATATGATCTCTATATTGCCTGTAAGTATACTCTTTATGAGTGCAGTAGAAAGAAAAAAATCGCCGACCAGAACCGCCATTTTATTGTCATAAATAGCATTGACCGAAGCCCGTCCCCTTCTTATTTTAGAATCATCCACCACATCGTCATGTATCAGCGAAGCAGTGTGCAGAAGTTCTACCGTAAGTGCAGCATTGTATGTAATATCATTGATTCCTCCACAAGCCTTTGCCGCAAGCAGTAATAGGGTAGGACGTATACGTTTCCCATCCGACTTCATGATGTAGTCTATGATTTCCTGAATTCTTTCATTTCCCGAGTGCAGGGAGCTTTTGTAAATTGAATTAAATTTCTCTAACTCCTCCGTTACCGGCTTAGCTAATAAAAGCTTTTTGTCCATATTACATTTTAAGTTGAACTGCAAATTTATAAATAATTCGGCTTGTAGCATTATTTATTTATATATTTGCTACATCTCTGGGTAATATTAGCCCTATTTCAGCCCTATCATTATCTTATCCTTTAAAAAAAAACGGCAAAATGAAACAAAAGTTATTATTATACTTGTCATTTTTCGTATTTCCACTGATTGGAATAAACGGACAGGAAAAAAGCGATTTTAATATTGCGATTCCCCAAATAAAAGCAGGAGATAGTAATTATAACAGATTAGTATATATCGAATCCCGTGCCAACCCTTACGATATGGGGATTGTCTATATCAACATGTGGGAAGGGTTTCAAGAGGTTACTTTATCTATACCTTTAGAACAGCAACTGGCTTCACTGATCCAATCCGTAACTTTTCAGAATGAAGAGAAAGGGAAACTGGCCGTTCAGATGAGAACTCTTTTCTTTAGTTTTGGAGAAGAGAATCTGCAAGGCAAAGGAAAATGTAATCTGCGCATGACTTTATACAAAGCCGATAATAAAGATACCTTCTATTTCTTGAATACAATAGATACTGTGCTGGTGAGTGAAGAAAAGGAAATAAGAAATCTGGCCGGTTCTGTTATTGCCTCATTTATAACGGACAATCTGCCTTATCTGCCATATGAAGATGAGGCGGCATTAACCATGGAGCAGGTAATGGATATCGATTTTTATGAAAAAAACAGCATTCCGTTTTATACCGAAAGCTTTATCCCTGACGGAATTTATTTCAACTATCGGTCATTAAAGAATCTTAGTCCTGACGAAACTCCTGATTTAACGACAATTGATACGGGTAAAGATAGCATGAAGGATATTAAAATTCCCGACACAAAAAAGCCCGGAAAAACAAAAAAGCTAAAGTCTAAAGACGCATATGCCATTGTCGCTAACGGCATTCCTTATATCGGCTATGAAGGTTCTTTCCGCAAAGCTCATAAAAACGATGGCGGCTGGTGGTATGTTATCATGCAAAAAACAACGAGCGGAAATTTCTCCCTCAATATCGGTGTTGGAGGCGGTAACCGCCGTTCTGCTGGCGGGGTAGGGATAGGAATACCAATAGGAGGAAAAACAGAAAATTATGAAATCTTTATAGACCAGCTCAATGGTGATTTTTATTGGGGAGGCAAGATCTCGAAATAAGGAGATATAATCAAATAAACCAATTAAATATATCTGACTATGAATAAACTATGGATGATCGCTGTGTCGGCTGTTATATTAATGTCGTCATGCATTGACAAAAAAGAAAGTAAAGAAGGCGAAAAACCTGTTTCTGTAATCTTTGAAACGGATATGGGAAATGATGTGGACGATGCCCTGGCACTGGATATGCTTTATAAATATCTGGATGCAAAAAAAATAAACCTGCTAGCTATTTCTACCAATAAGAAAAGCGAAAACTCTGCGGGATACCTCGATATCATGAACACATGGTATGGTTATCCCAATATCCCTATCGGGACAGTGGAAGGAGGCTCGGATATAGATAATCAGGATAACTTTGTCCGGGCAACCTGTGAGTTGCAAGAGGATGGTAAACTGGCCTTTGAGCGTACTGTTAAGAATTTCACAGACTTTCCAAAGTCAGTTCCATTGTACCGCAAAATATTGGCAGCACAACCGGATGCGTCTGTAGTAATTATATCTGTCGGATTTTCTACTAATCTTGTGCAATTACTGGATACACCTGCAGATGAATATTCTCCGCTAACGGGGAAAGAACTGGTTGCAAAGAAAGTAAAACTATTATCGACAATGCTGGGGCGTTTTGTGGACAGTCAACCCGAGTTTAATGTAATATGCGATATCCCGGCTGCGCAAAAGCTGGTACAGGAATGGCCGACTCAGATGGTTATATCTCCGTACGAAGTGGGTGATATGATACTGTATCCGGGATCGAGCATCGAAAACGATTTTAACTGGAAGACTCCTAATCCGCTGGTAACAGGGTATATCAATTACCTGCAAATGCCATATGACAGGCAAACATGGGATTTGACTTCCGTTCTATATGTTATGGAGAAAGATAAGGGTTTCTTCGGTTCATCGGGACAAGGAACAGTAAGCATCGATGACAAGGGGATAACTACATTCGCTCCGTCTGAAAACGGGAAGCATAGTTATCTGAAAGTGACACAACAGCAAGCCGATACAATCAAACAATACTTTGTTGACCTGGTAACACAAAAGCCGTTGAAGTACCAGAATTAGATAACTATCTGTAAGTACATGATAAAATTAGTTATTTTATTTAGGGTAAGCTATATATGGTGCAGGGAGGTGTCAAAAGTAAAATTATACTATCAAAAAATACTCTTCTCTGTCATGCTGACGAAGGAATCATCTCCTATCGCTAAATAAGAGAGATCTTTCCCTGCCGTCAGGATGACAACAGGTTATTCTTTATTAGGGTGTGAACTTTTATTATTTGCTCATCTCGCGCGACTTATCGCCCAGATATCCTCCGTGATGGCGTTTCGCATAATCGGCAGGACTGAACTTTATCTTGCGCATAGTGCCTACAACCAAGATGTCGCCGATTACCGTCATCACGGTAGTGGAAGTGGTAGGAGTAAGTCCAAGAGCGCATACTTCGTCCGGATTTCCGGTGGCAAGGCAAATGTCTGCTTTCTGAGCCAGCAGGCTATCAGGGTCGCTGGTTACTACAATAAACTTTATACCCGGAATAAGCACTTTAGCCAAGGATATCAGTTCTATTATTTCCCTGGTTTTCCCTGAGTTGGAAATGGCCAGTACAATGTCATTTTCCTGTAGGATTCCTAAGTCTCCATGCTGGGCTTCGCTGGGATGGAGAAAGACTGCAGGCGTGCCTGTAGAGCTGAACGTGGTCGCCATATTCTGTGCTACCTGTCCCGCTTTGCCCATACCGCTGGTCACCAGTTTCCCTTTCTTTATATTGACCTGTTCGACGATGAGGTCGACTGCCTGTCTATAGGCGTCACTGATAGGAATATTAAGAATGGCATTAGCCTCACTTACCAGAAGTGAGCGTATTTCATCAGGGTTCATTAAGCTAGTTTTTTTAATGTGGCAAATATACGACTTTATATTTTATTTCAAAATGCTGGCAATAGTAGTATTTTTACGTTATTTTTGAATTTGTTTTTCTAAGGCTGGAATTAACAGATTTCTCATTGATTATTCTAAATAATTAGCTTCGTTTATGGATTTTTCAGAGCATTATCCTCTATTTATTAAAGTTAACTTAAAATTAGGCATGCCATGACGAAATTAAAGAAATTCTGTGTTTACACCCCTCTGAGAGTATTGCTTATCAGCCTGATACTATCATCCATATTAGCAGTTATTTACCTGAAAAGGATTGAAGGGACAAGGGACGGGCTGGCAGGTCTTTATCCTTATGTGATGATGGCAGTGACTATTGTATGCTGCCTGCTCTCATACACAGTCTTGCTGAACCTTATAGAGAAAGTAAGGAATAGCTTCTTTCTGTCTTTCCTTACATTTTATTTTCCTGTATTGTTATTCTCTGTTATTTTATTGATTACTTTTATTGGTGACTATAGGGTAATGATATTCCTGTGGTTATTCCCTTTTTTACCGTTTATATTACCGCAAACTTATTATTTCATCCGTTTCCGACAAAAATTGAAATCAGATATATTTGTAGAAGATTCTTTAACACCAATCAATGAAAACGATTAACATCAAAGGTGAATTACTCGACCTGTCCACTCCCGTTGTAATGGGCATTTTAAACATTACGCCTGATTCGTTCTATTCGGGAAGCAGGAAAGAGTCGGAAACTGAAATCATAACCCGTACACAGGAGATATTGGAGCAGGGAGGTGCAATTGTCGACATCGGTGCGCAATCGACCAGCCCTGTATCAAAATTTATGACAGCAGAAGAAGAGATTGAACGCCTGAGTTTTGCCCTGCCGATAATTAACAGGGAATTCCCCGGCATTATCTTATCTGTCGATACTTTTTACGGTGAAGTGGCACGGTTTTGTGTCGAAGAGCATGGAGTGGCTATCGTTAACGATATATCGGGCGGCGAAATAGATAAAACGATGTTTGACACCGTGGCCAAGCTGAATGTGCCTTACATACTGATGCATATGCGCGGGACACCGCAAACAATGAAAGACCTGACCGATTATGACAATCTGATTCAGGATATCTTCTATTACTTCTCGCAAAAGGTCGCCCAATTGCATTTGCTGGGAGTAAACGATATTATTATTGATCCCGGATTCGGCTTCAGTAAAACGATGGATCAGAACTATGAACTGATGTCGGCCTTGCAGGGATTCTCTATCTTTGATCTGCCTCTGTTAGTCGGAATTTCCAGAAAGCGGATGATCTCGAACCTGTTGGGCACTACACCTGCCGAAAACCTGAACGGAACAACAGTATTAAATACATTTGCCCTCCTCAACGGGGCGAACATCTTACGGGTGCATGATGTAAAAGAAGCGGTGGAAGCGGTGAAAATAGTACAAAAGCTGGGAGAGTATAGTTTGTAACCAAGCTAATGCGCCCTCCCGTACGATATATTCTTGTAACGGCAGTAGACGTAAAGAACGCCTTCCAAGAAATAGCATCAGAACAACTTTTATATTGAATATCCTATTTGACCTGATATACAGAAAAAAGAGTATTAGTGCCGGATAAAAGGGAAAGGTTTGCAAGCGTCGTATAAGCCCCGACAAAAACCTGGTCACCGGCATTCAGCTTTAATAAGACCTGCGCTTTTCTGTATGGGGGCGTTACATTTACAGTACCCAATAGCACAATGCCTACCCCGACATTGGCAAAACTTTCCGAAGCCGCCAGCCTGAAATTGTTTGTCCCGTTCTTTACAAATACACCGATACCCAGGGAGGTTGACACCGACAGGCTTAAGATAGCGTTACCATCTACGGCATACTGTGCATAAACATTATATATACCATCCTGTTTGGCTGTAAATACCGAAGTTGAAATATCGAACTCCAGATTCTCATCGAATTCCTTGCCGTCACTTCCAAATTTGATTCTTTTCCAGTTCGGGTAAAGCGCCGTGAGGGTTACGTCCAAATTAAGTAATGACAGGGATGCTCCCCCATTATATTTTAAATATGTTTTCAGCGCGGATGTAGCAGGCTGTATCTGCTGGGTTTGCGCGGCAACCCATTTTGTGCCGTCCCACATATTCAGTCCGCTGCCTACAGCGGATGCCGTTCCTACGTTATATACTGTCAGCCCGGTGTATTGCAAAGGGGTAGCGGCCGTGTTTGCTTCGGGGATGTCGATAAGGCTGTTCGCTGTGGTTAATGCTACACGGGGCAACAGAAAGCCTTTTTCGGTGGTTCTGCCACCGGACAGGGAAGTTGCATCGTTAAATTCCTGGAGGTCCAGCAATACGCCGCTTTTGGGTTCAATGTTCGAACCTATGGTTACCTGGGCATTCATGGATATGAAAAATGCACTGAACAATAGAAGCGAGCAGATATGTTTCATTATTTGTATATTAATTTGTAGCTTGTTTTTCATTAAACAACCTGATATTAAAAAAGTTTAAAGCAACCGGTATAAATCAATACGGTAGATTTAGCCGGGTAGAATATATAGGGAATATTTTGGTAATTATACCCAAAAAAACAATAAATCCGGGGGGATTGTTATATCTTTGGGAACGAATATGAGTTATTTGAACAACTGGTAAAACAAAGCAGAGCAAAGCATTTGGCTCCGCCGATTTTGAGTCACCTTCGTTCCTCGATTGATAATTCAATTCGCTTGTTTCTTTATCGTTACCCATTGGTGGTTTCCCATTCTTTAATTATTTGTTATTCAATAGGTAAATTCTAAATTTTTGGTTCCTTTTGGGGCTTAGGCGAAAAGGAGCACAAGCAATCTGTGATTGCGCATAATATGAATTAATAGAACAAACAAATAATAAACCAATGAACAAACTACTCAACACTACACTAACAGTTACTATCTTATTAACCGCATTACTGGCATCATCGTGTAAGAAGCAGCCCGACAAAGAACTGTCGTACGAGGGTGTTTACTTTACTTATCCTTCTTACTGGGATGTGGAAACAGAACAACTCGATGAGGATGTCTTTTATATCAGTTGCACCGAGAAATTCAGCAAAAGCACTATATTCCTTGTGCAGTTTGCCTTGTACGAAAGGGATGGGGAAGAGTTGATAGAGAGTTATCTGGAAACCCTGGAAGAGAGCTTCAGTGTAGAGAAAGAGCCGTTGAAATATGGAAAGTTCGGCGGTTATGATTGCCTGTACGTCAAATATAAAATGGAAAGGTTCAGGGAAAAAGCTTATGGCATCGTATATGTTTTCAGTGCAGGAGAAAAGAGCATATTAGCCGTAAAGCAGAGCAAAAGGGACTACGAACTGAAACACGAAAAGTATAACAATATAGAAAAGAGCTTTAGAGCCTCAGAACCTGACGTTAGCGAAACAGCCACGGAATAAGTCCTCTCCTCTCCCTTGTTTCGGACGGGAGCAGGGAGATCAGGATCATATCTTCGCTGCGTTCCCTCACCGTTTTATTAGGATGAACGATGTATCCGGCGACAAGATACTTGCTCTCTTCTTTTAGTGAATGCCAGTCTTGGGCAAGGTTATAGTCGGGTGTGTGTTGCAAGTCGTAACGGGCAGTTACCATCAGCGATGCTATCTGCCCCGGTTTCAAGGTTACTTTCTGTGACCAGCTCTTTTCGTCCATATGAAGCGTGACGCGTCCGGTAGAATCGGTATAAAATATAGTGGTTGTTAAGGGTTTGTCTGTTAACAGGTTGACCTGATAAGTGACCTCGAATGGGGTGGTATCTTTGGTGGAACAGGATGCTGTCAGAAAAATAGATAGAATAATAATTATAACACGCCTTGAATAAACTACAATCATACCACAAGAATTGAACTGTAAAGTAATGTGATATACAGATGATAAGAAAGACAAACCGGCATTATAATCATAATTATTCCCGTTATAATTATCAGCCAATTAAAGATTTTACTTACTTTTGTTAAAATTGAAAACAGAATGATATGAACGCAATAGAAAAGAATACACATCACGGACATGCAGTAAAACGCCTCCGTCATACACTGGGTATCAAACAAGACGCTTTAGCAGCCGAGTTGGGGATGAGTCAGGCAAGGGTATCTACGTACGAATCGAAGAAAGTGATAGATGACGATATGATCGAAAAGTTTGCCAAGGCTTTAAAGGTTAGCCCTGAACTAATTAAAGATCTGGAAGAAGATCCTGTAACTGTGATTATTGAGAATAATACTTTTGAAAACAAAGAAGGTAATAATATTGCCTATTTAGAAGAAGATAATAGTACTCAGATAAACAATCCTATAGATCAGATTCTTGAACTCAGCAAAGAAAAACAAAACCTTTACGAACGCATGCTGGAACTGGAGAAAGAAAAGAACACTTTACTGGAGAAATTGCTGAGAGAGAAGAAGTAAATAATACTTACTGATAGTTCTCTTTATATAGTTTGTCATGCTGAGGTAACGAAGCATCTCCTTCGGTATAGAATAGATGCTTCGTTACCTCAGCATGACAACAATAATAAAAAAGATATATCATATTCAGACTTTACTATTCCCTAAGGGGATGAATGATTAACCTCAAAATCAATTATTATGTTAGCAGCACTGATCGGACTATTTGCAGAAAGCGTGGTAACGGAAGCCGGTTCTATCACCGCTCAGACCGTTTTTAAGAAACTGAAAGGGGAAATAAATAAAACCGATGCTGAAAAGATAGGGCAAGCCTATTTAGATGCTTCGACCAAGTTTTCCGAACTGGATAAAGATCAGTTGGATGCTGCATTGAAAAATGAGCTTAGCCTGATTGGTGATGATTCTTATTACCATCAATTGATCTATTCTTTCAGTCTTGTCGACGGAAAAGAATTATCCGATTATCATAAATGCAACTGCAAGCTTTTCCTTTCAGAACTCTTTAAAGACGAGAATTTAAGATGGTGGGTGATTAATACCAAGTTGGATGATATCCATAGGGAAGTAATAGGCATACGAGACAATATAAAACACCTGCCGGAAGATATATCAAAAATAGTCAGGCCTATTATAATTAATAATCAAGGTTATCACACTCTACTAAAAGATATACAAAACTTGCAAAAGTTTATAGAAATTGCCCCTACTCCCGAAATGAGATCAGATTTAATTGATCAGTTGAATGCCAAACTACAGGAGTTGCAGGACATGGAACGAGCCGTATATGAGGTATATGATACAATCAATAAAATCCCCATCAACAGCAAACGCCTGCGAAAAGCAAAAGAGTACTTTGAAAATGGGAATTTTAGAGAAGCGGATGCTATACTGAAAACAGAAGAAATACAAGGCGAAGTCGATCAATTAAAGGCAAAAAAAGAAAAGGCAGCAGCCGAAATGCAATCGGCTGATAGAGAATTGGAAGACAGAGCGAATGAGTTCCTGATGAAAGCACAAGTACAGCTAACCTATTATGATAAGCCTGACAGATTTGAATCGGCTAAAGAATATTATGAAAAAGCATTGGATGCTTTTAGATTGCCAGAAGCATTATTTAATTATGCAAAATTTCTCCATGAGCACAATCAATATAAAGAAGCAGAACCGATATATATTGAAGTATTGTATATTTTAAAGAAGTTAACAAAAAAAAATCCGAAGATATACGAGCCTAATTTAGCAGGGACGTTAAACAATCTTGGAATTTTGTATAAAGTAAATAATGATTTAATCAAAGCGGAAAGGAATTATCAGGAAGCATTAGTTATAAAAAGGAATTTGGCAAAAGAAAATCCAAAAGTTTATCAGCGTGATGTAGCCATGGCCTTAAATAATCTAGCAAATTTACATTCTGATACTAACAATTTAGAAGAAGCTGAAAGGGAATATCAGGAAGCATTAGGTCTTTATAGGAAATTAGCTGAAGAAAATCCGAGGTTATATAGTTCAGATATAGCGATGATCTTAAATAATCTGGGAGTTTTACATATGAAGGCTAATGGTTTAGAAGAAGCCGAGAAAAATTTTTGTGAGGCTTTAGCTATTAGAAGAAAACTGGCCGAAGAAAATTCAAAAGTATATATTCTTTTTGTAGCTGAGACTTTAAATAATTTAGCAACTTTACATTCTGATACCAATAATTTAGAAGAAGCCGAACAGGAATTTAAGGAAGCATTGGCTATCAGGAGAACATTGGCAAAAGAAAATCCGAGAGCATATGACCCTTATTTAGCTATGATATTAATGAACCTAGGTATATTTTATTATAAGAAAGGAGATAAAGAACAATTGATTCGATATGCAAAAGAAGCATATAAGATATTATTACCGATCTATAAGCAAATACCTGTCTACGGTAAATATATGGAAGCCACAATTTGGCTGTTGGAAGAGAATGGTATAGATCCTGATAGCCTTGGGGAGGTAGTTGAGTAATTCGGTCAATAATCGTAGTAATAGTCATCCATTGGTTCTTCTTTCTTTTTATTGCCTTTCTGTATGTGGAAGCGGTACGAGAAGCTGACAAGGAAATAGCGTCCGATGGTGTTAGACCATGAGTAGCTATAGTCGTTCCCGTTTATGCTTCTCTGTTCGTTGTTGCGGTCGTTGAGTATGTCGGCGAACTGTATTTGCAAAGTACCCTTTTTCTTTAGTATCAGCTTATCTATAGATGCACTCCAAAGGAACTCGCTTTTCTTGGCTCCTTCGCCATATCCCGAGAGCAGTGTCTGATAGATATCGTTTTTGATGGAAAAATCGAATGGCAGTTTCCATTTGAATCCGTAAGCGAAATTGTACCTCGTATTGCTCGACCTCTTTACTTCCGACAGGTTGTTGAAGGCAATATTGTGTGATGCGCCGGCACGCAGATTTCCCTCAAACTTATCCGAGGTGAAGCGTATATTGGCACTGGGGCCCATCGATATATTCTGGATGATCGACTTTTCGTCATTTGAATAACCGATTCTCTTGTTATAAGAGATATTAGGATCGAACGAGATATTGAACTTCTTGTTCCTTAGCGGGGTATTGTATGTCGCATAGATATAGCTTCCCATGTTGCCGTCTACATTCCTGTAGGTGCTGAACCGGTTTCCCTTATTGTCTATGACGGCATATGATACGATATCGTTGAGTGTATAGTTGAAGTTGAACGATATATTGAAAAAACGCCCCGATTCGAAATCGGACTTCATAAAGTAAGCGCTGAACCTGTTGCTGTAGCTTGTCCGCAGGTCGGGATTACCTACTGTTTTGTTCAGCGAGTTGACTACAATAGTGTCGCCCGACAGTTCCCTGGTGGCGGGCTGGCGCGTACTTCCCGAATAATCGAAATTCCAGCTTGTATTCTTGTCCGGCCTGTAACCGAGGCGCAGGGAAGGGGAGAAGTTGATTGTATTCTGGGTGATATACTCGATAATGGAATCGCCCAATGTGACCTTATTGTCGGAATAAGTGGGATCCATATTGAAGCCTATCGAATAGTCGTATTTCTCTTTGTTGGACTGGAACTGGAGATTGATATTGTGAGTCCGGTACTTCATCCTCGAGTCGCGTGTGTAAGTACTGTCCACAATGGTGTAATTGCCTGCATCGTCCATCCTGCGGGCATCGTTTATCCGCTTCGAATCGTTTTGCCTGTACGAGTATTCGAACTGCAGGAGCTTTCCTTCACCCAGAGGTTCCACATACCCGAGCGTTATGCCGTAAGAGGTATTCTTATTATCTGCTTTCGATATATTGTCTATAATGCGGTCTGGCGTATCGTCGGGATATAGGGTTTCCGAATAGGTTTTGCCATCGGTATCGTTGTTTCGCAGGGTGTTACCCAGGTTCAGCCTGATACTCCTTCCCTTTTTGCCGAACCGCCGGGTGATCATCAATGAATTTCCGTTACTGAATCCTTTGTCTTCGTTCAGGTTGCTGGAGAATCCGATAGTGGGATCCTGCCCGGCCACATTCGACGAATCGGTGGAAAGGGAGTTATTATTATTCTTGTTAACTCCGAGATTAGTTCCCAGATGGATAGTTGTCAGCGAATCGGGATTCCATCGCATGCTGAAGTTCGAGTTTATATTCTCGCCTTTATTTGTGTAAGTACTGCTTCCCTGGCTGTAGCGGTCGAGCTGCGATGTATATGATTCGAAGCGGTTGATATTCAGATTCTTATTGTATGAGTAGTTGACGTATCCGTTTATCTCTATTTTATCCGAAGGGTTCATGTTGAAGTTACCTCCTGTATTTTTGCTTGTGTTCTCGCCGTTTCCGACAAATATGCCGCGTCCGTCGCCCATCACATTTCCCATATTCCCGGTGATGGTGTATTGGTTATTCCCATGCATGCTGTTGGCGTTGAAGCCAGCCGAATAGCGGTCATCGCTGCCATATCCCGCCCGCGCGTTTCCGAAGATACTTTTCTTGAACTCTTCTTTCACCGTCAGGTTGAGCACCTGTGGAGGATCTTGATCTTTTACGCCTGTGGCTTTCGATTCTTCCGACTGTTCTTTATATAGTTGCAGGTTCTTGACCATATTTGCAGGGAGGTTGCTAAGGGCAAAGGCAATGTCGTTGCCAAAGAACTCCTTTCCATCCACCAGAATTTTCGTTATCGGCTTACCGTTTGCCTTTATGGCGCCGTTATTATCGATCTCGATACCCGGTATTTTCTTTATCAGGTCTTGCAGAAGCTCGTGTTCTTCCACATTATAGGCGCTGGCATTGTATTGTATGGTATCTCCTTTTACCTGAATGTCGGGAAGTTGTGCTTCCACTACGGCAGTACCCAGTTCAAGGTCTGTTTCTGCGAGGACTATGTCGCCCAGATCGTATTGTTGCTCCTGGTCGGCCGTGTTAATATTTCGAAAAAAACTCTTATAGCCTAAAAAAGATACTTCCAGGATATATTCTCCGCTCTTTGTTATGGTCATTTTGAATTTTCCCTTATCATCAGTCACCATCCCCTGAACATAAGTAGTGTCTGCTCCGTTCAATAATCGTACGGATGCGGATAATACAGGCTCTTTGGTAATGCTGTCCAGCACTGTGCCTGAAATATCTTTTCTTATCGTACCCGTCTTTGTTTGGGCAATGGAACAAAGGCTCAGGAGAAAGAATATGAAAAGGTAGGAATACTTCATCAGTATATTAGATATGCGGATACAAAGATAATGGTTTTCTTGTCATAGAGTGTATAATCCGGTGAATTCCATAAAGGGGCAAAATGCGTGAATAAAAAAACTTTCGTAAGTTTGTAAAAATATATATGTGTTATGGATAACTATGGATTTGTGCGTGTCGCTGCTGCTTCGCCTGCTGTAAGGGTTGCCGACTGTGATTTTAATGCTGAGGAAATAATCAGAATAATTGCAGATGCCGAAAGCAAAGAGATTTCGGCCATTGTCTTTCCCGAACTATCCATTACAGCCTATACCTGTGGCGACCTTTTTTGCCAAAGCTTGCTGCTCGATGAAGCTGAAAAAGCATTAACCCGTATAGTAGATGCTACCAGGGGAATGTCTGTCATTGCTATTGTGGGCATGCCTCTCGAAGTATGCAACAAGTTGTACAACGTAGCGGTGGTAGTCAGTAACGGACGGATATGCGGCATTGTACCGAAGACATTTTTGCCGAATTACAGCGAGTTTTATGAGATGCGCTGGTTCTCTTCGTCCGATGAGTTGAAAGAGAAGAACGCACTTGTTTGCGGACAGACTGCACCTATCGGTATCGACCTTATTTTCAAAGCGGGTGACTTTAGCTTTGCAATAGATGTGTGCGAAGACCTGTGGACACCAATCCCGCCATCGAGCATCACCGCATTGAAGGGCGCAGAAGTTATTTTCAACCTGTCTGCCAGCAATGAGACTACCGGGAAGCACAGTTATCGCAAAAGCCTTGTGAGCCAGCAATCGGCACGCTGCATAAGCGGATATGTGTATGCTGCATCGGGCAACGGGGAGTCTACTACCGATATTGTATTCTCAGGTGCGAGCCTGATCGCCGAAAACGGGGCTATACTTGCCGAAGGGGAGCGTTTCTCATTCGACAGTAAGCTGACCATTGCCGAAATAGATGTGGAGTGTTTGAGGAACGACAGGATAAAGAATAAATCCTTTTCATCGGTGCAATATAAGAATATACATGAGCAGGAAGCCAGATATATCCCAGTTTATCAGTATCTAAAGAAAGAGCCTCTTACAAAGAAAATGGGTAAAGGAAAAGAGTCGGATGAAAAAGAGTTTAAGCTTAATTATCGCTTTATTCCGCCAATGCCTTTTGTCCCTGCCAACGACAGTATGCTGGATGAACGGTGCAATGAGATATTCTCGATACAGATAGGAGGACTGGCCAAAAGAATGCTGCATACGACCTTACAGACAGCCGTGATCGGCGTATCAGGCGGTCTGGATTCTACACTGGCTTTACTGGTGCTGATCAAGACTTTTGATAAACTGAACATACCACGAAAGAATATTTACGGGATAACGATGCCTGGATTCGGCACGACCGGACGGACATATAACAATGCCATTAAGTTGATGAAGTCGCTGGGTGTCACTATGAAAGAGATATCCATAAAAGAGGCTGTTATACAACATTTTAAAGACATAGATCATGACATAGATGTGCATGACATTACCTACGAAAATTCCCAGGCACGCGAGCGTACACAGATACTGATGGATTATGCCAACAAAGTGAACGGAATGGTAATAGGCACGGGCGATTTGTCGGAACTGGCGTTGGGATGGTGTACCTACAACGGCGACCATATGTCGATGTATGCCGTGAATACGGGGATACCTAAAACCCTTGTCCGCACATTGGTGTCGTGGATCGCTAACACGCAAATGGACGAAGCCTCTAAGATCGTTCTGGACGATGTGGTGGATACGCCTGTCAGCCCTGAACTGCTTCCGGCAGACAAGGATGGCAATATAGCACAGAAGACGGAAGATGTGGTGGGGCCGTATGTCCTTCACGATTTTTTCCTTTACTATGTGTTACGTTTCGGTTTTTCACCTGCCAAGATATATTTTCTGGCGCAGTATGCTTTCGAGAATACTTATTCAGGCGAGGAGATACTGAAATGGATGCGGATGTTCTTCCGCCGTTTCTTCTCGCAGCAGTTCAAACGGAGTTGTATGCCTGACGGGCCAAAGGTGGGTTCTGTCAATCTCTCGCCCCGCGGCGACTGGCGTATGCCGAGCGATGCCTCTGTGGCACTGTGGATGAAGGAACTGGATGCATTGGGATAAACATTTATGTTTTTATTTTGAATTTATCTATAGGTAAATGTAGCTGTTAGCTTTTAGCCATTAGCTGATAGCTTATAGAAAAAGATGATCTTTGAATTGAATTATTAATCACAGGAGCAAAGCGCATGTAAAATCGATGGAGTCAAAAAATGGAGGAAACTACCTCACCCCAACCCTCTCCAAAGGGAGAGGGGGTAGCGAAGCCACAAAAAAAGGAAATAAAAACGCTAAGAGCTAACAGCTATCAGCTAATGGCTAAAAACTGTTACTTCTGTTACTTTTTAGTTAAAATACGCAGGCTTGCTGTAGGGGCAATCCCTTGTGGTTGCCCGGATGTATAACAAGAACGGGCAGGGACAAGCCACTGCCCCTACAAAAGAGAAATAAAAAAGCTAAAAGCTAACGGCTATCAGCTAAAGATGTTTCCTTTGTTACCTTTTAGTTAAAATATAAATTAACCGACTAATGGACAAAACAATATTCTTTGCGCCCGATATAATGAGTAATCCTGAACTTCCTCAGGAGGAGGCTCTTCATTGCATCAAGGTGCTGAGAAAGAAAGAGGGAGATGAGATACTGATAACTGATGGGAAAGGCTATTTTTACGATGTCCGAATTGTACAGGCAAATCCGAAACATTGCATTGTAGATATCTTTAATACTATAGACCAGGCCAAGGGCTGGAACTTCAATTTGCAGATTGCCTTTGCCCCTACCAAGAATATGGACAGGGTAGAATGGTTTGCCGAGAAGGCTACAGAGATAGGAATAGACCGACTTTCTCCTATTCTGTGTCAATATTCTGAGCGCAAAGAGATAAAGCCTCAGCGACTGGAGAAAATCCTTGTATCGGCTATGAAGCAGTCCCAAAAAGCGATACTCCCACAACTGGATACGATGTTGCCGTTCTCAGAATTGATGAAACAGGATTTTAATGGACTTAAGTTTATCGCCCATTGTTATCCCACAGAGAAGAAGCCACTTAAAGAAGTCTACAGGAAAGGAGAGAATGTACTCATACTGATCGGGCCCGAGGGCGATTTCTCGGAAGAGGAGGTTGACGAAGCCCTGAAGCATGGTTTCATTCCTATTTCCTTAGGCGAAAGCCGACTAAGAACAGAGACTGCTGCTCTGGTAGCCTGCCATACCATACACGTGTTGAATTAGATGCTTAAGCAATAAGTAGAAGATATACAAATACAGCCGGAATAGCTAATATAGTACTATCGAACCTGTCAAGGATGCCCCCATGGCCGGGGATCATATTACCGGAATCTTTAACACCCAATGTACGCTTTAATAGGGATTCGAACAAGTCGCCCCATGTGCCGAATATGACAACAACAGCCGCAAATCCAAGCCATTCAAACCTTGATAATGAAGGGAAGAAATAAGCAAAAATCAGTGATGAGGCGATAGATACAATTGCTCCGCCGATAAACCCTTCCCATGATTTCTTCGGAGAGATGCGCTCAAACAGACGGTGCTTTCCAAAAGCCATTCCTGTGAGATAGGCAAAAGAATCGTTTACCCAGATGAATACCAGCAGAGCCAAAAGGTATATCCCTGAGTACTCACCTGCAACATGTATAAACACAAGATAATTGGCAAGAGTAAAAGGCAGCACAATATACATCTGTCCCAGAAGCGAGTAAGCTAACGATTCTATCGGGGTTTTCCTTTTCAGGTATAGCTCGCCGACAAAAAGGGTTAGCAAGTATATTATGTAAGGTATAAATGCAACAAATGAAGCTGAATAATAACAATAGTAGAACCCACCAACGAACATCAGAAAACCTCCCAGTACATTCCACACTTTGGTAGTAGGGATTTTAGCATCTTTCTCTATCAATCCATAAAATTCATATAGGGAAAGTACAGTAATGAGAGAAAAGACAGCAAGGAAGGTATATTCATTGATAAGTATACCGGCAAGTAACAATCCTACAAAAACAGCTCCGGCAAGTATGCGGACAACGATATTAGGTAATTTCAAGGTATTTTTCTTTTAGTTATTCTTGTATTTATGGCAAAAGTAACAAAAAAAGAGAGTATGTCCGAATCTTATACAGAGAAAAGATTTAGGCATACCCTCCACAGTGTAGTCAGTAAGGGGTATAGTACCAAAGGACGGCAAAATATTATGAGTGGTAACAGCTAACAGGCACACTGACAGCGACAAACCTGATAAGCGACTATAATCGGCTCGCAAATTTATTACTGGAATGGCTGGGGAATGGCTCCGAATGACTGAAAAGGAAGCGAAATATGCGAAGGATGGCTCGCTGGTAGCCTGTGATGGCTGAATGAATAGAGAACGAATGAGAGAGGCTTGCGAGAACTGGTCTCTCTTTTTGTTGTGAAGCGTTTGCGAATTGTAACCGAATTGCTATTAGATGTAACCGCCTCGGTTACGCTTTTTGTAACCAATATTGTAACCGTGGTTACAATGTTAAAAATCACAAATGGCGAAACTTTAACATTTCGCCATTGCTACGGATACCAAAATCCTATATCGAATACACCACTACAAATATAGTGTTAAATCTTTAATTTATTGCTCTTTTTGCATATTTCTTACATCTCCTGTGGTTAATGCTGTTGTTTTTGATATCACAATTTTGTGATTGACATAATCGAACTGGTCAAATGGGTACTTGTCCAGTTTTGATTTACTTACCTCTAGTACGTCTTTATTGGCTTCATATAATGCCATAAGCGATGTATAAGTTTTTACTTTTAGAGGCTTTTGCTGAATAAGAACAAATACTTTCATAATTGCATATTAGGAATTTATTATGCAAATATAACAGCATATATTATCAAATCATAATTTATCCTTCATGGATATTATCCATAAATCTCCTTGTTTACTAAATAAAAAACGTTTGTCTGACTTAAATATAAACGATGCTTTCTTTGAGAGTATCTGTTCTTGATCTTCATCCTGCTTAATATATCTTATCCAAAATGGAAGTAAATCTAAAAACTTTGCTTTTACGTGGCTAAAATTATATTCGGGAATGCCTTCTATCTCTAATTCAATATTCTGATTTATATATCTGACATTAAAGAATATTTCAATTGTATCTTCTTTATCTTGACTATTTTCATAAGTGAGAGAGTAGGTATATTGATTATATATGTGTTCTTTCTTATATTATACAGGCTCACTACTTTCAGTACATGATTATCCTGAACTTTTTAAAAATCTCGGCACCTCATTTGGCGGTGATGGTGTAAATGAATTTGCATTGCCTGATATCAGAGGTCGTTTTGTGGTTGGTTATGACACTTCTAAAGCTGACTATAGTACTATTAGTAAAGACAATATTGGAGGAGCTGAAAATGTGACTTTGACGGTTGATCAGATACCAAACCACGATCACGTGAATAGTGATCTGTTCAATAAACTATCTGCTAAAGCTGGAGATATTAATGATCAAGCTACACCAGGATCCATCGACCAAGCGAATCCGGCACAAGAGTATAATGTTGGTAGTATGTCTGAGGATCGATGGAGGCAAGCGACTATTCAGAAAGTCGGAGGAGGTAAATCCCACGAAAACAGACCTCCTTATTTTGTGTTAGCGTATATTATAAAGGTAAAGTAGAATTTGATAAAAAACGATTGAGATGGCACAGAAAACGATACCACAACTGAAAGGGCAATTTGCAAATAATAAGTTTGTAGATCAGGAAGACTTTGGTGATGTATTTGATTCATATATCCATAAAAGTACTAAGGTTCCACAGACACAAATTTTGGGACTAAATGACGAGCTTAACAAACTGGAGCAAGAAAAAGCCAGCAAAGAAGATTTACAAAACGTTACGGCTGGACTTGTACCGATGGGTAATGCCTTGGATATGGCAGACCTAAATACAAAGCCCAAACGCAATAATGATTCTTATTTCGTTTTAGACCAGTTAGACGAAAACGGCGACCCTTATATATTCCGATATGATGCTGAGCTCGCTGACTGGATAAACACAAAGCAAGTCGTTTATAAAAATGTAGCTAAAAAAGAGGACTTACAGGAAAAGGAAACCGCCAACAACCCATTTGTGCCGACAATGTCAGGTAGTGATGTTATGCCGATTGAACAATGGCGCAGCTTTATCTTAGGGCTTGAAATTGGCGAAAACTATAACCCAAACTTATATTATAGCCCCGCAATTATTGACCCATTGGACGGCGCAAACGTATCTGTAAATATTTATTCATCGCCCAACCCTAAAGGTGGTGTTGTATGGGAAAGAATTGTTCAGTTTATTATTCCAACACAAAACAAAGGCATTCAATTTCACGAAGTTGGTCAAAATCGCATCGTTGTAGATACGCGATTTATTCCCGCCGAAAGAATAGAAGCACAAAATTATAATATTGCGGGCTTGTCGCCAACTGTTTTTGTGCAAGGAAATAGCCCGTATATAGAGGGTTACAAGCAAAATAATTTATTAAAACAGAGTTTCACGGGCAATAAAATGTCGTTGGGGCTTGGTTGGTTGCCTACTGAGGGGTATTGGCAAAGAAACGGAACTTATTTTGAGTTTGCGGGGTATAGCTCCACAACACCGATACCCGTTGTAAAAGGTAAGTATTATTGCATTTTCTCACTACTGACAAGCATAATGAGCGTTGTGTCAGTCGATGCGAACGGAAACCCGAAAGGCGTTATAAGAACGGGCGATGTGCCATTTTCGGCGGGGCATAATGCGGGGGTTAACATCATCTACATTCCTTCTGATTCTGATATTACACACATTTCATTTTCAAACCCAACCAATACAAAAGGGCTTGCATATATCACAGAGGTAAACTCAAACTTTGTTGTCGATATTTATAAAACCCTTAAAAATTTCGATGCTGATATAGTTAATTTGATTGGCGAAACTTCCGAAAATTCGCGAAATGTCCGCATACAAAATCAATATTTCTTAGGTAATAGAAATGCAAACCTTATAAAATCGTGGTTAGAAACAAGGGGCTATTGGGATAGAACGGGCGTTTTTAAAGACTTTGCAACATGGGAGACAACAACACCCATTGAGGTAAACAAAGGACGCTATTATATGATATTATCAACAATGCACGCAAATATCGGGTTTGCATCGGTTGATAGTGAGGGTAATTTTAAAAAGATTATAAAGACGGGACAATTAAACTGGGTGAGTGGTTATTCTTATGGGCTTACAATGGTTTATATACCGTCCGATTCTGATATTACACATATTTCGGTATCTACTGAAACATCAAATAAAAGTCTTGCATTTGTTCAAGAGGTAAACTCAAACCTATTTGTTGAGATATGCAAAGCTTTGGGCGATGTTGAAAAACTGAAAGAACAAATTGCAGAAATGGGCGCGGGTGCAAAGCCTTACGATGCGTTTTTGCCGCCCAAAATGTATGCCGTTGTAGGCAAAGAGTTTAATATCTATTATGATACGTTTGTTTTGTGTCCCGAGTATGGCAACGGACACCCGCCGTTTTTGTTCGATATTGATTGCACGAAAGGATTGATGGATAAACGCTCTTTTCGTTTCACACCATCGATAGGTGATATAGGCGAACATGATTTAACACTGAGAATGTTAGACAATAGCGGCAATATTGCGAAAATATATACAAGTAAATTAGTTATTGTTGATGCTATATTACCCACTATAATAAAGTTAATATTATCAATTGGCGACAGCACGTCAGACGACACGGGCGAGGTCACAAAACAATTGCAAATAAACTTATCGGAGTGCGACGGTGCAACCCCTCTATTTTTAGGAACGCATCAAAACGAGCCCGCTAAAAATGAAGCAAGAACGGGAAAACAATATAATTCATTTGCAAACGGCGATACGGCTTATAAGTTTTATTTTGATGGGGTCGACCCGAACCTCGATATTTCAAATACTTTCAAGTTTAGAAACTATTATTATGATAATGATAAAAACGCAATATTACTTATTCATAGATGGATCGTAAATGCAGATGGCACGGGTTATGCGATTGGCTACCATTGGAACGCATTTACACCGCCGACCATTTTCCCCGCTACATTAACGTCCATGAATGGCGAAAACCCGACTCTTAATATTACGAATTGCGAAAAGCTTAGTAATTATTCGATATTAAAAGACAATGAGGGTGAGGGCAATTTGAATTTTGAATATTACCGTACTGAAATTTTAGGGCTTGCGAGCGATAAAAAAATAGATGTGTTGACAATGGATTGCGGTATCAATGACTTAACGGGGGCATTGTTCACGGATGCTCAGATAGCCAACGTAGTAAACAACGCTAAAAAACTTGTAGACGCGTTTCTCGTTGACAATCCGAACGGTAAAATAATGCTATGCTTGCCAAAGTCTCGAAATAGTGATTTAAGGCTAACAACCCGCAATATGTTACGTGTCAATATTTTTAATTACAGCAAGAAAGTAATTGAAGTATTCGCGAATAATCCGAGCGTGATAATATCACAAAGCGGCTTTGCTATGGATAGGTTTTACGGTTACCCATTGGTTGAGCAAAAGGTTGCAAGCCGATACAATGAAACGTTATTAACGGCTAATAATGATGTTCACCCGCGCGCTGAGGGTTATCACCAAGTAGCTGACGGAATGACGGGTGCGGTTTTGATGGCATTAAAGTAAAAAATCCCCATCTCCACAAGGCTAGTTTCTCAGGCATAGCCAAATGACAAAGGTGCATACACACCACGACAGGGACTATAAGTCCTTGCTAGGGTGTGTATGCACCTTTTATTTATACCTGAGAGACACAAAAATAGTAATTATTAGTTTAAAGTATGTTTAAAACCAATTTAAAAATGAAGAAGAAAGTTTTTAAAACAGCTCCGTTACCATTTCAGGGGCAGAAAAGAAGATTTGCAAGCGGTTATGCTTTAGCATTGTCAGAACTAAGTGCCAAGCAAGAAATAAAAGTAATAGTTGATTTGTTCGGAGGTTCGGGTTTGCTGGCACATATAGCTAAACATATTATCCCTGAAGCAAAGGTCATTTATAATGATTACGACAATTACAGTCAGCGACTGGTGAATATTGACAGAACAAACAAGCTCCTGAACGATATTCGTTTGTTACTGGATGGTATCCCTAGAGATAAGCAACGGATAGACGAACAAAGAAAAACTAAAGTGCTGGATCGTATTGCCCAGGATGATAAAGAGGGGTTTGTTGACTATATAACCTTATCTGCATCTTTACTTTTTTCGGCTAAATATGCACTTACACTGGAGGAGTTCAGTAAAGAGCATTTTTATAATAGGGTAAAAGCTTCAGCTTATGACTTCGATCCTGATGAGTATTTAGATGGATTGGATGTGGTAAGAGTGGACTACAAAGAGCTTTATAGACAATATAAGGATGTTTCGGGTGTTGTGTTTGTTGTGGATCCTCCATATCTTTCCACTGATACTAGTACGTACAACTCTGATAAATATTGGAAACTTAGAGACTATCTTGATGTACTGAATGTCCTGGTCGATACGAACTATATCTTCTTTACATCTAACAAGAGCTCCCTGATTGAACTCTGTGAATGGTTGGATGATAATAAAAAGGAATTTGACAATCCTTTTTCACGATCTGTACTGAACACCCAAAATGTAACGATAAATAAGGATGCTAATTATACAGATATGATGCTGTATAGATTTATAAAATGAAGAAAGCCCCTATTATGGGGCTTTGCTATACAAAAGACAATATAATATACCCTCTCTACAATACTGTAAAAAGTTTAAAATATACTCAATTTACCACAAATATATAATATGATTATTAGATTTCACAAGACGAAAAATAAGCTATAATTCCAAATGTTAACTATAATTCCAAATGTTAGAATAGCTTATGAACGTTTGGTATTATAAAGATTTACATTTGAAATTATATCCAAAATCAGTATAGTTTGTCTTTGCTTTTTATTTTTTTAATAAAATCTTATCAATAGCCTCTTTCAGGCTAGCTCTAGGTAATGCTCCCTGAGCCATCTGCGGTTGTCCGTCCATTGGAACGAATAGTAGGCTTGGAATACTTCTGATGCCAAATAATGCAGCTAATTCCTGCTCATTCTCGGTATTTATCTTATAGATGTAGATATCGTCTCCATATTCTTTTGCCAGTTCTTCCAGTACCGGGGCAATTGCTTTACATGGGCCGCACCAGTCTGCGTAAAAGTCGATTAATGCAGGTTTATCTCCCAGATATTTAAATTCTGTTGGGTTTGCTTCGTAGTTTGCTACTTTGTTTAGAAAGTCTATTTTATTTAATTGTATTGTTTTCATTTCAGTTTCCTTTTTGGTTTGTTCATTCGTTTCTTTGCTCGTTATTTCCTGACCATTACAAGAGTTTAGCGCAAGTCCTGCAATGAGTAATAATAAAAGTAATTGTTTCATTTACCTGTTTTGTTTATCTTTTCTTCTGTTTGTTGGTTAATCTGGCAATAGCCTGTTACACAACATGAGGAAAAGGAGGTTATTAATAGTATTGCAAATACCGTGCCTTTTATGTATTTATATATCTTGAGGTCTTTGATGCCTAAAATATCAATCATCTTTTTTCTCCTTTTTAAATAAGCTGAATAAGAGGCCTCCCATAACAGTTCCCCATATCATACTGTTGACCGGAGATGCAGTAATAGGACATGTCCCACTCTCGCATCCAATGAAATACCAATATAAGTATCCGGTTACTGCTCCGGCTATAGCTCCGGCAGGATATGTCCAGTATTGTTTCAGTATATTTATCAATCTTTCCATTGTCTGAATATAATTAAATGAATAAGTTAACATTCGCATTCTCAGCCCTGTCGAGGTATGCAGCCACTCCGCCGATTGTTATCCCGTCCATCAGTTCCTCTTTTTTGATACCCATTACATCCATTGACATAGAGCATGCGATAAATTCGACTCCATTGTCTTTCGCCTGTTGCATCAAGCTTTCGAGGCTCTCTATATTTTTGTTTTTCATTATCATGCGCATCATTTTACTTCCTATTCCTCCCATGTTCATTTTAGAGAGGCTTAGTTTTTTACTGCTGGAAGGCAGCATAAATCCGAACATTTTTCCCATAAAGTCTTTTTTTACTGAAGGCTTCTTCGCTTTCTTTATTACATTGAGTCCCCAGAATGTAAAGAAGATACTTACCTTCTTGCCTGATGCTGCTGCCCCATTTGCAATGACGAAGGAGGCCAGTGCCCTGTCCAGATCATCGCTGAATACGATCAGTGTTTTGTTATCCCCGGTCGATTGTCTGTTTTCCTTTTGGTTAACAGCCTGTTTTTCTACTGTGGCAGTGATCACCCCTGCGGAGTTTTCCATACCGATGACTTTAGCTCCTACCATCCGGCTCCATCCGTTCAGGTCTTCACCAAAAGCCTGATCGGTTACCTTTATTTCCAATCTGTCCCCGGTTTCTATTTCGTCATAGTTTTTCTTTAATTGTATGATCGGGCCGGGACATTGTAGCCCACAGGCATCTATTTTTATCGTTTTCATATTTTTTACTTCTCCTATTGTTCCATCTTCTTTTATTTTTGCAGCACATGAGATCGGCAGTTGTTTGTTATCTTCAGTTGCACACGAGTAAGTCTTATATCCGCCCGAAAGGTTATATACATTGTTAAATCCCTGTTGCATCAGTATTCTGGATGCTGTATAGCCTCTAAGCCCTACGGCACAATAAGTAATTATCTTTTTATCTTTTGGTATTTCTGTAAGCCTGCTTCTTAACTCGTCAACAGGTATATTCACAGAACCGTCGATGTGTCCGAATTCATATTCTCCCTTTGTCCGCGCATCTATAATGAAGACCTTGTTTTTATCTAACTTATCAAGCTCATGCCACTGAATGATATTCACCTTCTGTCTTAGAATATTATCTGCTACGAATCCGGCGATATTGACAGGATCTTTTGCTGATGAATAGGGAGGAGCATAAGCATGTTCCATTTCTTGTAAATCATATATTGTTCCTCCCTTTTTAATTACCTCTGCAAACATCTCGATCCGTTTGTCTACACCATCGAATCCTACGACCTGTGCCCCGAACAGTTTGCCATCAATAGGCGAAAAATTGATCTTTATGGACAGGGGCAGTGCATTGGGATAATAACCTGCGTGTGAACTGCCATGAGTGTACGATTCCAAATGAATAATACCTTCTTTGGTGAGAAGTTTTGACGATGTACCTGTAGCGGCTACTGTCAGATCAAAAACCTTGGCAATAGAAGTTCCTATTGTTCCGGCATATTTGTATTTATTACCTTCAACAATATTATCAGCCACTATACGCGCCTGCTTATTGGCCGGCCCGGCCAATGGAATTAATACATGCTTTCTGATAACCGGATTAAAGACTTCTATGGCATCACCGACTGCATAAATGTTATCGTCAGAAGTTCGCATGTATTCGTCAACCTTTATTCCACCCAGTGTTCCCAATTCAAGTCCCGCTTCTTTTGCCAGTTTTGTGTCAGGACGCACACCGATGCTTAATATCACCATGTCAGCATCGATTGCACCGCTCTTTTCTAGGATAGCTTGAATGTTGGCATCATTCGTTTCAAATCCTGTAACACCTTCGTCCAAGTATAATGCAACACCTTTTTGTCTCAGATGCTGATGGACAATTGCAGCCATCGCATAATCAAGGGGGGCCATCACTTGATTGGCTTTCTCTACTACGCTGACTTTAACACCTGCCTCATGTAGGTTCTCTACCATTTCCAAGCCTATGAATCCGCCTCCTATCACAATAGCTGTTTTGGGTTTATTAGCTTCCACGTACGCTTTTATCCTGTCCATATCAGGTACATTTCTCAGAGAAAAGATGCGTCTGTCATCGATCCCTTTTAATGGAGGTTTTATCGGTTCGGCCCCTGTTGATATAATTAGTTTATCATACGGCTCATTGTAAACATTTCCTGTAACAAGGTCTTTTACCGATATCGTTCTTTTACCCTTATCTATGGCTGTTACTTCAGAGTTTATCCTTATATCAATATTAAACCGATTGATAAATCCGTCTACCGTTTGAACAAAAAGCCTGTTTCTATCGGCAATCGCACCTCCTATATGATATGGTAGTCCACAATTGGCATACGAAACATACTCTCCTTTTTCAAATAAGATGATTTCAGCATTCTCATCTATTCTTCTCAATCTTGCCGCTGCTGTCGCCCCTCCGGCAACTCCGCCTATTATTAGTATTTTCATATATTTATTAGTATGTATTTTTGTTATTAGCAACGAATTGTCAAAAAATATTAGGTTATCCTAATATCTTTATTACTTGTTCTTTTAGTTCGGATAAGTCCATTCCTTTTTCCTGCATTTCTTTTGTTTTCTGTTTCCCGTCTTTTGTCAGGGTAAAGATCATTTGACGTTTATCCTTTTCTCCTACTTCACGTGTGATATATCCTTTTATTTCCACCGTATTTATAACGCGAGATACACGCGAATTAGATAAGCCTATAAAATCGCAAAGCTCGTTGGCAGACTTAGGTTTCCCATCTTTGAGGCAACAGAGTAACATGCCTTCATTAATGGTAATTCCATTTTTTTCGGCAAACTCCCTCTCAAAATTGTACAGTGCTTTATATATATCCTTTAATTGGCAAATTGGTTCCATAAATCAATTTATTTGCTAGTGAAAACTTTTACAAAAGTAAAAAGTTTATTTTATACTAGCAAATAATTTTCTGCTTTTCTTTTCAACTGCACATATATGCCTTATTAAAAGAGACTTATATTAATCTTTTTTTTCATAAAAAGCCTATTTTGAGTACTCATACCATAAGGATTTTCTTAATTTTATTTTTCCTTTGAAAATATTATAATATATTTGCTTTCCGAAGCAATGAAAATGCGGGAAAAATAGAGTTACTATAATAAAACTAAGAACCTAAATTACAAACTACTAGAAATTAAAGAATCGATAAACATTTTACGACTATGACTAAGAAATTATTTTTAGCTGCAGCAATGATTGCTGTTATGTTCGCGTTCGCTATCCCTGCAAACGCTCAGTTTGGAAAAGCGTTAAAAAACGCTACAAAATCAGCGACTAAAGCTGTTGGTGATGTTGCCGGGGACATGGCCTCAGACATGGTAGCAAATAAAGTATCTGTGAAAATCGTTGAATTTATGGACAATAATAATACTGTTGCCCAGGAAGATAGCGAATACTACACAAGGTTAGCCGGATTGGTAGCTGACAACTATGTAACAGTAGATGGTTTGAGCATCAACTACAAAGTATATGAAAATCCTGAGGCTAATATTATAGCAACTTCGGACGGAAGTATCCGTATCTACTCAGGTATGATGGATATGCTTTCTGATGAAGAATTGCTGGCTGTTGTCTCTACTCAGATAGGACACATCGCTAATAAGGATGTACGCAACAACCTGCTTAAAGTAGCTTCGGAAGATAACGCTACTAAAGCATCTTCTGCTCAGTTGGAAAAACTACTTTCTTTCTCGGGCGACAAAATGGGAACTGTTATAAACGAATTACTTCAGGTTCCTTATACTGATGATCAGAATAAGGCTGCTGACAGTTATGCATACGATCTATTGAAAAAGAACGGTACAGATACTGATGCTTTGGTATCTGCTTTGACAAAATTTGCCGAACTGGAAGCTGCTGATCAAGCTGCAACTGAAGATGAAGAAGGCGAAATAAGCACTGCTGCTAAATACATTGGTGTGAGTGCAAACAATTCACTTCGTGCGTCTCTTATCTCTTCTAAATAATACAGAGTAAAATAGAATATAAACGGGGTTTGGCATTTTGTCAAACCCCGTTTTTTATAAATATAGAAAGTATCTATATTTCATTAGCAGTATTGTTAAACAATATTATATTAGCTTTGTTCTACTGATAAACCCGATTGATCAAATTTTATGATAAACTTCAAACAAATTACCCTATCTGATAAAAAAGATATAGATGCTTGTTTTGCGGGCAATATATACCGTGCCTGCGATTTTTGTTTTGCTAACCTGTATTCATGGAATGCCAGGTTTAAGACAGTATTCTCAATAGAACACCGCACTATTTTTCTCCGCTTCCAAGACTCGGACGGACAATTCTACTATATGATGCCCATAGGTAAAATGCCGCTGAAAGATGCCTTTGACCTTATAATCAAAGATGCAGAGGAAAACAGGATTCCTTTCCAGATGAAGGGTATATCTATAAAAATGTGGGAAAATATACAGCAGGAACTTCCCGGCAAATTCCGTTATCTGCCTGACAGGAATAATGATGAGTATATCTACCTGTCAGAGAAACTAATAAAGCTTTCGGGTAAAAAACTGCAAAGCAAACGTAACCATATCAATCGCTTCAAAGCAGATAATCCCGATTGGGTGTATTTCCCGCTAACATCAGGAGAAGAACTCAGAGAATGCGCCGATATGCTGGATGAATGGGAAGAAGTGAATATCTCCAAAACTGACTTTTCCCAGCGGTATGATTATATAGCGACAAAAATAATGCTCGAACACTTCGATTATCTCCAACTCAAGGGAGGTGCAATCAGGGTTAACGGAAGAATTGTAGCTTTCACCATTGGCGAACCATTAACAGAAGATTCATTTGTAGTGCATGTGGAAAAAGCATTTGGCGGAATCAATGGAGCTTATACGATGATTAACCAGCAGTTTATTGAACATGAGGCTTCTGCCTTTACTTACATTAATAGGGAAGAAGATATGGGAAAAAACAATTTGCGTAAGGCCAAAATGTCATACTACCCCGATATATTGTTAGAAGAGGGTATATTAATACCAATGAAATAAAAGAATAGAGTATGATAAAATTTGCAACCGATCAGACAGCTCCGCTAGTCAGGGAAATGTGGAAGACCTGTTTTGGCGATTCGGATAAGTTTCTGGATATATTATCCAAGTATAAGTACAGAAACGAAAATACGCTGATATACTTTGACGGGGACGAAGCTGTTGCTTCATTACAAATGTTTCCATATTCAATCACATTCTACAATCAGCTGATTCCTTTTGCTTACCTTGCAGGGCTTTGTACACTGCCCGAACATAGGAAAAAAGGTTATATGGCACAATTGATTGGTAAGGCACACGAGATTATTGCCGAACGTGGCATCCTATTGAGCATCCTCATTCCGGCAGAAGACTGGTTGTATGGCTTCTATGAAAAATATGGATACACACAGGTTTTCGAAAAGGATGAAGAGCTGATCCCTCTTAAAGACATCTTAGATGAATTCCCTGACGAGGAAGAGGCCTATCGTACTTTTGATTTAATATTCAGATACAAGGATTTTTGCATACAGAAGACAGAAGACGATTTTCGGGCAATCGTTGAAGATTACAAAGAAGATGGCTATCCTCCCAAGTCGAATTTGTCAGGTATGGCCTGCGCAATCAATACATGGGAATTATTGAAACTGTATGCTGCCGAAAGCCTATCCAAGACTTTTAGCATAAAGGTTTATGATAATTTTTCGGATAATAATATAATATATTTGGTCGATAAAGGAGAAGTCGATTTAATCCTGAAACCGGAGACTAAACCTGATATCGAGATCCGGGAATCATTATTATGCCGTTTGTTGTTTGGCTATAAAACAAATGAAGTAGAAAACGGCAAATATTCAGCTTGGTTTGAAGAACACCATCCTGTAATGAATTTAATGTTAGAATAAGAAAAAAACATAATCGGATGAGCTTAGCCCTACTAAACGGCCTAATTATCGGGGAAATCAATTATCTTTGGCAATTAATGAATATACATTTGCATATTTATGTTGCCGGAATTTAAGATAATAGATTTAATAGATATACTGTTGGTAGCAACAGTGATGTATCAGTTATATCGTATTGTTTCCAAATCGGGTACCGGCGTAATCTTCAATGGTGTTTTAGCATTTATTATCCTATGGGTTCTTATTTCGCAGGTTTTCGAGATGAAGCTTATGGGAGCTATCCTCGATTTACTCTATCAGGTCGGGATCTTTGTGCTCATTATTCTATTTCAGGATGAGATTAGAAAGTTCCTCATCACCCTGGGCTCTAATCGTACATTCAAGTTCATAGCCAGGCTCTTCCGGTCTAAAGATACTTCCGGTGATTTAAAAGACGGGGTTATTACCTCTCTGGTGTTGGCCTGCATGAATATGGCGAGGGCTCATACGGGCGCTCTTATTGTGATAGAACAGGAAATGAAATTAGGACATATCATTGAAACGGGGGAAACATTGAATGCGGATATAAGCACACGCATTATAGAGAATATCTTCTTTAAAAACTCACCTCTCCATGATGGAGCAATGATCATCAGGGGTAATAAGATAATAGCGGCAGGATGCATTCTTCCCGTATCCCAGAATCAGGATATCCCAAAATTTCTGGGATTGAGACACAGAGCCGCTTTAGGTATTTCGCAGGAGACAGATGCACAGGTGGTCGTGGTGTCTGAGGAGAGAGGTAAGATCTCATTTGTAAGCAAAGGGAATATAGAAACCGACATTACTCCCGAGAGATTGCAGGAATGTCTGGTAAAGTCGATGCGGAAAGGGAATAGATAGACTCTAATACTCTATCGTAAACAGCTTATTATCACTTTCTATAGCTGCTAGTTCATCAAAGTATTCTATATATTTTTCCAGGGTTTCGGTATGTATCGGTATAATATTCTTAGGTTTAAGAGTATCTATGTAATCTTTGATAATAGAGATATTAGCATGCCTGGCTGTAGTAAATTCAGTCACATTTCCATTGAAATAACTCAATAATCTGGAAGTCTCTTCCTCCGTTTTATAGCGTTCCCAGTTCAGATATAACAAGTGAGCGTTATCCTTCTTAAATTCTTTGACAATATCATAGTTTATAGTATCCCGTATAAGGATCACCATATCTGTTCCCTGCGATAAAGCTTCGGGGCTAAGCCTGTATTTTGCATAAGGGTAAAAGAGATGCGGTTTCTCTTTTATTATTTCTTCGGGAAGCGATTTCGGCAGAAACAGTTTGATCCCTTCATATGTAAAAGGATTGGGTATGCTTTTAGGTGAATTCTTTAAGATATGGGCAGTAAACATATCCACAACAAGTGTTTTTTCTGCCAGACGCGTAGCCTCATATAAACTCCTTATTCGTGAGATATTGGCTGCTGATTGCAGAATGAACACATTTCCCTCATTTGTTTTTATGATATTCTCGGCTTTCTCTCTGAAATCTTCTTCTGACTCACTCAAGGAGTTCCCCTCATAGAGATCTACTCCCTCGATTATAAGCCTATCTATATCTTGTAATTTGAGGTTCTTCTGAAAAATCTGTGCATATTTTCCGGCAAAACCATGTGCCCTGAAATCGCCTGTATAGAATATCTTCTCCCCGTTCCACTCTATCAGGAATGCATAAGCATCAAAGGCTGAATGTTCAATTATAAAAGGGGTTATTGTTAAGTCCTTTATAGTAACAGGTTCCTGGCTAGAGATAAAACGAATAGGATTTGATATTCTAGCCCGATCTGTAAAGTCCTGCATCAGTGACCATACATTATAAGCATATCGGCCCATATAGATGGGAGTAGAAGATTCTAACTTCTCTATCAGTCCAAGTTGTTCCCCATGTATATGGGATATGAAAAGAGCGTCTATCTTTTTCTTATCCAATCCTGAAAAGTCTATAAGCAGATTATCGGATATGCCTGATCTTTTCTTTTTCTTCTTGATATCCGGCAGATCATCTCCTATATCGAAGATAATCCGTGCGCTGGGGGTAGATATTTCCAAACAAGTACCGCCAATTTTAGAGGAGCCCTTGTGGATAGTTAGTTCCATAAGTGGTTTGTGATAGTCCGTTTTATATTATTTTGTCAGTTCGTTATTTGTAATAATAGCTTTTAAATTATGTGTCAACAATTATTGTGTAACCAATCAGCGTATTCATATTTTGCTCTAAAGTACAAAAAAAGAATTAGATTTTAACTAAATATTGTATAAATCATTTCCCTGTTATAATCATTTCATAATGGCAGTCTCATTGATGTATATGATAAAGGCTTGAATCCCATTTTTCATATACTGGTTTCCCATCCTCAGTTGCTGCAAGGCTGACGGATGATACGCCCAATATCTTTGCTTCGTTCATGTATCACTCACCGATAAGAACATTGCATAACCAGTTATCTATTTCCTCTTTTGTAAGTTCTTTTTCTACTTCGATGTTTGCTTTCAGATTCTTAAAAGTACGTTGCACCCTTGTACTGCGCGAATAAGGAGGCAGCCCGAGAAGAATTACCCGTCTCCCGTTGTAGGTAGGAATATCTACAGGAGCGCCTTCCGACCATATCCAATATTGACGAAAATTTGCCGATAGGGATGGATTCTCCCTATTATTTATAAGCTTTACCCAATCGGGATTACTGCAAAGGCTAAGATTGTACATATTCCATTTACTCTCCATTGTTCGTTCCGAGCTTTGCTCACCTTCACCATTAACTACTTCAAAGTCTTCTTCACTAATGGCTGAGCCTCCATCATTCAATAAAGGAATATTCATCAGCAGATGTTGGAGCTGATAGTTATCCACCACTCCATTTATCTTTCCTTCAAAACCAATATTGTTATCGATATCGATCACCACTATAGGCTCATCGAATAGTACAGTGAACAACCTGTCTATCCAATAACAACCCTGACTGTAGCCAGCTACGAGAGTCACTTTTTGTCTTAGCCGTTCTTTGGCTTTACAGAAGTTCTCTTTATTAACTGAGAATAAAGAGATGGCGCAGGCATAAAACTTGTCCAGTGATATGATTGCATTATAGGTTTCATTATCCACCAATTCCTGATCGCTTATCAGTTCTGAATAGATCTTGTTGACCGCTTCGTCCCGCTCTTCTCCTGTATCATTGATTTTTGAAGCGTGGGAGAGTAGTATTTTAAAGAACGAATGTGACTTATCCAATAGCCTGTCATAAAGGCCAATGAGATCATTGATAATGGCATCGCCGGGAAATTCTCTTTCGACAAGATATCCGCATATTGTGGTTGCTAATGAAGCACGTTCAATATTGGGGAGGTTGACTTGTGAGAAAGTACGCTTCATAAACATATTTATGTCTTCCTCTCCACTATCAGGCAAGGCTCTGAAACAAGGCTGCAAAGATGCATTCACTTCTTCGTTGGAAGATAGGGGGTCGGAGATTACTCTTATAAATTCGTCGGTGGCTTTTTGTAATTCACTCATATCCGATAAGGTTTCGTTATTTAAATCGGATGGCAAGATATGTAAAAAGTTTGATCTGTTCATGCTTTAAGGACGAAAACCTAATCCGATATTGTATATTTAGAAAGAGATATTTACTATATTTATCGGATAATGTTCCATTGATACCATTATTGCTATTCCAATGAAACCCGTATTATTCATCTTCTCAGGATTGCCGGCTTCAGGTAAATCGACATTATCAAAGCTGATAGTAAAAGAATACAATGCCGTTTACCTCAGGATTGACACAATAGAACAAGGACTCCGGGACTTGTGTCACTTCGATGTACAAGGCGAAGGATACAGGTTATCTTACAGAATAGCGGCAGATAACCTAAAGTTGGGACTGAATGTTGTAGCCGATTCGTGTAACCCGATAAATCTTACCCGCAGAGAGTGGGAAGAAGTGGCTGAGGAGAATGGAGCTTCATATCTCAATATTGAAGTATTATGCTCGGATACAGATGAACATAAGCAACGTGTTGAGACAAGGACAGCAGAAGTAGAAGGTCTGAATTTACCTACATGGCAAGATGTCAGAAATCGGGAATATCATTTGTGGGAGGAGGAAAGAATCACCATTGATACGGCTAATAAGTCCGTTGATCAATGCTTTGCAGAATTAAAGAATAAGATAAATCGTTGTTTAGGAATAATAAGTTAACTCGCTATTGCCCGTTACCACTAATGCAATCAACATAGAAGCAGAAGAATGTTAAACCCCAAAACATACTCTGCTTCTGCTTGTTTATAATCACAAACAAATATTAACACTATATTGTACTTTTCCATCATATAAACATATACTTTTGATAGTTTGTTAAAGCAGAAGATCTAATGAAAGGAGATAACAGGGTTCCCTTTAATGCGCTCGGAGTCGTTTTGGCCATTGGTATCGTATTTGGGGATATAGGAACTTCGCCGCTCTATGTAATGAGAGCCATTATAAACGCACTACCCGAGGGACAGCTGAGCCGTCCGGAATACATACTGGGAGCCGTTTCGTGTATAATATGGACATTAACAATCCAGACAACCCTTAAATATGTCATCATCACCCTTCGTGCCGATAACAAAGGAGAAGGAGGGATACTATCGCTATATGCGCTGATCAGGCAGAAATACCGTTGGGCATACATCCTTGCAGGGATAGGGGCGGCAACCCTGCTGGCAGATGGGATCATTACCCCGGCCATGACAGTGATGTCGGCTATGGAAGGGCTGAATACTATCGCGCCACATATCCCTGTCATTCCACTAACGATAGCCATTGTGCTTATCCTGTTCCTTGTGCAACCCCTTGGGGCCGGAGCATTAGGCAAATACTTCGGGCCCTTGATGATCATATGGTTTACCATGATGGCGGTAGTAGGCCTTAGCCAGATAGTCACTGACTTTAGTGTGTTCAGGGCTTTCAATCCCATGTATGCCATTAATTTCCTGAGAGAAGTGCCGCAAACCATGATTATGCTTGGGGCAATATTCCTGTGTACTACAGGGGCCGAAGCATTATATTCCGACTTGGGACACTCAGGGCTAAAGAACATCCGTGTATCGTGGATTTACGTAAAAACCGCCCTCATCCTTAATTACCTTGGACAAGCGGCTTGGATAATCAATAGCCCGAACGTAACCACTGAGACCAATCCCTTCTTTGCCATGATGCCTCACTGGTTTACCTTCGTAGGAGTAATAATGGCGACCATTGCGGCTATTATAGCTAGCCAGGCTTTGATATCTGGTTCGTTTACTGTAATTAGCGAGGCTATATCGCTCAATATCTGGCCTAATGTGAAGATACAATATACTTCCGATATAAAAGGGCAGATATATGTTCCGTCGATCAATTATATCATGATGGTGCTTTGTATCATTATCATTCTCACCATGCAATCGTCTATGGCACTTGAGGCAGCTTACGGGCTTGCTATCACCCTGAGTATGTTAATGACCAGCATACTGCTGTTCCTCTACTTTATGAAGAACAACAAGCCGCTATGGTATAGTATCCCGCTCACCCTGTTCTTTGTCGTTATTGAGTTTAGTTTCTTCATTGCCAACATGCAGAAGTTTGCACATGGAGGATTCGTGCCTATCATTATAGCAGGAGTATTGGTGTTCCTGATGTACTCATGGTACAACGGGCGCAGGATCAAACGCAGCTATACAATATATGACCCTGTGGATGATAAGTACATAAACCAGATACTCAAGATAAGTGAAGATACGACAGTCCCAAAAGCTGCAACTCACTTAGCGTATATCGTCAAGGCCAATAATAAAGGCTATTTGGAAAGCAAGATTGCCTATTCCCTGTTCAAGAGAACACCTAAAAGAGCCGATACTTATTGGTTTGTCCGAATAAAGAGAACGGATGAACCTTACGAGTTCAGTTATGAGACTACGGTATATGCTCCTAAAAAGATATTCCGCATCAATGTAAGAGCCGGCTTTAAGCTCGGTATTCATACCGATAAATATGTAAATCTGATTGCTAATGAATTGGAAAAGCATGGGCTGGTGGACTTGTCGAGCCGCTACCCCTCAATGCAGGATGCAATAGACAAACGTGGAGACTTCAAGTTTATGGTGGTCGACCGTATCTTCCGAAATGTCCATCTCAATCTGAGGCGCAGGATCATACTGGGCTGCTATAATATTGTCAAAAGATTGACCACATCAGACACTCAGATGTACGATATAGACCCTACCTTGGCCGTAATTGAAACTGTGCCGCTAAGGCAGGCCGACCATACAGAGGAGCAACTAAAAGAGTTGCTGATGCAGTCGAACGAAGCCAACTCAGATACATAACCTGTCTAAAAGTTTCACATACAATTCGATAGCCTCTCTTATTTCGCTTAGGAGTATATACTCATCGGCAGTATGGGAACGGGCAGAATCTCCAGGCCCCATCTTTAATGTGGGGAACGGCATAAACGTCTGGTCTGACAATGTTGGCGAACCGTATGGTTCTTTTCCTATCATTACAGCACGTTGCACAAACGGATTTTCGAGAGGGATGGATGATGAATTGAGCCTGAAAGAACGGGCTTTGACCTCACATCCGGTATGCTTGTCTATGATAGCGTACAACTCCTCATTACTGTACAATTCATTGCTGCGCACATCCACCACAAAGTCGCATTTATCGGGAACTACATTATGCTGAGTGCCTGCATTTATCATCGTTACCGTCATTTTCACAGCACCGAGAAGATCACTTATATTGGGAAACTCAAAGTTCCTGAACCACTCTATGTCTTTCATCGCTTTATAGATGGCATTATCTCCCTCGTTACGTGCAGCGTGTCCTGCCTTGCCTCTACTAGTACAATCCAATACCAGTAACCCTTTTTCGGCTACAGCCGGCTTCATACCTGTAGGTTCGCCTACTATCCCGAAAGCTATTTCGGGCAACTCAGGCACAACAGACTCAGCTCCTTCCTTCCCTGATACCTCTTCTTCGCACGATGCCAGAAATATCAGGTTATAATCCTGCTTTTTAGCCGATAACATAAAGAAAGCATGCAACAGGGAGACAAAACTGGCTCCCGCATCGTTACTACCTAATCCATATAGTACATCATCTTCCACCAGCGGGGCGAAAGGGTCTTTCGTCCATCCCGAAACGGGCTTTACCGTATCCATATGGGAGTTGAGCAATATGGTCGGCTTTAATGGATCGAAACCGTCACTGCTGATCCATAGGTTGTTCCCTTTACGCTGAGGAACATAACCCATTTGCAGCATATAAGCTTCTATCTTTTCCGACACTTCCAGTTCTTCTCTGCTGAAAGAGGGCGTATTTATCATCTCTTTCAATAGGTCTACGGCATTGTAATAAACGGCATCTATATCTTGTTCCATATCATATATTTTTAACTAAAAAGGAGCATAGCGTATGTAAATGTAACACATTTTATTCCATTTCTTCATATTCTTTAATCCGCTTCTTACATACTCTTTTGGTGACATCTATGAATAGGCTTGCCTTAAGGATAAGGGCTTCTATATCCTCTTTGCTGACTTCGAAATGAGGATTATAACGGGACTGTATATAAGCTGTCCTCACAAGGTGAAACAGTCGCTTTTCTTCCGTATCGTTGAATGAAAACACGGCAGCAAGTTCAGGAGAATAATGCCGTATCGCCTTATAGAGTCTGAGCAGGTTGTGCTGTTTATTATTCCTTAACGTGAAAACCGCCAGAACGGAACAATAACAGCTTTCAAAAACCTGATGCAGAAGAAAAGATGCCATATTAAAGTCCTGATCGTTCAGATAAAAATAAACACCTTTTAGAAAACGGTCAGCCTTATCCAGTTTATCGTCGAAGTGTGTCTGTGCCCTTTGTCGTATCTCGTTGTAGCGAAGTTTCTTCCGTCTGTGCAGCTTATATTTTCCATTATTGTAAAGCATTATGCCTTCTTTCTTCAGCTGAGTATAGAAGAAACAGCCGTCTTTAAGATGCTGATTAACAGTATTCACGTCATCACTTACAAACTGTACAGGTATATGTACTTCCTGCCTTTCTGCCGATACAAATCTGCTTTGCAGTTTTTCCAGTCTCCGTTCGGCATCCTTATTGCTTATTCCGCTTGTTACCACCAATATATCATAATCACTTATCGGTAGATTAACTATGTCGGGTTCGTCTTGTCTGTGGCAACCTGTATATTCTACTTGCACATAACTGCCATATAAGATTATCATTACCGTTTGTGGCAACCACTTACACAACTCATTGGCCAGAAGTTTCAGTTCTTCCTGATTTTGTTTAGGGAGGTATGTAATCGACTTTCTCATTCAATCAGGCTGTCTGTCGGCTTCGCTAATTTTAACACAACAATAATGAAAATAATTAATTCTCCCCTTTCAACTTTTTATTTTCTTCTTTTAACAATACATTTTCTACGGTAAGTTCTGTAATCCGTTCATAAAGTTCTGATACTTTTTCTAAAGGATAATTTCTTGTATTGTTGATATTATTCAGATTTTCAATGGTACTTCCCGACTCTATATAATTATTATTGATATAGTTGACAATATGCCTGCATGTATCTAATGTTTTTTGATGATCGCATTCCTTTAGCGAATTAATATGGACCCCTAATGCTGTTGCTAATTTATGCAGCGTGTTTTCGTTAATTTCTTTCTGCTGTTCGAGGTCACTGATTGTATTTTGAGATAAACCTACCATTTCCCCTAATTGTAATTGAGTCCATTTATTGAATGTTCTCCAGAAACCGATATTCTTGCCATGATGTGTACATGTTTCTGATCCCTTCTTTTCTTCCATATCTGTATATTTTTTTACAAAACTAATACAAGATAAGCATTTAGAATAATAAAAATGCATTTTTTTAACTTCCTGATATATAGGTCGCATCTTTCTTTCAACTAAAATTAATAATAATAACAACTCTTATATTTTTCGAAGTTGTCAGCTAACGGTTAAAAATTACCGGCTCCATTATCTTCTTAGTGTACTTTAGTCCGGAATCTGTATGCTTAGAGATTGGGGTATTTGTAAAGTTTTTTTTCTGAATTTATCTATAGTTAGATAGCTGTTAGCTTGTAGCCATTAGCCAATAGCTTTTAGAAAAAACGATCTTTGAATTGAATTATTAATCACAGGAGCAAAGCGTATGTAAAATCGACGGAGTTAAATAAGGAGAAACTACCTCACCCCAACCCTCTCCAAAGGGAGAGGGGGTAGCGAAGCCACAAAAAGGAAGGAATAAAAAGGCTAAGAACTAACGGCTATCAGC
>JAITVH010000020.1 GCA_031285905.1 Prevotella sp.
TGCATCGAGAACCTCTCCTGCATTGGCCACAGCAAAAGTTTTGAGATTTTCGCCCAGAGGTACCTCTATCTGCAATTCTCCATTATTTACAGGAAGATTTTTCCCATATACCAATGAATCATTCAGATACACATAAATTCCCAATTCGGTGATGTTATTCTCCGCAAATGTTAAGAGACTGGCTTGACTAAAGCCTATACTCATCGATTTTTTAGTTGGTTGAGTATCCTGTTGCCCGTTATAATCCCATTCATTATCATCCTGACCAGAGCAGGAAGATATTAGAATCAAGGCTGACAGAAACAATAAACTAATTAAATGTTTCATAATGCATTAGCTTTTAATTTAGGGTTAGTTATTTTTTTATTGTTTTTCGTTTTTACTTAATACTTCTTACCGAAGAATAAATGTGATTTGTTCAATAATGGAGTTTGTTCAGTGCATTCATTGTGTTTCATTTTTATCGATTCAGGTTAATTTCTATAATATCTGTTATGCAATATTAAAGGTTATTCACAAATTCATATAGTGGTTTTTCGGCATTTTTCAGGGGGTAAATTGGAAGAAATAATCTCAGCCATAAATATGTAAACATTTAACAATAAATAAATTGCCCATCACCCCCTATTTATACCTAACAGACATCATTCTTTTTATTGCAGTTTTACATTCATCTTAACAAGATCTTCATCTCCGGAACTACCTCCTACTAAAATATCGAAATCTCCTGCTGATATTTCTACTGCCTGATTATTTTCATTCCACCACTCAAATTGTTTGCCGGTAAGTTCAAAAACCACAGTTTTGGTTTTTCCCGAAGGGATGAAAACACGTTCAAAGGCACGCAATGTTTTAATAGGGCCGGATATGTCATTTTTCTTTCTCAGATAAACCTGCACTACTTCCTCTCCGTCGATTTTCCCCTTGTTTGTTACAGGGATAGTCAGTTTTACTTTTTCACCGGCTTTTACCTTATTTTTATTTAATGCGGGTTTACCATACTGAAAGCTTGTATAGCTTAAACCATATCCGAATGGGAAAAGTGGAGTCTCAGCCATATAGCGGTAAGTACGTCCTTTCATGTCATAATTTTCAAAATCGGGGAGCTGATCAACATTACGATAGAATGTAACTGGCAAACGCCCTGCCGGATTATAATTACCAAAAAGGACATCCGCTACGGCTTTACCTCCCGATTGTCCCGGATACCATGCCTGCAAAATAGCTTCGCAATTTTCTACTTCCGGCTCCATACCGATAGGAGAACCAGAGCAATTAACAAAGACTACTTTTTTACCAGCCTTATGCAAAGCACTGATGAGAGTGCGCTGTACTGTCGGTAATTCGATATCCGTACGGTCGCCCTTCTTGAATCCGGGTAAATTCACACCCATTTCCTCACCTTCCAGTGAAGGGGAAATGCCGCCAACAAAGATCACAACATCGGCATCTTTTACTTTTGCCACCGATTTATCAATATTTATCTCTTCCTTATATCCAAAATCGAAATTCAACTGAGCATCACCTCTATTATAACTGAAATCGATTTGTATATCATACGGTTTTCCGGCCTCCACTTTCATGGAATGCCCCATTTTCCGGCTACCATGATTTGCTTTTGTGCCTTTTACTTCTTTTTTGTTGATCAATAAATTAACCGTACCATTCACATAGAAGTCAAAAACAACTTCTCCTGATTTTTCGGGAGTAAATGTTGTGTTATAAGATGCTGTAAAGTCAGCCAGATTGACTCCTGAGGCAAATACTGTTGCCCCTAAGGTACAGAAATTGAAAGGTGTAGATATTTGCGTGGTAACATCGGGTTGTCCGTTTCTGTCCATATTGTTCCAGTATTTTGCACTAAAACCCTGACCATTCTCTGAGCGGCACTGATTGAATGCACTTTCCATTAATGTATTTTCTACCAAAGCACAACCTTGCTCATAAATTAATTTGTCATTCACTCCCAAGGCAGAACGTATGCCCTCCAATATTGTAATTGTTTTAGCCGGGGTGCCATTGTAATTTCCCCACTGCATTACCGAATCGTTCGCATTCGGGCCTATTACGGCAACAGTCAATCCTCCCTGCTTCAATGGCAGAATAGCATTTTTGTTAAGGAGAAGTGTCATCGATTTTCTGGCTATATCCAATGCAATCCGGTCATGCTCCTCAGATGCCACTACCGAGTATGGAATCTTAGACCAGGAAACATCTTCATTTTTGTCCATTTCCCCCAGCTGGAAGCGGGCTTTGAGTAATCTCCTTACAGAAACATCTATATCTTCTTCTTTTATATATCCTTTCCTGGCACTCTCTACCAATGCCTTATAACTTGATCCGCAATCGAGATCCGTCCCGCTCAGCACTGCTGCGGCTGAAGCAGTAGCAGCATCGGGGTGGGTACCATGAGCATTTTCTCCGTAAAAATCACGAATAGCACCACAGTCAGCCACCACAATGCCAGAGAATCCCCATTTTTCACGCAATATCCGGTTTAGCAATCTGTTACTTCCACAACAAGGCTCGTCTTCGAACCGATTGTAAGCGCACATCACTTCTTTTACCCCAGCTTCCTTAACCAACGCTTCAAAAGCAGGGAGATATGTTTCCCACAAATCACGTGGGTTAATATCCTTTGCGTTAAAAGAATGCCTGTTCCATTCAGGTCCGGAATGCACTGCAAAATGCTTGGCACATGCATGTAGTTTGTCGTATTTTTCACCGGATGCCCCTTGAAGTCCTTTAACAGCGGCAATACCCATCAGACTGGTCAGATATGGATCTTCGCCATAGGTTTCGATACCTCTGCCCCATCGTGGATCGCGGAAAATATTTATAGTAGGAGTCCACATCGTTAATCCCTGATATCGTCCAAACTCGCCTTGCGATGAATAATAATTATGTTTGGCACGTCCTTCATCAGATACGGCATTGAATACTTTCAGAAGAGCTTCGTCATCAAAGCTGGCAGCCATGCCTATCGGCTGTGGAAAGACTGTAGCCAATCCGGCACGTGCAACGCCATGTAAGGCTTCGTTCCACCAGTTGTAAGGCTTGATACCGAGTCTTTCTATTGGTTTCGAAGCATCCTGCATCAGAAGCACTTTCTCTTCTAATGTCAATCGGTTCAACAAGTCTTCTGTCCGTTCTTCGAAGCTTAATTGTTTATTTTTATAAGCTTCTTGTGCAATAGAATCTATATATGCAACAGAAGAAATTAAAATAATGAGAGTAGTTATTGCTATTTTTTTCATGGTTTGGTATTTCTTTATGTAGTTATTTCGATAAATATCCAGGTATGTTTATATTATTTGACCTTTCACCGTTTATCATTACTGCCTGTTCTATTTTATCAGGATGTTTAAATCCTTCTACATTCATATTCTTTACATTGTTTAAAATCAAGGAAGGGCCTGTTTCAGGGTAAATCTCTACATTCCTGAAACTGACTTTATCCGCATCAGAAAGTTCAGCGCCCAGCTTAGCGGAGATAACAGTGTTTTCTATATTGATATTGGAAATATTCATTTCGGGCAGGCCATTGAAAAGCATCGCTTTATTTGAGTTGCGCGAAATAATGCCGTCTATATAAATGTTTCTGAATACAGGTGTAGTCTCATTGACAGCAGGCATCTCTCCTTCTTTTCTTTTAGTAAAGTAGTATAAGTCGAAGGATAGCGGCTCGTATATGATGTCGAACATATTAATATTCTTTACATAGATATTTTCCACTACTCCGCCCCGGCCGCGCGCACTTTTGAATCGCAGCCCGATGTTTGTTCCCATAAACTGGCAATTAGAGACAGATATATTTTTTACTCCACCGGACATTTCACTGCCGACAACAAATCCCCCGTGCCCTTTGAATACCCTGCAATTTTCAATTATGACATTTTCCGTAGGACGCCCGCGTTTACGCCCTTCTTCATCTTTTCCCGATTTTATACATATGGCGTCATCGCCCACATCGAAGGAACAGTTTACAACAATCACATCTTTGCATGATTCTATATCTACTCCGTCGCCATTCTGCGCATAAGAAGGATTTCTTACATCCACATTATCTATAATCAGGTTTTCGCACATTAAAGGATGTATATTCCAACTGGGCGAGTTCTCAAAAAGTACGCCTTCCAACAGGATATTCTTGCAGTTGATGAGGCTAACCATCACCGGACGTAAGAAATCTTTTATCGACAGCCATTCTTCGTCTGTCAAGGATGCTTTATCCATGGCATCCCCTTTCAGCGATTTTTCTGAAGGGAACCACATATTCTGATCTTTTAATACGCCACCGGATTTTACAACAGCTTTCCAGTGGCTTTCCGTAACTTTCATCTTTTTAAGTGGGCGCCAGGCATCACCTGAGCCGTTTATCACCCCTTCTCCGGTTATAGCGATATTCTCTACATTTTTCGCGGAAATCGGAGATTGACAGCGTTGTGTTTCAGAGCCTTCGTAAACTGTTTTCACCAGAGGATAAAGATCGAAATCGGGAGAAAACAATATCAACGCTCCTTTTTCCAGATGTAAGTTTATATTTGACCGGAAAGTGATCGGCCCGGTAAACCAGATGCCGGAAGGAACGATTAATGTACCGCCACCCTTTTCTGTCAGACTTTGCATCGCGTTTTCAAATGCAGCAGTATTTAAGGCCTTTCCGTCGGAAACTCCTCCATACTCTGTAATACATATTTTATTATCAGGAAAGGAAGGCCTTTCAAGTACCTGCATTTCGAAAGGAAGGTCTTTATATAAATGGTTATATTGATTATTCGGATTTCTATTTGTGCAATTAAGAGATTGAATGCTTATTGTCAATAACATTATTACACAGAATAGATAGTGAGTGTTTTTCCTTAATATGGTTGCCATTGTTTATAAATAAAAGCGATTAATAGTATTTTTGCCACGTTGCAATATTATACTATCGCGACAAATACCTGTGTTGATTTTTTGGCATTTGTTTGTAGTCAAATTGGCACTGCTATGTAAAAGTGCTGATTATCAATAAATAATTCTTCTTATTTGTCATTGTGCTCCTTGTGGTAAGAGAATGATCAACCACAAAGAGTAAAAAGTTTTTTCACAAAAGGCGATTATTAGTACGTCAGCTTTCTTTAAACTGGTCTTTATACTGGCTGGGTGTCATACCGAACATATCTTTAAAACATTGAGTGAAATACCGGATATCGGAGAATCCAACCATATAGGTTACTTCTTTTATTCTGTACTGTTGTGTTTTCAATAACTGCGCAGCATGGCTTATCCTAATCTCCCTTACGAATTCTACCGGAGCTTGTCCCGTCAGGCTTTTCACTTTATTGAAGAAGACTCTGCGGCTCAGATTTGTGTTGGCCACCAGGCTATCTATCGTGAAATCGCCATTGTCCAGATTATTATATATATCGTCTTTCAGCCTCCGGATAAACAGTTCGTCCTGTTCCGTTATCTTGTTTTGCTCTACCAGCTTGTGTTCCTCTTCCTGTATTTCACCCGAATGATCGTTCCCTATATAGGCTGCATATAACTTCCTCTGCTTAATAATATTATCTATCTTGGCAATTAACAGTTTAACACTGAAAGGTTTTGTTATATAATCATCGGCACCCGATGTTATACCTTTCAACTGATCATCGATATTGGTTTTGGCAGTTAACAGGATGAATGGTATATGACTGGTCTCCTGATTTGCCCTTACTTTCTGGAGGAATTCCATACCATCCACTTTAGGCATCATTATATCGCTAAGAATAAAATCGGGCATATATTTTATCGTATTATCATATCCTTCTTTGCCATCCTGTGCTTCATAAACTTCATAATAATCCAACAGAACCGATTTAATAAAGCCACGCAATTCGTGGTCATCTTCAACAATCAGAACCGATAAACGGTTTTTCTCCAGCATATTATCTTCTGAAGGTATAACTTCTTCATCGTTAGCCTGTCCGGAAGATTCCACATATCATTTATACTGGTTTCTTCATGAATGATTTCCACATTCTGATCTTTTGAAAAATGTTCCAATCCTGTCTGGAATAAACATGTAAAGCAAGACCCTTCATCTACATTGCTATCAACCATTATTTTCGCATGATGCTTGTCTGCAATTTCCTTTACTATTGATAATCCGATACCTGTACTGGGCTTGCTTTTATCATTGTTGTATGACGCAAAGCGTGTAAACAGTTTATTCAAAACCTCTTTACTCATACCACGCCCCTCGTCTTTCACCTGTATGGCGATATCCTTATCTTTCCAGAAAAGGTTTACTTCTATTTTACCTCCTTTATCTGTATATTTTATAGAATTGGAGATCAGGTTAGAAACCAGTTTATCGATTCCATCGGGATCGGCCCATATCTTTTGATTGCCGATTGCATTATTAAATTCTATCTGAATATTCTGATTTTCAGCTATTTTAAACAATGTGTTGCATAGATTATCAATATGTTGCCCAATAAATATTTCTTTTACCTGTAGCTTCTGTTTTTGTATCTTCCTGAAATCGAGTATCTG
>JAITVH010000061.1 GCA_031285905.1 Prevotella sp.
GTAGGGGCGAAATATCTTTCGCCCGAATAATCAACGGGCGAAAGATATTTCGCCCCTACAGCGACCAGAGAAAATGCGACAATATTTTATTCCTTATTACTTAATAAAGCAGGCAAATACCATATTGCCTCTTATTTAAAGCCTCTTATTAAAATTGGCCTTATCCCTATTTGCTTAGCAGAATTCCAATGATTTTTATCATTTAATATAATTCATTGAATGATATACAGATTAATTTTATCATGGAATATTATACCTTAAACCAAAATAATATGATTAAGCGATTTAAACTGTTATTTTCAGTATTCATTTTAACAGGGATAATCAATGCCCAGGATATTAACCCTGATCTTTTAACCCGACACTGGAGAGCTTCGTGGATAACCTGCCCCAATGTTTCACAAAAAGACTATGGCATCTATCATTTCCGCAAAAGGTTCAGTTTGGAAAAAATTCCGAATAAATTTATTATACATATATCTGCCGACAACCGTTATCGCTTGTTTGTCAATGGAAAGTCTGTCTGTTTTGGCCCTGCAAGGGGCGATCTGATGAACTGGTATTTCGAAACAGTGGATATTGCACCATATCTGAAAGCCGGAGAAAATATAATAGCCTCGACTGTTTGGAATATGGGAACACTTGCCCCTGTTGCCCAGATATCGAATCAGACGGCATTTGTAGTACAGGGAAACAGCGATCAGGAACAAATAGTAAATACCGATGGCAGTTGGAAGGTTATTCAAAATAAGTCTTACTCACCGTGTTCTACCGATAATGGAGCCCGCCTCCATGCTTATATGGTAATCGGGCCGGGCGATCAGGTCGATGCTTCACAATATCCCTGGGGATGGGAATTGTTGGGATATGATGACAGTAAATGGTTGCATCCACAAGGTGTGACAGCTCCAAGCCCGTATACAGTCGGAACAGACAATCTCTGGCACCTTACTCCCCGCAATATTCCATTGATGGAAGAGACCATGCAGCGAATGCAAAAAATAAGAAAAAGTGAAGGTGTTGCAGTAACTGATAAATTTCTTGAAGGAGGCAATCCGTTAACTATTCCTGCTAATACTAAAGCAACTATTCTGATAGACCAGGGATACAATACCACAGCTTATCCTAGATTGCTGGTAAGCAAAGGTAAGGGTTCGTCTATCCAGCTTAACTACACCGAGGCGTTATTGGATGATAACATGCAAAAGGCTAACAGAAACGATATCGAGGGACGGAAAGTAATAGGCAATTATGACCGCTTTCTTCCTGATGGCGGAACTGACAGAGAATTCAGCCCGCTGTGGATGCGCACATATCGCTATATACAAATAGACATACAAACCGCTAACGAATCGCTAATTATGCAAGACCTCTACGGCTATTATACAGGTTATCCGTTTGAAGAGAAAGCGCAATTTGAATCCAATGACAAATCTATGTCGGAAATATGGAAAGTAGGATGGCGGACTGCCCGCTTATGTGCCGGAGAAACGTATTACGATTGCCCGTACTATGAGCAATTGCAGTATCCCGGCGATACACGCATACAGGCATTGATTTCGTTGCATGTGGCAGGTGATGATCGTTTAATGCGTAAGGCAATACTCGACTTTTATAATTCACGTGTACCTGATGGACTGACACAGGGGCGTTACCCAAGCAGCCGTATGCAGGTCATACCACCTTATTCCCTGTTCTGGATATCTATGATTTATGACTACTGGATGTACAGGCAGGATAATGCTTTTGTAGAAAAACTGTTGCCTTCCATAGATGCTGTTTTTAGCTGGTATGAAAGTAATATTGACAAGAGTAAAGGAATGCTTGGTCCTATGAAATGGTGGAATTTTACCGATTATACCGACCCTTTCCCTAATGGTGTACCTCCGGGCGCAGATAATGGCAATTCGTCCGTTATCTCATTCCATCTGGCTTATACACTCAATCAGGCAGCACAATTATTCTCTCACTTTGGTAAAATATGTGAAGCCGAAAGATATAAACTGTTAGCTGCTCAATTGAATAAATCGACCTATAAACTCTGTTATGACCCTGCAAAAAATGCCATTGCAGATACGCCGGAAAAGAAAACATACAGCCAGCATGCAGGTATATTAGCAATATTGAGTGGCGCTGTTGGGGAAGAAGAAAAGCCGGCATTGATGAAGAATCTGGTGAATGATAAATCGTTGACACCTGTCACTTTCTATTTCCGCTTTTACCTTACACAGGCATTAAAGGCATCAGGGCTTGGCGATATGTACTATCCTTCTCTGGATTATTGGCGCGATATGATTAAAGCAGGATTAACTACATTTGCCGAAAAACCTGACCCAGCCCGTTCAGACTGTCATGCATGGAGTGCAAGTCCTTTATACGATTACTTCGCTGTGATTTGCGGTATTACTCCGGCCTCTCCCAACTTTAAAACAGCAACTATTGAACCCGCTTTGGGCGAATTGAAATCAGTAAATGCAACAATGCCGCATCCTGAAGGAGAGATCAAAATAAAACTCGACCGACAAGGAAGCACCGGGATAATAGCTCGTATTGCTTTGCCCAAAGATATTACCGGAACCTTCAACTGGGATAACAAATCCCATATTTTGAAAGGAGGAATCAATGTTTTCACTATAAAATAGAAAATATTACAGTCGATATTTAATGTATAATTTTTTCAGGGCTTGTCAAAAACATGTAATTTTGGCAAGCCTTTTGCTATATATAAGCAACAATCAATAAGTTAGATAAGCTGTATACTCGGGCTTGTCTTATTTTGTTTTGTAAGACGCTGTAAATAAAATAAATATCAAAATATGAAAGAGGAAATGAACGATAAGGAACTTGAAAAGGATGAAACGCCTGAAACTGAGAATATGACAAATGAACAGCCGGGAGAGTTTCAAAATCCAGAGGCAGGTGACAATATGGCTGACTGGGAGACTAAATACAATGATCTCAATGATTCATATCTCCGCCTGAATGCTGAGTTCGATAATTATCGCAAACGTACGCTGAAAGAAAAAGCCGATCTGCTTAAATCCGGAAGCGAACGAGTATTGCTGGATGTAATAGCGGTTGTGGATGACTTTGAGAGAGCCTTGGAAAATGTAGCTAAGACAGAAGATGTGGATGCCGTAAAAGAAGGAATTGACCTTATCTACAACAAATTTATAAATTTCCTTACCAAACATGGAGTAAAAGAAATAGAAACTATCGGCCATCCTTTTGATACGGACAAACATGAAGCTCTCACTACTGTACCTGCTCAGTCGGAAGAAGATAAAGACAAAATTGTAGACAGTGTACAGAAGGGCTACATGTTAGGAGATAAAGTGATACGCTTCCCTAAAGTAATCGTAGCAAAATAAAAAGATAGGAAAAACCTGATGGCAACAAAACGAGACTATTACGAAATACTGGAAGTAACCCGCACAGCTACTTTCGAAGAAATAAAAAAGGCATACAGAAAAAAAGCGATCCAATTCCATCCGGATAAGAACCCGGGTGATCAAACTGCCGAAGATAAATTTAAAGAGGCTGCCGAAGCTTATGAGATATTAAGCGACGAACAAAAGAGAGCTAAATACGACCGCTATGGACATGAGGCTCCGGGTGGATTTGGCGGTCATTCAGGTGGATTTTCCATGGATGATATATTCTCTCAGTTCGGCGATATATTCGGAGGCCATTTTGGCGGCGGATTTGGTGGTTTTGGCGGTCAACGCGGCCCTCGCACCAACAGAGGTTCTGATCTCCGTGTAAAAGTGAAAATGTCGCTTAAAGATATTGCAAACGGTGTAGAGAAAAAGATCAAAGTAAATAAGTTCGTTGCATGTACTTACTGTAAAGGCACAGGTGCAGACGGTGGTACGGCATACGAAACCTGCTCTACATGTAAAGGCTCGGGAGTGGTTACCCGTGTGATGAATACTATATTGGGACAGATGCAGACACAATCTACCTGCCCAACGTGTAACGGAGAAGGAAAAACCATTACCAGAAAGTGTTCTCACTGCGTGGGAGAAGGTATCGTGCGTGAAGAAGAAGTAATAAACATAAACATCCCTGCCGGTGTTGCCGAAGGAATGCAGCTATCAATGAGCGGAAAAGGCAATGCTGCCCGTCACGGAGGCGTAAATGGTGACCTGCTTGTTGTAATTGAAGAGGAACAACATGCGGAACTATTCAGGGATGATAATGATGTAGTATACAACCTGTTGCTAAGTGTCTCCACTGCTGCTCTCGGGGGAAATGTAGTTGTTCCTACCATAGACGGAAAGGTGAAAGTGAACATAGAGCCGGGAACACAACCGGGAAAAGTCCTCCGTTTGAAAAACAAAGGATTACCTAGTATAAATCGCTATGGAACAGGGGACTTGCTGGTTAATATCAGCATTTATATTCCTGAGAAATTATCCGACAGTGAAAAAGAAACCCTGACAGGATTAGAGAATTCTCCAAACTTTCAGCCGAGCAAGTCAGTGAAAGAAAAGATATTCAATCATTTCAGGAAAATGTTCGATTAGATTTTCAGGTTGAAATATAAAGATATAGATGATCCGTCCTCTAAGCAGGATGGATCATTTTTTCTTATTCATTTACAGGATTGGCCTCATCTAATATTTTAAGAATATCTTCTTTGAGGACTGTTCTTTCCCACGAATAAGTTTTATCCGCATCTTGTAAATATTCAAGGATAGATAAAGCCTTCATCAGATTCTCCCGACTTTGAGAAGTGAGTTGATATTCTGTGAACAACAGTCTAGGATATTGTTCCAGAAGTTCTATATCATTAATCTTCTCGATAAGTATATCAGCCGCATCGCTTCGGGAAACTTCAAAATTCTCAGCAAAGAATTTATGGGCATCATTTAATGCTTCTGCTTTTTCGCCATTATTTATACCCTCTTCCTGATTAAGCATTTGAAACAGTTTCTTGAACATCTCTTCAAGTAACCGCATCAGGTAATCTTTCTTTCTATGGTGTAACATGTTTTCTATCTATTAAGTAACAAATCAAACCTCCTATCGTATAGCAAATAATATCGCCCCAACTAAATGAGGAACCGATAATAGTACGCATCACAGGATTACCCTGTAAACCAAGAACTTCCACCAATTTTAAATACTGCCCTATTTCTATCAGATAAGCAAATAAAACAACACTTATAACAATATAAACTGATTTTGTGCTGACGAAAGACTTTACGAAATAATACATCAGCATTACAACCAGTATATCACCGCCATAAGGACGTATAAAGCTATCGTTAACAAATATAGCAATAAAAACCTCAATCAGCAATATCGCAAAAAAGACAATGAATGATTTCAGGTTAAACCTTATCTTAAAAGAACCTTTATTTTCTGTATTTTTCATCTATTTCTTCTTCCATCATACTCAGGTATGATTTATAACGGCTTTCACTTATATAATGCTTTTCTACCGCATCGCGTACGGCACAGTCCGGCTCGTTGATATGGATACAATTATTGAAACGGCAATCTTTGGAAAAGTGGAAGATCTCGGGGAAGAAGTGGAAGATCTCGTTTTTTTCCATATCTACGGTTCCAAAGCCTTTTATCCCGGGAGTATCGATAATAAATCCGCCTTGCGGTAACTCTATCATTTCCGAGAAAGTAGTGGTATGCATCCCTTTGCCGTGATAGCCCGATATAGATCCTGTCTTTAAGCTTGCATCAGGGATAAGGGCATTTATCAGAGTGGATTTACCTACACCCGAATGGCCGGAAAACAGGGTCACTTTCCCTTCAATTTTCTTTTGTAAGACTTCAATACCTACATTATTCAATACCGAAATCCTGATAGAGGGATAGCCGATATAATCATACATACCAGCCAAAGCATTCATATATTCTGTTTCGTCTTCGGTATAGATGTCTATTTTGTTGAAGATCAGATTTACAGGTACCCGGTATGCTTCGGCAGCAGCCAGAAAACGGTCGATAAATACCGTAGAAGTGACAGGTTGATCTATAGTAACTATAAGGAAACACAGGTCTATATTGGCTGCTAGTATATGAGCCTGCTTCGACAGGTTAGTAGAACGGCGTATAATATAATTTCTGCGGTTTTCTATTTCAGTTATAAGGGCAGTTCCTTCGTTGTTTTCTACTATAACAACCCTGTCGCCTACTGCAATAGGATTTGTAGTCCGCAAGCCTTTCAACCGAAAATTGCCTTTTACCTTGCATTCTATATCCCTCCCATCATCGGTACGGACAAGATACCAGCTACCTGTATTTTTAATTACCAGACCTTTCATATACTAATAAGCAAATTCGGAAATTGGCAAATGAGAAAATTATAATAACTTAATCATTTACTAATTTCCGAATTTTCAAATTGGCTAATTACACTGTCAATATTTCTTTTTCTTTATCGGCAAACATTTCATCAATCTTCTTGATGTATTTGTCGTGGAGTTTTTGCATGTCGGCTTCAGCATCTTTAGCAACATCCTCTGCCACGCCATCTTTTACCGATTTCTTGAAAGCATCTATCGCATCACGACGGGCATTACGCACACTAACTTTAGCTTCTTCAGCCTCTTGTTTCGACTGTTTTACCAGTTGTTTACGGCGTTCTTCCGTCAATGGAGGGATTGAAAGTCTGATCACTTCCCCGTTATTATCAGGTGTAATACCCACATCCGAATTGAGAATGGCTTTCTCTACATCTTTCAACATTTGTTTTTCCCAAGGCTGCACTATGATTGTGCGTGCATCGGGCGTACTTACCGAAGCCACACCACTAAGGGGAGTTAACGATCCGTAATAGTCGAGCTTAATCCCGTCTAGTATGCGGGGGTTTGCTTTTCCTGCACGGATATGCGCCAGAGATTCATCCAGATACTCAAGCGAAGACTTCATCTTATCTTCTGCTTTTTGTTCGATTTGTTTCAGGTCTACTGCCATATCTTTTCTTCTATTTGGTTTTTACTTATTTATCTATTTATGCATGAACATAAGTTCCTATCTTTTCTCCTTTTATTAGCCTCTCCAGATTGCCGGGGGTATCCATATCGAACACTACTATAGGCAGATTGTTTTCTTTACACATTACAGTAGCCGTCATATCCATGACTTTCAATCCGCGCTCATATACTTCATCGTATGATATGGAATCGAATTTAACGGCGGTAGGGTCTTTCTCAGGATCGGCTGTATAAACCCCATCTACACGCGTTCCTTTGAGCATCACATCGGCTTCTATTTCTATTCCTCTTAACGAAGAGCCTGTATCAGTTGTAAAAAATGGATTTCCTGTGCCGCAGGATAGAATTGCCACTTCGCCGTTATCCATTGCTTCAATAGCCTTCCACTTGCTGTAAATTTCACCGATAGGCTCCATGCGGATGGCAGTAAGCACACGCGCTTTCTGCCCCATTGCCACTAGTGCAGAACTTAGGGCAAGGCTGTTGATTACAGTGGCAAGCATCCCCATCTGGTCGCCTTTCACACGATCATATCCTTTAGAAGCACCACTTAATCCACGAAATATATTTCCTCCTCCTATGACAATACTTATTTGCACCCCCATATCGGCCACAGCTTTTATCTGGGCGGCATATTCATTCAGACGATCAACATCAATTCCATATTGTTGTCCTCCCATCAGGGATTCTCCGCTTAGCTTGAGGAGTATTCTTCCGTATTTTACCATCATTTATTTTTTATTAATGCAAATCTAACATATTTTGCTAAATAATAAAAGACAAATTATTTTGAAATGATTTATTTATCTTTTTTCAAAAAGAGGCTTTCCAATATTTCATTTTAAGGATAGATGTTTATTTTAACTAAAAAGTAACAGAAGTAACATTCTTATCCCGGCTTTTTCCATGTCTGCAATCTCTCTATGGCTTGCCTCATTACAGTGCCCAACTCAGGATCGGTAGTCTCTATGATCCATGGTTTCGGCTCTTTTATTTGCAGTTCTTCTTTTTCTTTCTTGCGTCTGTCGCTACGATCCAGCATCATTTTAATCGCTGCCGTGTCAGCCGGATATTCTTTTTCTTTGACCACCTCTTTTGTCAGGATGAAATGCTGCGGATTACTCACAGCAGGCACATATTCCCTTTTGGTCTCCCTCAGGGTATAGCCTTCCAGTTTACGACGCAGTGACCTTCTAGCCATAATCATCAGTTCTTCGTCACGCCGTTCTTCGGCTTCCTCGATCGCTTTTCTGAACTCGGGCTTGGTATCTCTCCATTCATAGAATGTTTTCCGGTTTATTTTCACTACTTCGCATATCTCCGTAATGGAATACGAATCGCCTTCTATCAGTCTGACAATCTTGTCTACCAGTTTTTCTGAATACTTCATCTTTTTTCTTTTTATGGTTTATTAATTCTTGCTTTTTTCTGTAGGAGCGAATTGTAAATCGACGAAGTGAATACGAGTCAATCAACATTCGCCCGATGTTCAATTGCGGGCGAATATTTATTCGCCCCTACTTTCTTTCAGAAAATACATCCAACATCATTTTTTATCTATATAAGGTCGCAAACCTCTTTATTTATATCATTGGCATATTAGCTGATTGGCACATTGATATACTATAGATAAATTCAGAAAAAAAAGATGAAAGTCTTTTATTGTTGGATTATATTATATGGAGTCCTCTATGCTCTTCTGATTGCAAATAACTTAGATAATTTGCCCTGAAATAAAGCCGGATTATAACATAAAACTGACTAATATTATTTTTTTAACACATTTTTTTCCCTTATATTTGTAATAAACCCCAGATTATCAATAAAACACATTCTTTACACACTTTGTGTCTTGCTTTTATTTTTCTCTTGCAGCAAAAGTCCCCTTTACAATGATATATTAAATCATGCCGAAAAAGTTACTCAACAGTTTCCCGACAGTGCGTTGAAAATATTAGACTCAATAGCCAGTCCTGACAAATTGAGCGAGGACTTGTTCTACAAATACCACCTGCTTCGCATTCAGGCAAAATACAAATCGGATGAAGATGTAACTTCTGACTCTATTATCTTTAAGGTAAGAGACTAATAATTTATCCTTTTCAAAAGACAGTCTGCCAACATTTCACTACATTTGTGATATATAGCAAATAAAAAATAATGATATTCGAAAGTCTGGCTGTACTTGTTCTGGCACTCATTTCTGTGATTATCATACCCGTTGGCGTCGTATGGGTATTGATTCGCTGGAATAACAAAAGTAGCCGTAATGCTGGATGTATAGTAACAATTGTATTTTTCTTCATCAGCTCAGGATGTGGAGCCTATCTCATTGTAAAAGGAGTGGATATTATCAAAAACTATGATACAATATCTATTGTAGATTCCTTAGAAAAAGAATCAGACTATTTTTCGATAGAAATAATCAGAGGTTTTTCCGAAACACCGTTTTTTGATAGTATAAAAAGCCTTCAGCCTGCCGGAAAACCTATTCCTGAGAACTATATGACATATGCCGGAGGAAAGAACTTCTACCGTGCACCTTTGATTTATCCTTATTCTGTTACTTCGATTGACAAATCAAAAGAATGGGAAATAGAAGATGAATCGGGAATTGAGGATATAAAATCCTCTTCGGATGGGAATGGAAGTAAGCTGGTTTTATCCGGCATAACGGAAATGACATTTAATAAGAGGATATTAGTCGGCAAAAGGATGAATAATGACAAGGAAGAGTATTTCATCTTACGGTTCAGAACAGGAGATGTCGAAATATTTGATAAAGAACCCGAATTGAAAAGGAAAGCTTACATGCTGGGGTTCGATACAGTAAAGCCAATGTCATCTGTAAAAAACTATTACAACAGATTCTTTATTGCAGAAACTAAATAACTCTAAAGTAAATATATAAGTTCATCAATATGAAGAAGCTATTATTTCTAACCCTAATTATATTAACAACATCCATGTGCAGCAATAAGCCTAAAGAACCTATTCTGGTGATTCAAACCAACTATGGCAACATTAAAGTAAAACTTTATAACGAAACCCCGGGACATCGTGATAATTTTATAAAGAAAGCAGAAGAAGGTTTTTATAAAGACCTTACCTTTCACCGGGTGATCGAAGAGTTTATGATTCAGGGAGGAAATCCTGCCACCCGCAATGCTTCTGACACTACATTTGTGGAAGACGAGAAGATGAGAGATACTATCCCTGCTGAGATAAAGTATCCTGAACTCTACCACAAGCGTGGAGCATTGGCTGCTGCCCGCTGGGGCGACGACGTGAACCCTACATGGGTTTCCGATGCTTCGCAATTCTATATTGTAACAGGTAAGCTGGTTTTTGATGAAAAGCTGGATGAGATAGAAAAAATGCGTTTCGAAGATTTGAAGAAAAGTATCTACAGTCGCCTGCAATCAGCTAATATGGATACGATAAAAGCTCTTTACAGAGACAGCAACCGAACTGCTATTACCGAACTGAGGACTCAATGGGCAGAACAGGCAGAGGAAGAAGCTGAGGAAAGGAAATCCGAAACCCAATTTACCGCAGCACAGCGTGAGTATTACCAGACCAAAGGAGGCACTCCTCATCTGGATGGAAAATATACAGTGTTCGGCGAAGTGGTGGAAGGAATGGATGTGGTGGATAAAATACAGAAGGTAAAAACCAATGCCAAAGACAGACCTTTGCAAAGTGTAGTGATGAACATCGTAGTGCTTGAAAAATAAGTAAAATATGAATCAAAGTGATGTATTCTTATCCGGCAAAGAGATTCTTATAGAAGAAGTAGGAAAAGGTGTTACTCGTCAGATATTGGGGTATGACAATAGCCTTATGCTGGTCAAGGTAAGTTTTGAAAAAGGAGCTGTGGGCGATATGCATAGTCATCCACATGTACAGAGTTCCTATATAGAAAGTGGTATATTTGAAGTAACAATAGGCGGAGAAAAGCAAACTCTGGTAAAAGGAGATGGTTTCTTTATCCCATCCGGAGTTTCTCACGGGCTGATATGTATAGAGCAAGGCGCTGTGATTGACTGCTTCACTCCTGTAAGGGAAGATTTCCTACACGTAAAATAAAATCACATCCTATTCTGTGAGATCGTGATAAGGTAATGAAGTATATATTATCACTCTTTATATTGCTCCATTTGTTGGGAGATAGCAACCGAAATATAATCCAATCTCTATATAATAGAGTAGGCTCCATAGACTCTCTGTCTACCTGTCCGCAGTAATAACTACCGTGTTCTTCCTGTAAGAAATTAATAGAGAGTGACAATCTTCCGAGTTTTCCCCAATTGCCGGAGTTGAAATGCCCATAGTCGTCTGTAGCGGAAACATCAACAATACACGAGGTTCATTTTCTTGATCCGATAGCTTTTGCAACATTTCCCTATTTAATTCTTTGTTGATTATATCATCAAGGGATAATTGAAAATAATTAACTATTTTTTTAAGCATAGTTAACTTAGATACCGTACCTCTTTCGTATGAAGTAAGGCTCTATGTATAAGTACATATCGACAGTACACAAATAAATATGATTTATTATAAGGAGAAGTAGGTTTTACCTGCGAGTTGTTTGGAGCACGGTTTTCAAGCCAATGATCAAAAAACCGGAATATATTTTACAATTATTCACAACTTTTTGCAACATTTGTTGTTATAATTATTTATATTGCAAGACATAGGAATCTGCATTTTCAACTGATAACCAATAAGTTACGAGCAATATTTTTTCGACAGGTAACGATTTAGAAACGAGCAACTTTCTGTTTATCACTTCATTTTGCATGATGTACAAAGAACGACTTGCGAGAGCAAACTTACATATAAATCTTCGATTTCCATACCATTCTCATAAAGAAAGTGGAAAATGCCACAATCTCTACTTGATATAAGTTTCTAATTCCGCAACCAATTCTCTTGATTCCAATCGCATAATAGTATCATCTGGATTGCCAACATCAAAGAGGTTGATACCACCATACCAAACAAGACGGTTATCTATTATGATGAATTTCTGATAGGTATCCGGCTTTTGTATGACGGTTAATTTGGATTGGAGCAGTTCAATACACTTTCTTATCTGCTCTTGCTCCTTGTATGATTCTATTGGGCGGGTAATAATGGTGATTGGTAGCTGTGCTTGCAAAGGTACTTTCAACCATTCCAATACCGTGTTAATCTGTTTTTTACGAATATATGGACTGACTATCAGAATCTCTTTCTTTGCATCTGTGAAATCGGTTTTTATAGCCGGTACAAAGGTGTCGCTGTCGTAAATCATACTGACGTTATCCGGTTCATTCTTTGAAGATAACGTATTGTAACCGATTTGGGCATAACCGGTTAGCCGTTTGTGATACATCCTTTCCAAAACCGGGATGTGAATATCCACATAATCATAAACAATTACATCCTGTTTGCCGGGATATTCCCTGTGCAACCGTCCTGCATACTGAGCCAATGTCCCTTTCCATGCGATTGGAGAAGCAAGGAATAA
>JAITVH010000069.1 GCA_031285905.1 Prevotella sp.
TAAAGGGATTGGGCTGGATATTCCCCGTTTTGAAAAAGATTTTGGTAAAGATGAAATTTTAGAGAAAATAGAAAACGACTATTCTTCAGGTGAAGAGATGGGGGTGGAAGGCACTCCTATGTTCTTTGTCAATGGGCAGTTATACAGTGGTAACTGGGCAAGCAAGGATTTCCTTCACTATCTGGAATCGCTGGTATAATCCGATTTTTAAGAAGATTTATAATATACCGGACTAATACAGGAAGAAAGTTTCCTGATTAGCCCGGATTTTTTACATATAAAGGAGGATTTATGTGTAAAATAATATTATTTTTTAAATCTTATTCTGTTAAATTTTTCCATATGGTATAATATTAATAGGTTGATTATAAGAAGGGATATGCGAAATTGCGTATCCTTTTTTTGTTAAAAATATATTTTATCTCACTAAAACTGCATTTTTTATTTTTGAATTTATCTATATAGGTAATTACACTCTGATGCTTCTGTCAAACTGTAGAGCGGAAGCCATTGGAAAAATAAATATTTTCTATAGAAACAATAAAAGATACTTTTATTATGAAAAAAGTTAACAATTTAAATTTAAGAAAAATTACATCATTGCATCCAATCCACTTGAATGCAGCGTCTGGTAATGGCTCAGGATGTACATGTTCCGGTGATCAGGTCTGTGATATATGCAGAGGAGATGTGGATCCGGTAGAAGTCTGGGGCTCCGGAGATGAGTATAACTGGGGGAGCGGTTTTGAATGGGACGATGATTTTAGCGGTAGTGCAGGTAGTAGCGGTTATCCGGGATCAGGAAAGGATGGCTCCGGAAATCCGATTAAATATTCGGGACAGCTTATAACAAGTGATTCATTGGCAACCACAATATCTCTTTGGATACCTAGTGGAGCTATTTCTGTTGTATTCTCTTGCTGGACGAATGTAGCATTAGTAGCTACTTATAATTGCCAGACAAATGTTTTTGGAGGTATTAAAACAGCATCTCAGGCTGGACATAAATAGAGGTGCCATTGGCTGCAAATAATACTTATGGTAACATTTCATTTAAAACCACGGATAGCAACGGAGGAATGGCAAATTGGTCATTTCGATATCGTTAAGAATAATATTTAATTGTTGAATTGAGAGGCTGTTCTAGTATTTTGAACAGCCTCTTGAAAAACGCACATATAAAATTCTATATTCTGGTAATTGTATTTATATTTGTAAATATTATATTATGTTAAAACTTGAAATTTGCAAATATGAAATATCTAGCCCTATTTTTATCTTTCCTTTTAATTACAATGATTGCTTGTAACAGCAATTCATCAAAAGTGGATTATTATAAAGATTATCATGATTTTAGTTTTGTCTCAGATAGTATTATGCCCGAAGGGCAAAAAGCATTTCTAAGAGATTTGATATTAGTTATGTATGATAATATGACAGTAGAGGACAATCTTATAAAATTTAATTTGTCTAAAAAGGAATTTATAGAAAAAGGTTTTAATGAGAAATACTACAAACATATCGAAAAAAATATAGAGGAGCTTAATGCTTATTTTAGTTCATCGCAAGAAAATGCAGAAGAGATGCTTAATAAATCAAGGGAGGAAATACTGGAGTCGCTTAAAAAGTAAAATGTGAGCGATGGTTTATTAAAAATTTGCAAATATGAAATATCTAGCCTTATTTTTATCTTTCTTGTTAATTACAATGATTGCTTGCAATAGTAGTTCATCAAAAGTAGATTATTATAAAGAATATCATCCTATTTATGGGGTTGTTTTGGATAGCCTGAATGATGACCAGAAAGCATTTCTGAAAGATTTAACAATCTTACTTTTCGAGAATATGGTAGTGGAAAATAACCGTATGAAATTTAACCTCACCAAGGAAGAATTTGTGGCAAAGGGCTTTGCAGAAGGATATTATAGTAATGTCTTAAAAAATGTAAATGATATTAATTTGCACCTTGAGGCTACCGGCGAAGAAAATGTAGAAGAGATGCTTAATGGATCAAGAGAGGAAATTCTTGAATCGTTGAAAAAGTAAAATGTGAGCGATGATTTATTTTGAATAAAGATAAGGGAAAATATATGAATGAGAGGCTGTTTCGGTATCGAAACAGTTTTTTTATTGATATACACAAAAAGAAAATGAAGAAATAAAAGCACTCTTGAAATAGATTTAACAAAAGAATCTTATATTTGTAAAATAAGTTAACCTAACGAAAATCACAAAATCTGGAATACTATGAAAAGAACTCTCCCAATACTGCTTTTTCTTGTATTCGTTATGTCCGGATGGGCACAAAATCAGCGCTCTCCGTTTATAGATGTAAAGAACCTGAACAATGACGAAAAGCCTGTTCGCATATCCGATGTAAAGATAGAAGTGAAAGTGGTCGGCTCGTTGGCAGTCACCACAGTGGATATGACATTCCATAATCCCAATCACCGAATACTGGAAGGTGAGTTGCAGTTTCCCCTTGCCGATGGGCAAAACATATCGCGTTATGCACTCGATATCAATGGAAAACTGCGTGAGGGTGTTGTAGTAGATAAGGCTAAAGGGCAGAAAGCTTTTGAATCGACCATCCGTCGTAAAATTGATCCGGGCTTACTGGAGAAAACCGCAGGGAATAATTTCCGCACGCGGGTATATCCTTTGCCTGCCGACGGTACACGTCGCATAGTGATCGCTTATGAGCAGGAACTTACACCCGATAATGGAAGTTTCCGGTTCTTTCTGCCGATAGAATACCGCGATGTGCTGGACAATTTCAGCCTCGACCTTTCGGTTTTTGCAAGCGGACAGACGCCACATATAGACCAGACTCCTTGGGGTGAATTTGCTTTTAGTAAATCGGGTGATGGCTATGCAGCCTCATATTCGGCAAAGGATTTTCCGGCAAAAGGACAGATTGTATTTTCCATCCCTGTAAGAAATGATATACAGCTCTATGCCGAAAAGGGAAAGATAAGTGGGCAAACGGTATTCTATACACAATTGTTTCCTGAAGTAGCACAGTCGGCAAAAAAGTTACCGAAACAAATAGCCTTGTATTGGGATGTGTCGTCATCGATGAGTAACCGCAATTTCAAGCTCGAAAGCGAGTTGCTGGATGCTTATTTCAAACGCATCGGCGATTTTTCCATTAATCTATATACATTCAATTGTGTAGAGGCTAAGGCTCAGTCATTCGATATTAAAAACGGTGACTGGAGCAAGTTGGAGGAAACGTTGGCTACTATGAGTTATGACGGGGCAACACAGTTGGGCAACCTCAACTTTGCGAAAGTGAAAGCCGACGAAATACTACTGTTTACTGATGGATTGAATAACTTTGGTAAAGTGGTGCCTGTGCCGGGAACGATTCCTGTGACGACTGTCAATTCATCGCTGAGCGCCGATTATAATATGCTGTGCCATATTTCGACGGTGACAGGCGGTATATTTATCAACCTGATGCAGCAAAATACAAAAGATGCCATTGATAACCTCACGAATGAAAAACTGAGGCTTATTGCTGCCGATTATAAGAAAAGTGAAATACTGAAGCTAACAACTTCGGGTGCGATTATCGACCTGAAGAAGGGCTTTTCGATGGCAGGAAGACTGATAGGAGACAAGGCTACGATTACACTCAGGTTTGGCACGGGCGCAGATGTTCTGTATGAAAAAACGCTTACGATCGATGCTAAAGACGCTGTAGACTATGGAAACATTGTAGAACGGGTATGGGCTGCCAAATACATTTCCGAACTGGATATGATGTATGAGCAGAACAAAGGAGAGATAGAGAAAACGGGACGCGACTATAACATCGTTACCCGTAATACATCCCTTATCGTGCTCGATGACGTGCGCGACTATGTAGAGCATGGAATCACTCCGCCCGAAGAATTGTTGGAAGAATATAACAGACAGGTGCAATGGAAGAAGGATCAGAGGCAGAAAACCAATGAATACCGCCTCAACCATGTGCTAAACCAATTTGAAGGAAGAAAGAAATGGTGGGATCCTGATTATGTCACATCAGAGGAAAAAGAAAAGAAGGTTGTACAGGTCAGCCGTACTTCGCGTACAAGTTCTGCACCGGATCGTTTGATTACCGGCGGTAGGGGTAGTATCCTGATACAGGGTGTAATCAGGGATGCCGCCAATAATGATCCATTACCTGGAGCTACAGTGGTAGTTAAGAGTAAACCGGGTTTTGGAGCAGCCACGAATGTCAATGGACAATACTCTATGAAGGCAAATCCGGGAGATGTATTAGTTTTTACCTATATTGGTTTTGAACAACAAGAAAAGGAAGTTACCGAAAGCCGCACACTTGATATAGGGATGAAAGCCGCCGAAAATACGATGTTGGATGAAGTCGTTGTAACGGGTTTAGGGCCTCAGAAAAGATTAATAATAACGGGTTTAGGGCCTCAGAAAAAAGTAACCGAAACCGATGGTGATAATGGAGATACTCTCGAGGAAGTAGTGGTAACGGGAACAGGACGGCAGAAAAAGGTTACGCTTACCGGCGCGATAATTACAGTGAATGTAAATGAATTAAAAGTTCCTGCTACTGATCTATCCAATGCATTGGCAGGCAGGGTGTCCAGTGTTATAGTTGCAGAAGACTCAGATTTGGAAAGTCTGGATTTGTTTATCTCTGCTTCTGAAATAGATGGCGAAGAAAGTAATATAAAAGTAAAAACATGGGAACCTGATGCATCTTATATGGAAATATTGAGATCGGTAGCCAATAAAGAACTATATACTACTTACCTCGAACTGAAAGAACAATACAAAATGGCTCCTTCTTTCTATCTCGAAGTATCGAAACTATTTGAAGAAAGAGGATTGAAGGATCAGGCATTTATCATCCTGTCTAATCTTGCCGAGCTGAAAATGGAAGATTACCGTGTGCTCAGGGTATTGGCTTACAGACTGAAACAATTGGGGTATTCCGAATATGCCATCATTATGTTGAAAGATGTACTACGCCTGCGCCCTGAGGAACCGCAATCATACCGCGATCTGGGATTGGCATATGCTGATAACGGACAGTATCAGGAAGCTGTGGATATAATGTATAAGATTCTGGAACAGGAATGGGACAGGCGTTTCAGGACGATCGAGCTTTTTGCCATTGATGAGATAAACAATACGATAGCCAAGGCAAAGTTCAAGGGTGTGAAGCTGGACTTGAGTAAGATAGATCAGCGCATCATATCCAATATGCCGGTAGATATACGCATTGTGCTCAACTGGGACACCGACAATAGCGATATGGACTTGTGGGTAACTGATCCGAACGGTGAAAAATGCTTCTATAAGAACCAGCGGACTAAGTTGGGTGGCCTCATCTCGGATGATCTGACGGAAGGTTACGGGCCCGAAGTATTCCAGCTGAAAAAAGCTGCAAAAGGCAAATATATTATCCAGGCCAACTATTTCGGCACGAGGGAGCAAACACTGATTGGTACTACGACTGCTTATCTGGATATATATAAATACTACGGAACCAAGAATGAAACTAAGGAGACGATTATCGTTCAATTGACCGAAGATGAAGCTACGGTCGATATCGGCGAAGTCGTATTCTAGTCCACCTTAATTAAATACACGACCTGATATGCCACGCTAATATAGTGTGGCATATTTTTTTAATAAAATTGGGGGAATTTGTATTTTATTATTAATATTGTAGCAGACATACCAAAATAACCTCAATAATGAAAAGAATCTTACTTGCTTTGCTGGTTCTAAACTCGCTATTTATATTTTCTCAAAATAATTTTTCCACTAAGTTTATCCCTATAGTTAAATATTCTCCTTCGGAGTTTAAAGAGTCTATTATAAAATCCTTCGTTTCATCTGATACATATTTTAAGGCAGAATACAATGGGAAAGAGTATGTCTTTTATCAAAAAACCGGTAAATATAATGATGGAGAAATAAGCCTTAATTATATGGAAATGAATAATATTATTAGAAATTTGTTTTTTGTGGCAGATAGCGTTTTTTATTTATATATAGACAGATTATCCTTACCTTTTCAAAAATATCCTGGAATTGTGAAGAATAATCAAATATTCATGATTAAAAATAACGATGAGGGACAATTATATCCTTTTGGGGAATTCGTTGTTTCTGAATTTGGCTCTTTTGATAAATTTAAGGAGTTGTATCTTTCTGGTATACAATATGATTTGGATTTTGGATTAAGAAATGGACTTGTAACATATGATAAGGATGAGGTAATCCGTTTTTTAGAACAAGACTATAGAGTCCACGAAACATATTCTCCGAATGATACTATTGGAACTCTTAATAAATTTTTAGATATGTTAGATTCGTTCACATTAATAGAAAAAGAACAAAGGACAAAATTACATACAGTTATTTATAAACAAATAGCTAAGCCACGTATTCTGCCAAAACGTTTTTCTAATATGCCATATTTTGACAATAGTGAGGATATCATAATTTTAGATGTGGACATATCTGTCTTACTTCCTTTAACTCTCTCAAAACAACAATATTTAGATGTAATGCGTAAGATAAAAATCTATAACGTAATGTGGGGTGAATATCTTCAATATATTCAGGAGGTATATCCTGAATTTGATAAGGGAACAGGGAATCTTCAAAAGTTAATAGACTCAATACCCGTTTTTACAATGTGAAGAATTATCTCTTTCACTTCCTCCCCTTTATCACCGAATAAGTAACTCCTTTATTCTTCTCCAGCAGGTTGTTGAGGCAGACATAGCGTTGTGCATCTATGCTATGGTTGTAGCTGTCGATGGGGATATTCATCGAATCGCCGGACGGATCAGTGCGCCAGCGGTAATTGCGGTATTCGTCAATGATATTGACGCTGCGCCGGGTGATATGCTTTTTGTACCGGTTCAGTACTGACAGGCCGGTATTGATACTGTCCCTGCCTTTTTGGGCAGCTTCTACCTTCCAGCCGTAAGATGATATCTCCTTGATGCTCTTGGGCTCGGCGCTGTCGGCTACAATAGGGGTGTCGGAGGGAATACCGCATTGAGAGAGTACATTGGCTATCATCGGATTGTCATACTCTTTCTTGTACAGCAATTCATCTATCCACAATTCTCCCTCATGCAGCCGGATATCTACGATGGCAGTAGGGTCATTGGTAAAACCAAAGTCGATGCCTATCCAGTGCTTTTTGTACTCATCGGGCATCTTAGTCACTATATCCCAGTTGCGGATTACCAAGCCTTGTCGTGTACCTGTCAGCCCTTCGCCGTATACCAGCCACCAGTCTTTATCATTCTTGTTCGACTCTATTTCTTCCACCTGGGTGGTGTTCAGATACTCATTGTCTTTGTAAGTGGAATGTATAAGAATCGCCCTGTCATCCTGGGATAATATCTTTTCATCGAGCCAGAAGCTATGGCTGGGATTACAGTCCAGGAAGATGGACTGTGTGGTACGGATAGCCAGTTGACGGTATATTTCGTATTTGATATTGATACATTCGTTGATGTACAGGATATCGCGGCTGGGGCCATGCACTTTTCCGGCATTGTCTACAGAGAAAAACTCGATGAGGCAATTATTCCATTTGTAGGTTTTATCCGTAGCATTCCAGTACTGTACATCCCACTTTTCCTCCTTCTGAAGTATGTCTTTGAAGTCGCGTATGCAACCTCTCTTCAGGTGCGGCATCGATTCGGACACAATGGAGATGGTGAGTGGAGTAGGAGTATATTCAGCTATAGTACACAGTACTTGCAGGATGCTATACGTTTTTGACGAACGTGTCGAACCCTTATTGACAATGTACCGGGAATCTTTTATAAATGCGTCCATGTTTCTTTTAAATACCGTTGTGACTTTCATATTCGCGTCTTTGTTTCTATCGTTTTTCTAGAATTAATCTTATAATTAGATGTTTATCATTTAGTTTTTACTGTCGCGCCCTCCCGGGCTTGCCCTTCCTTTTGTCATTGCACAAAAGGAAGCAAAAGGCTAGTGCTTCGTTTCCCGGCGACCTGTCAACAGCTTGTCGGCTGATGCAAATCAACGGCTTTGCCCATTTGCATCTACGCCGCCTTCACTGGACAGGTAACCCGCCTTGGAAACTAATGCACAGGAAGCTAACGCTTGACAAGTACAGAACCTTAGTCAAGTAGATTACTCTATTCTTGCATTGTATGCATCGCTGTAATGATATTTCATTTCGAGGCGGAAAAGCTCGTCTTTCGTATCATGTTTTATATTCAGTTCATCCACAATGACGTACCGTTTTGTAGACAGTTCGTACACAGCCCGGGATGTGCTGAGTTCTTTCAGCCAGTCGCATACCTCTTTGGTGACGGGCATTGTTTCGGCCGAGAATTGCTCGGTTACCGATTTGTTGTACACACTTTCTATCTCACTGCTTATGAGTTTATCCGGCGTATGGGTTTTATAGTTGGTAGTAGCAGAAGCCTTGAAATCTGTTTTTTCAGTGCCTGCAAAGTTGAAGCTGCTCCATCCGCCCAGACGGTTGAGAAAAGCAAAATCATTTACCTTGTGCAGACATTCGGATAGTATCTGGAAGCGCAGTGGGTGGCTCACAATCCGGTATTGCTCTTCTTGCGAGGGTTCTGTTTCCAGCCGCCACGACAGATATGCTTCTACATAGCCCACATTAGGATATTCGTCGATCAGCCTGCCAATATCCAACCGTATGGTATTTACCATTTCAAATTTGTTAAGCTTCTGCTTGTGATCTGTTACTTCAGTTATTGTCCTATTACTTGTGGTGAATAACTTGTAGGTAACAGCAAGTTCGTTTTTGGCGTATGATGTTTCGTGTTGCGAATCGGACAGTATAAAGTTGAAATACTGGCTCTGCCCTTTGATGTGGAAAACTTGAGGTTGTGTAGTCAGGGGCGATATTGTATTTTGGAGGGCAGTATCGAAAATGTAGCCGGACAGGTCGTTTTCTTCCAGTGTGCGGCCATATCCGGTTATCTGATAGAGTGTATCGGACAGGTGGAAGGTTTCTTTTCTGCCGTCCGAATAGCGGCTTGCCATGACGCGTATATTCTTCATCGTTCCGGCATCGCACCATCCCTCACCGGATAGAAAAGCGGTTGAATACCCGGCTTTTTTTATCGAGTTGAGATTGAACCATAAAGGCTGGCCATAATATCTTTTCGACAGTGAGGCTATGTGTGTGCCCAATTTGTTGAGGGCTCCGTTATAATACATTCCTCCGCTTTGGTAGGCTTGTTCGGGTTTATCGTTCATTCCTAAAAATATGCCATTATTTTCATATACTTCGAGCTGTATTTCACAATCGGTTGCATCCTGCCTGATAGAGTCATTGTCCTGATTTTCATCAAATCTGCTTGTCAGAAAATAGAATATGCTGTTTGCAGGTAATTTATAAGTAAAAGTGTATTGGCTCCCTCTTCCTTTAGGCTCGAGTGAAATAAAGCGGTTCTCGACCAACTCTCCGTTATAGCTGTATAATGTAAATGGAGGGCTGATGTTGAAGTTGGTAGAAAAAAAATGTGTCTTTAAGGAGGCGTTCGCGCAGGTTGTTAGCTGTAGTTGCCGGACTATTAACATCTACAAAGTATACTGTGTCATTGACCTCGTTTTTGTCTGTTGTACCTGTAAATTCATGCACCAGGTTCGTTTCTTCCTCAGTAAATGTAATGGTGAAATTTTTGTCGGGAGTGATATTCTCCAGCACCATAAAAGTGATTATTGTCGTGTTGTCATCCGGCTTGGTGGTACTCTCGAACTGTATAAAATTCGGATTATCGGATAATGAAACCCTGAGAGGTTCGGTCACTTTCGCTATATTCTCTTTATCTTTTATAAAATATCCCATGTCCATTTAAGTAGTTAATTAAGTAATAGTTAGTATT
>JAITVH010000103.1 GCA_031285905.1 Prevotella sp.
ATATCTTGTGTGATATCGAAGATAAAGTCAAGAAGTATGCAAAAGTCTTTGATTTTAAAGCAAGTCCTGACAGCATGGGTTTTTACAAATATCTTGATAATTATAAGGCTTTAGTTGAAATTATACCCTATACGAAGTTAATTCAAGATTCAAAACAACGCAATAAAATTTTGTTTGATAAATTATTCAATCAATTGTAATTGCTTTCTAATGACAGAACTGCATAAAACACGGTATTCATATAAAGAATGGTAATCCAAAAGCTTTAAATATGGTATATACTTTCAAGTATATACCATTAACTTTTGCAAAGAGTGGTTCCCTACTTAACACATTCGTATGTATTCGTAGTTGTTTAAGTAAAATTTTAAGTAAAATAAAAAGGGGAGAACTTTATGACAGCAACAACAGTTAAACCGGTTTCTGATCTTCGAGCTTACAACAAGGTCTTGAAAGAATGCGGCAAAGGTGAGCCGGTAATACTCACAAAAAATGGAAGAGGGGCGTTTGTGGTGATGTCGATTGACGAATATGGCGAAATCATGAAACTGTGTGCCCTCGGTGAAATGGAACTTGCTAGGCAAAGCGAGTGACTTGAGCTCTTGAAATCTGGTAGAATTTAAGAACCGTAGCCACAGCTTCTAATGCATCAAAAAAAGTTATGTGATATGATGTGTGGAATCAAGGGAGAGCCGGTCTATGAGAGGTTTGAATTGTCAATGGGGTTTATCCTCTTATGGGCTGATGTTTACGCGGTTGGTTTAGTCTCCGACTCTTTGCGACGGAGACTTTATTTCTAAGGAATATTGAAATTCACTTCGAATCCTGTTATTATTTTATATAAGATGTTAAGTAAATAGGTATACCGAGAGAGCGGTGGGATGATTTGTGGCAAACAAGGCTACAATAAGTAAGAAAGATGAGCGCTTACTCCATACAAAAAGTGGAAATCGGTGCGCTAAGTGCAACATTGTTCTTGTTGACCGTTCGGTGTGCGTCGGGCAGAATGCACATATATATGGTGAAAAACCTGATGCCGCTCGTTACGATATTTCAAAATCTGTTGAGTATGTCAATAGTGAGAAGAATCTGATTTTTCTGTGTAGTAATTTCCATAAAATAGTTGACACAGATGTATTGCTCTTTCCTGCCAAAGTGCTTTTTAAGATGAAGTCAGATCATGAACATAGAGTTATTCAGGCTTTGCAGAAGGGATCACTTGAGTATACATATGCAGAGCTTGAGGTTATCACAAGTTTCTTGGTTCAAGAAATTGGAAAGAAATCAAGAAGCGTAAACTTCGAATTATTACGTTTACAGGATAAAATCGAAAAGAACCAATTAGTAGAGGTACAAGGATACATTGATATAGGACTTTTATCAGTGTCTAGTGTTGAGTATTACCTAAACAGGCAGCCAGACCCAAGTTTTGCGGGTAAGTTAACCAGAGTCTTCGTTGAGAAATATAATGATCTTAAGCGCGACGGGAACGATGCTATCAGTATTTTTAATTCTCTTTGGGATTTTGCCTGCAATGACCAATCAGACTATAAATATCGTTCAGCCGGGCTGGCTTTACTTGTTTATTTCTTTGAGAAATGCGAGGTGTTCGAAAAGTGATTATGCCTGACAAAAACATTACTATGCCATTTTCATTGCTTCATTGCGGGGCATTAATTCTTGACGTCCTAAAAAACTCGGATACGGTTTCCTCTCTTAGAGAAAAGACTAGGAATAATGATATGCTCTCAAACTATGAAAAGTTTGTCTTAACGTTGGATTATCTTTTTGTTATTGGAGCAATTACTCTTAGTGATGGTTTGATTGTGAGGTGTCATGGTGCTTAAGTCGATTAGAAGCAATCATTCTTCATTTAAGCGGGTAGACTTCCGCGAAGGATATAATATCATACTAGCAGACCGTCAGAGTAAAGACGAAGACGATCACAAGAAAACTCGAAACGGTGCCGGTAAATTAACACTGGTCGAGATTATTCACTTTTGTCTTGGATCACAGGTAAATAAAGACTCCATCTTCAAGTCAAAAGAACTTGAAGGCTGGAGTTTTACCCTAGAATTCAACATAGGCGAGTTTGATTTCGAAATCGAACGTGGCGTCGATACGTCAAACAAAATAATCCTACATCGCCTATCACCGAGGCTTGGTTGGGATTTGAAAACTGATAAAGATAGCCATACTCCTTATATTGCGCCTTCTGTGTACAATGAAGAACTATATGACTTGTTCTTTGGTTTGTCTAAGAATGGCAACGAATATATGCCGTCATTCCGGGAACTTATTTCCTATTACGCCCGCCGTAACATTGATGGGTATCGTGACGCTTTTGAATTCTTTAAGAATCAAAAGGCGTATAGCAGACAAGCGTGTAACGCCTATTTTATTGATTTGAATGTAGAGATAGTTTCACGATTTCAAAAACTTAAGGACGAGACAAAGAAAATTGACGATTATCGAAGAGCTGCCGCTTCAGGTGTTATTGGCACATTCAGTCTTGATGTCGGTAAGCTTGAAACAGAAGTTATCAACAGAAAAACTGATGTTGAAAATATGCGTATTCAGCTTGAATCGTTCCATGTACATCCACAATATAACGAGATAACGGATGAGGCAAACGCCCTGACAGAAAAGATACACCAATTTAGCGATACTCTTGCGCTTCGGCAACAGCTACTTTCGAGATATGAAAAGAGCATGGATGAAGAAATCTCCGATATATCTACCAATGAACTGCAGCAGATTTATGAAGAGGCCGGTATCCTCTTTGCTGACAATGTGAAAGTTAAGCTTAATGAGGTTGTTGATTTCCACAAAGCGTTGCTTTCTAATAGACGGGAGTATCTTCACAATGAAATAATAAGATTGCGGAATGAAATCTTAAGAATACGAGAGCAGATTGAAGTTCTTACCAACGAAAGAGCCAAGTCTCTGCAAATTCTTGAATCTCATGGCGCTTTGGAAGAGTATACAAGATTGCAAGAGAAATATTCAAGGCTAGTTCAGTTATATGAAGATGCCAAAAAACGGAAGGAAGCAGCTTTACAGATTGAAGAACGAAAGAGCAGGATAAAGATTGAGACACAAGAGCTTCTGTTATTGGCGCGCCATGACTATGCGGAACGCATTTCAATTAGGGAGCGAGCTGTATCATTATTTAGAGAAAACACAGAGTTCCTTTATCAGGAACCCGGTACGCTTACTATTGAGATCAAAGACACGGGCTATGATTTTGATGTGGAAATCAAGAGCGCTAAGAGCCAAGGTGTAAATTATATGAAAGTCTTTTGCTATGATATGCTAATTGCGGAACTTGGCGCTTCAAGAAAATATAAGCCCGGCTTTTTAATTCATGACAGCACTATATTTGATGGTGTTGATGAACGCCAGATAGCTTTAGCATTAACACTTGCCAAGAGGAAATGTGATGAGATTGGCTTCCAGTACATTTGCTTGATGAACTCAGATACTATACCTGAAAGAGAATTAGACGAGAAATTTTTGACAACCTTTATGGATAGCGTTGTGTTGAGACTTGATGACTCCACTGACATAGGCGGACTGCTAGGAATTCGCTTTTAGTTTATATGAAATTATTGACTAGACAGCCCAACAGAAAAAATGGTATTAGCAAAAAGCACCGAATAAAGGGATGTTTTTTGAAATATTAGTTTAATCTAAAGATAAGGATTGATCTTTACATGGATAATGAAAAGAAAATTGATATGGTAAATAAGTGTCACGATATTCAAGTCAGTATCGGTAATAAGACTATCCCTGAGTATGATGCAATATCAGAAATTGGGATGATGGTTCGGCTAGCGTTACATATTAGAGGTCTGCCTCAAATTAATTATGATATTCTAAAATTGGTGGCAGATCACTATTTACAAATACCATCAATAAAGTTGAAGCAAATAATATATAGTTTAGCAGAGATTGAACGTTACTACTCACCAAGCCCCTAAAAAAAACACTTCCAAAACACGCGAAAATGTGGCAATATATAAGCATGAGTACAAATTATGG
>JAITVH010000045.1 GCA_031285905.1 Prevotella sp.
TTTATTTGGCTCTCCATATCTGGATTGTATATCAGATGTAAAAAGAAGGAGTTATATGAAAATTTAGTTGAGGAATCCCGAATCTTTGCATTACTTTTGCTGCCAGATTTTTGCTTTGAATAATAGGAGTTGTGTGCAAATTGTGTGTACATACAAAAATAAAAAGAGTTAGATTTCTTATCTAACTCTTTCTTTCTCAACCGTCGGGATACCAGGATTCGAACCTGGGACCCCCTGCTCCCAAAGCAGGTGCGCTAACCGGACTGCGCTACATCCCGTTTTTTGCTTATAGCGGTGCAAAGGTATGACATTTTTTTATAATTCAAAATAAAAAATAAAAAAATGTATGTTTATGCTTATAATTCCTTTACCAGAATACACTAAACAGTGATTCTATTGTGACTAAAAAGGATTATTTGGTTAAATATATGTATTAAGATATATCATCCCTATTTTTGCTTATTTTTGCATTTTAATCTAAATATTATGATGATGAGAAAAGCATTAGTTATCACTGTATTGTCAATGCTGTCTTTTACAGTATATGCACAAAATCTTCAATTACATTTCGATCCACGTCATGGACTTCATAGTGAAGATTTTCAGAGAAATTATCTTACTGCTACATTCGAAATGTTTAAGCCTGATAAATGGGGTTCTACATTTATGTTTGTCGATCTGGATTTTAACCGTAGCCGGGGAAATATCGGATTAGCATATCTGGAAATTGCACGAGACATTAAAATAGGTAAATCACCAATAATGGCTCATGTAGAATTTAACGGAGGACTGGCTTCATGGGGAACTATCCCGAATGCATATCTTGCCGGAGGATCATACGCCACAACCCTTGGAAAAGCTAATCTTAGTAGTTATTTAGCTTATAAATATCATGCTTTCGAACGAGTGAGTAATGATGTGCAATGGACAGTGATATGGGGAGTAAATCTGCTAAATGATAAAGTAACATTATCCGGATTTTTGGATATATGGACAGAGAATAAAGACAGGACACATGAGACGAACTCAAATAAGAAAAAGGTCGTTCTGCTAACAGAACCACAATTTTGGTATAATGTTACCCCTAATCTATCATTTGGAACGGAGATAGAAATAAGCAGCAATTTTCTTCCTGATGCGCAGGGAAAAGATAAAGCTTTTGTGAATCCAACAATTGGCGCTAAGTGGAATTTTTAAACAAAGAGAATTATGAAAAATCTTTTGGAGAAAACCTTTAAATTAAAAGAAAACAATACAACTGTCAGAAAAGAATTATTAGCAGGGCTGATCACCTTTCTTACCATGTCTTATATTCTGATAGTCAATCCAAGTATCCTTTCCACTACAGGTATGGATAAGGATGCTTTATTTACGTCTACCGCGCTAGCTACGATCTTTGCTACACTGATGATGGCCATCTATGCTAAATTACCAATTGCACAAGCTCCGGGCATGGGATTAAATGCATTTTTTGCTTTTACTATTTGCGGAGTGATGGGTTATTCCTGGCAATTTGCTCTGACAGCCGTATTCATCGAAGGTATTATATTTATTCTGCTTACGTTTTTCAATGTACGCGAACTAATAGTGAAAAGCATACCTAAAGTATTGAAAGATGCCATTCCTGTAGGTATCGGCTTATTTATTACTCTGATAGGATTGAAAAATGCAGGTATTGTCGTATCCAATCCTGATACGCTGGTGTCGATAGGGGATTTTGCTCAGCACAGTGTATGGATAGCTCTGCTAGGCTTAATTGTTACAGCTGTTCTCTATGTTCGCAATGTGAATGGTTCTATCCTTATAGGCATTGTTGTTGCTACCATTTTTGGTATAATCTTAGGAGATGTAAGATTACCCGAAACAAGCCTTATCAGTACGCCTCCTTCCATCGCGCCTATTTTTGCCCAGTTTGAATGGGATCATATCCTTTCATTTAATATGGTGATCGTAGTATTTACGTTGTTATTTGTAAATTTATTCGATACAGTCGGCACGCTTATAGGTGTTGTGTCTAAAGCTGGAATTGCTGATGAAGATGGCAACTTCCCTCAGATGAAAAAAGCATTATTTTCTGATGCCCTTGGTACTACTGTAGGTTCTGTTTTAGGAACGAGCACCATTACAGCTTATGTGGAGAGCGCTTCAGGCGTGGCTTCAGGTGGACGTACAGGATTAACATCTGTAGGGACTGCCCTGATGTTTATTCTGGCTCTGTTTTTTGCACCACTGTTCCTCATGGTTCCTGCGGCAGCTACATCACCTGCACTGATTATCGTGGGATTATTTATGATTTCCTCTGTTGCAAAAATCAATTTTACAGATATAAGCGAGGGATTACCTGCTTTTCTTACCATTGTATTTATGCCGTTTACATATAGTATAGCCGAAGGTATTGTCTTTGGTATGCTGAGCTTTGCCTTTATCAAATTATGCGCAGGAAAATATAAAGATGTATCGCCTACCGTGTATGTGATAGCGATCTTGTTTTTACTAAAAATAATTTTAGATGCATCACATATACTCAGGTAGCTCGATTAATTGTGCTTAAAAGAATATGAACAAAAAGGAAAGGATAATTCATTTAACCTCTCCTTTCTGTTTATATCATCTTATCTTAAAGATTATAATTCTATTATATCTTCTTCAAATACTGTCAGCTTCTCTATCCCCTCTTTAGTAACCAGATAGGTATTTTCTATACCTACTGCGCCCACTTCAGGAATTACAAACTTGGGCTCAAGAGCAAAAACGATATTTTCCTCGAGTATTTCTTTCGAGCGGGGAGTCAATACCGGAGGCTCATTGATTTCCAATCCTACACCATGCCCTACAAATTTGGCCTGTTGCTTTGTTCCCATGTAATAAGATTCCAGCTTATATTTTTTCACTATATCCATCGATGTATTATATAAGTCGGCACTACTAACACCCGGTTTGACGATATCCATTATATGATTATTGATTTCGATGGAAACCTGATGCGCTTCATACGCTATATCCAGTGTCTTTCCTACCGAAAATACCCGAGTCATATCAGTCATCCATGGAGTATAATTACCGGCCATATCCACCATAATGGTTTGTCCTTTTATTATCTTTTGTCCTGATGCCCCAATAGGTAATACGGGTGTTGCTCCCGCTCCTCCAAGGGCATAATCGAATGGCGAGGGGGCTTCAGCATTTTCTCCGGTAAGGATGCTTCCCATATAGATATCCATATTCTCCCCATAACTACGGAAAATGCCCATAGAGCCATGTCGGCGCATTAGATATTCTATTTCTATCTGAAACTCCATATCGGTCATCCCTGCCTTGTAGATAGAGGGTATGAGTTTATAAACGGCTTCGTGTTTCTTTGCACAGATTCGTATCTGTTCTATTTCAAATTCACTTTTCACACTTCTTATCTTGCGCATAAGAACTGATGCATTGGAGGTTTCTTTAAGCTGAAATGTGTTTAAAAGGCGGTTACATTCTCCAAAAGAAAGAACATCGGTTTCCAGCATAATATTTTTAGGGATTATCTTCCCGATATTTTTCAATTCATCATATATCTGCTCAGGTTTACGAATATAGATTGTATTGTCTAATGAAACATCCAGCGGGCGCTTTACAAAATGTATCGGATTACCCTCAACAGGTAAATAATAATAACCGCTATATATTTTACCTGTCATGTAAAACAGATTGACAGATGTAGTAAGTATGCAAGCCTCGAGATTCGTCTCCTGCATTACTCTCTGTATGCGTTGCTGTCGAATCTTCAAGTCAGTAAATAAAGCCTCCTGATAATTCATTTATTTATTATATAGTTTGTTTCTGATTATATACTCATATATCTCATCCGGCAAAAAAGTCCTGATCTCTTTCCCATTGCTAATCGCCTCACGAATAAATGTGGATGAGATCTCAATAATAGGAGATTCCAACGCCTCCACTTTTGTTTTCTGTTTCGATGGTATAGCCAATCGAAAACCCAGACGGGGGTAAACCATGATATTATACTTTTCCAGAATGATATCATGCTCTTTCCAGTTTTCGAATGTACTCCAATTGTCTGCACCTATAATCAGGGTAAATATATGTTCCGGATACTTCTCCTGCAAAGCATCCAATGTATTTATTGTATAGGATGGTCTAGGAAGATGAAACTCAAAATCACTGGCTTTTAGTCTTGGATATTTTTCCAGGGCAAGGGTGACCATTTCTAAACGGATATGCTCGTTCGAAAGTTCACTTTTCGATTTTAAAGGGCTCTGGGGACTAACTACAAACCATACTTCTTCGATGTCTGTAAATTCTGATATGTAGTTTGCTAAAATGAGATGACCCATGTGAATGGGATTAAACGAACCTGAAAAAATACCTATTTTCATGTGTTTAAAAAATCGGTGACTATTTTTAATGCTTTTTCTTTTGCCTCGTCCAGATTATCATTCACTATTACTACATCGAAACGTGGGGCAAAAGTCATTTCATATTCAGCTTTTGCAATCCTCGATTCTATAACTTCAGGTGAATCAGTTCCCCTGTTCTCCAAACGCTTACGTAATTCCTCAATGGATGGGGGTTCTATAAAGATGGAAAGGGCCTGATCTCCATAATAGTCTTTGATATTGCATCCTCCTATTACATCTACATCAAAGACTACATTCCCGCCATTATTCAATATGCGCTGTACCTCCCACTTCAGAGTGCCATAAAATTTATCTTTATAAACCTCCTCATATTCCAGAAATTCATCCTGAGTAATCTTTTGCTTGAATTCCTCAGTAGTAAGAAAATAATATTCTACACCATGTTGCTCCATCCCTCGCGGAAGTCGGCATGTAGCCGATATGGAAAACCGGAGATTCAAATTTTGCGAAAGCAGATAATTGACGATTGTCGATTTGCCCGAACCCGATGGAGCCGAAAAAATGATCAGTTTACCCATTATTACAAAACGTTCAATACCTGCTCTTTTATTTGTTCCAACTCATCTTTCATCCGCACCACGATTTGTTGCATATCGGCATGATTCGATTTTGATCCCAACGTATTTATCTCGCGGCCAATTTCCTGCGCAATGAAACCAAGTTTTTTCCCTTGTCCCCAACCTGATTTTAATGTTTCAAGGAAATATTTCAGATGGTTGGTTAATCGAGACTTCTCTTCGTTTACATCGAATTTCTCGATATAATAGATCATTTCTTGTTCGAATCGGTTTTTATCATAATCAAAGTCCTCAATCTTCTGTAAAGCTTCATTTATCCGGATTTTGATTCGCTCTATACGTTCACCTTCAAATGGTTCTATTTCCGCCAATAAGGCACCGATGTTGGAAATCTTATCTTCAAAGAGTTTTTCCAGCATTGCACCCTCCTGTTTACGAAATGAGAGTAATTGTCCTAAAGCCTCATTTATTATCCTCAATACGGTTTTCCACTCTTCTTCACCTACTTCCTGTGCTTCATATTTCAATATGTCAGGCATTCGAAGCAAGACCGGGAACCAATCGTCCGGAGCGTCGATACCGAGTTTGCGGGCAGATTCTTTTATTTGGCCATAATATCCTTCCAGAATGTTATGATTAATTTGGGTAGCAGTTTCATTCCCTATATTTTCTATATAGATAAGGAAATCTACTTTTCCTCTTTCCAGTTGACGTGAAAGCAGGTTACGGACTTCCATTTCATATTCCTTATACAGGTTAGGTAGCCGGACATTTAAGTCAAGTTGTTTGCTGTTAAGGGACTTTATTTCTACCGTAACTTTTCTTTTTTCAAGTTCGGCACTGGCTTTTCCAAAACCCGTCATTGATTGTATCATACTGCTACTATTTGATTTATTGGTTACAAAAGTAACAAATATTGTAAGTTTTGTTCGAAAATTAAGAACTTTAAATACGGAGATTACGTTAATCAATAGTAAATCTTTAATTTTGTGTATTGTTAAAATACGAAACAACATATGAATATGAGTCAGATTCTCTTTTTACAATATCCTAAATGCGATACTTGCCAAAAGGCTGGGAAGTGGTTGAAAGATAATGCTATTTATGTAAAAAATCGCGATATAAGTATAGACAATCCTAATGAAAAAGAATTGTCTGCATGGATAGAAAAAAGTAAGTTGCCTATTGCTAAATTCTTTAACACATCAGGAAGGATTTATAAAGAACAAAATTTGAAGGAAAAAGTAAAAACTGCCTCTGATAAGGAACTAATCGAAATATTAGCATCGAACGGTATGGTGGTTAAACGTCCGATTATCGTTGCAGATGACTTTATATTAATAGGATTTAATGAATCTGAATGGAGTGAAAAGTTGAAGTAATTGCTACTGATGGAAGAAACAAAAGAAGTAAAGAAAGTAGAAAAGAAAAATAAGAGCTGGTTTAGACGAATTGTAAAAATTCTCTTATCAGTTATTGTTGGCATTGTATTACTCAATGTGCTTCTATTTGTTTTGCTTTCCATTCCTTCTGTGCAACAAAAGGCGGCTGATTTTGCTGTAGGTATACTTAAAGATAAACTCAAAACCGAGATTTCCATAGACGAAGTTCGCTTAAAGTTATTCAATCATGTGACTTTGCATGGCATATATATTGAAGATCAGGCAAGGGACACCCTATTGTATGCCAACTATCTGGATGTTACACTTAGTCCATGGGAATTTATCAAAAGCAGTAAATTGCAGATTACCGGAATAGACATTGATGATTTTTTTATTAATGTAAACAAGCAGGACAGCATAAGCGATTTCAATTTTCAATTCGTCATTAATGCTTTTGCCAGTACTGATACTACTTCCACCGATACAACAAAATCAGCATTAACAGTTGTAATAGAAGATATAAACCTGAAAAATGGGCGGCTAAACTACGATGTGCTATCCGACACCATTACACCGGGGTTATTCAATGCTTCTCATATTTCATTATATGATTTTAATGCAAATGTTGATTTAAACTCCATTGATTCTGAGAAGTTTGATATCGCTTTAAACAATTTATCAGCTAAAGAACTATCCGGTACCGAAATAAGGAATATAAAAGGAAGGTTATACTCCGAAGGCCCGCAGTTATGGGTTGAAAATCTGCTGCTGGAACTCCCTAATTCCCATTTGAAAACAAATACGGTACGATATAATCTGGATACGGATGATTTTGAAATAAATACGGATGATACTGAAATAGAACCGGGAGATTTAGTCGCTTTCCTTCCGAATATGAAATTTCTTACTAACAAAATTAGTCTGAATGCAGATATAACCGGAACACTTCCGGCGGTGAGAGTGAATCACATTAATCTTACGTATGGTAATGATCTCATCCTTAATGGAAATGCAGGTATCGCCAGTTACGAAAGATACGGAAGTTCTGATGTTGTCCTCTTCATCGACCAGTTTAAAGCTACACCACAGGCCGTAACCTCAATTGCACGATTGGGAGATTCTACTTTTGTTGCTCCCGATATTTTAAGGGAATTGGGCGACCTATTCCTTAAGGGAAATATTACCGGACGATTGGATCAATTTAAGTTAACCGCAGATGCGTGGTGTAAATATGGAACCATCAATATGAGGGCAAGTGGCGGAACAGATACCACATTTACCAATCTGAATGTTATAGCCAATTTGAATACCCGTAATTTTAATCTAAGAAAGATAGTTGGCGACAGTACCGGCATTGGGCGTGTGTCGGCTAATATTGATCTGCGGGCACAACAAACCCGGACTCAATCATTATCGGCTCAGGTGCAAGGTGCAATAAACTCCTTGGAAATCAGGGAAGATACGTTGAAGAACTTACCATTCAAGGGTTATTACAATGCTGCAAAAATGGGGCTGACGGCAAAAGCCGATTGGCGAATAGGTAAGATTTATCTGGATGCAAGCATGACTCAGGCTAAAGTTCCCGATATTGATGTATATCTGAGGATGGACTCTGTTCATGTAGATCGTTTCTACAAAAACGAGACTTGGGTAAATCCACGCCTCACAATGGTATTGAAAGGCAATATAAAAGGACTGGATATTGATAATATAACAGGGATTGCAACTATCGACAGTCTTGATTTCCATGCCGATAATTTTAATTTCCAACCGGGGAAATTCATATTGGAAGCCGGAAAAGAGGAGAACAACGATAAGTTTATCAGTTTAAAATCGTCGCTTCTGACTGCCAATATTACAGGACAATATTCATTTGCTACAATAGGAGATGAATTTACCTCTCTGATGAATAGTTATTTGCCGGATTTGTTTCAATTACCAGTAAAGAGAAGAATAAGAACAAATGAGAATAACTTCAACTTCAGCCTGACAGCTAACAATACTGAACAACTGGGACGAATATTCAAATTACCGGTAGATATTATCAAACCTGCCAGTATAAGCGGATTAGTGAATACAATTGACAAGAATTTGAGTGTTAAAGCCAATATACCTCATGTCCGCTATGGCGCTTATAATATAGAGAATACCACATTAAATGTAGCAAATGCCGATTCAACATTCAATATTAGCGGAGGAACAGATGCCCATATCGATAACGGGACTTACAAACTACTGCTTTTAGTAAATGGAGCTAACGACAGCATTCATGCTTCAGCCAATATCTCCAGCGGCAAGACGGACATCAATCTGAACGGAAAAATTGAAGCGGGGGCTCGTTTCAGCAGGAGCGAAGAGAACGATCTGGTTACTTCCCTTAATATCTATCCTACCGACCTCATGGTAGGGAAACTGCCCGTCAGCTTTTTAGCTGCCCAGATAATAAACTCCGGAAACCGTACTGAGGTACAGAACTTTGGTCTGGCTGTAAATAAACAAAGATATTTTGGCGCTGACGGAGTAATTTCAGACCAGCCTGCCGATAGTCTAAAAGCCTACTTTGATAATGCACAAATAGGGGATATATTAGAAGCCTTTGATGTAAAAGATATCCGTGGAAATATAGACGGGAATATTCTATTGACAAATATCTTAAATCAGCCGGAATTATATACCGAAGCCTTTAGGATAGCCGATATTATTATTTATGGCGATACATTGGGGACAATGAATCTTCAAAGCGAATGGAGCGACGACTTCGGAGGAGCGAGATTAAATGCTACATTGGATAAGCTGGATCAGAATCTGGCCGAACTGGATGGAACCATATATACCAGTCAGGATTCATTGGACTTGCAGCTCCGGCTGGTAGAAATGCCCTTGCGGTGGGCACAACCATTAGCATCCGGTTTCTTAAACAAGCTTGATGGGAACCTTAGTACGAATGTAATAATAGAGGGAAAGACCAGTGCACCTCGTTTAAGAGGATTTTTAGGATTTAATGATACACAAATCGGAATCGATTATACGAATGTTACATATACCATCTCGGATACAATCAGTATTAGCCCTGACAGGATTGGATTTGATAACCTGACATTAAAAGATCCGCAGGGAAATTCCGCCACGGCAAATGCGACTGTAACACACCATGATTTCACAAACATGAAGTATTCTCTGGATATGCAAATGAATAACCTGATGGTATTGAATACCCGGGATAGAGTGGACAGCCTATTCTACGGACGAGTATTTGTATCGGGAAATGTAAAGATCAATGGTGACGATAATGGTATTAATATAAATATGCAGGTAAGAAACAATAAGAATTCGGATTTGAATATTTTATTGCCTCAAACCTCTCAAGCATCAGATTATCAAAGCATCGTATATATAAATGTCCCTGAAGATAAATTGGAAGCTGAAAAGGTACAAACTCCCATAGCTGTAGAAAAATCGATGCCGATAAAGCTTAACGTAAAAATCGATGTTACCCCTGATGTCGCATTGGGAGTCATAATTAATCCGGCTACGAATGATGCTCTGCAGGCTAAAGGGGCAGGAAGTATCAACTTCGCCTATGATATGCAGACTGAGAATATGTCTACCTATGGAGATTATACTTTATCTGATGGAAATGTAAAATTAAATATTCAGAACTTGAAAAAACTTGAGTTTAAAATACAGCAGGGAAGTAAACTCTTTTTTACCGGTGACCCGATGAACACGCGATTTGATATTACGGCATATCGCAGGGTGCGGGCTGAGTTAAAATCCTTGGATGTAAGCTTTGATAGTGACAATTATCCATCAAAAGTAGATGTAGATTGTATATTACATATCTCGGGCAATATAGATAAAATGGATGTCAGTTATGATATTAGTTTACCTACTGCGAGTGATGATCTGCGTGCCCGGATAAACAGTTTTATCAGCACAGATGAACAAAAGAACCTGCAATTTGCCTCCCTGGTTGCTCAAGGTTCATTCTACTCAAGTAGCGGCACGGGAGGCTTTAATGTAAATCAACTATGGACGGGTCTGGCTTCTTCCGCTTTATCCCAGGGTTTAACAGCACTGGTTGGCAACATGTTGGGTAACGAATGGCAAATAGGTGCTAATATAGAATCTGGTGACGGATCTTTCTCTGATGTAGACATGAGTGTGAATGTTTCCAGAAGTTTTTGGGATAATAAACTAAAACTGAGTACCAATCTGGGTTACCGTGCCGATCAGACCACTGCCGGAGATGAATTTGTCGGAGACTTTGATCTTGAATATCAGCTCAATTCAATGTGGACATTAAGGGGCTATAGTCATACAAATGAAAGATATTACCAGCAAGCTCCTACAACACAGGGGGTAGGGATAGTATATAGCAAAGAAGCGCCAACATTGAAGCGCCTTTTCCAGTCTTTCAAACCCCGGATTCTGGGATCTCGCTCGCAGCAAGAGACACAGACAACTGTCACTCCATTGTCGTCTGATTCTTTAAGGTCTGACTCTATAAAAACTGAAATAAGCCAACAACAACCGGCAATCATAAATGAAGAAAAAGAGCAGAAGAATGACAAATAATTCTCATTCATTCTTTCGGGGAGAAACTTTTTGAATAAAAATGTTTACTTTTGAGACAAATTGACCTGGAATGCGAATGAAATCTATATTTAAAGTCACTTTTATTATTTTGCTTGTTTGCGCTACTGCAAACTCATATGCGCAAAACCGTCTTGTGTCTTTCGGGCTAAAAGGTGGAGTTAATTTATCCAACCTCGGGGGAGATGTAGAAAATACAAAAGTAAAAGTCGGTTATAATGTGGGGGCATTAGTGCAGGCTCAGCTAACACTCGATGTATATCTTTTATCAGGAGTGGAATTGACTACAAAAGGGGCTAAAGATAAGATATTGGATAATTCTGTTGAGGCTATATACCTACAGTTACCCATTCATGTCGGTTATCGCATGGCTCTTTCCGATGTTACGGCTGTGACGTTTCATGCTGGGCCATATATGGCTTATGGTATTGGAGGGAAAACAAGTGGAATAGATGGAGAGGAAAATAAGATTGATACATTTAGTGATACCATGTATAAGCCATTTGATTTTGGTCTTGGATTAGGTGTTGGGGTAGAATTTTTCCATTTTGGTATCGAAGCAGGTTATGATTTGGGACTACTTGATATCTCTCAAACGGAAGGCCAAAAAATAAGAATGATGAATGTTTTTCTATCCCTCAATTATAAGTTTTAGTACTTTTAGAAGATATGTAATTATATTAAAATATTTCAAATAGATTCAAAATAGATAAAAATGTATATCTTTGTAATGAGCTATTTAGCTATTAGAACAAATTACATGTAAAATTTTATCGATTACTTAACGAACTTACTTATGAAAACTATAATCAAAGCGAACTTACTCGTTATCTTTCTTTTAATAGGATTAGCGGCTAATGCTCAACGTCATTTTTATTATGATTATGTAAAATTCCGTCCTAAAGTCACTTTTAATGTAGAGATGGGAGTTTCTTTCTCAAATCTGAGTGGATACCCCTTAGATACTAAGAGTAAAGCAGGATTTGTTGCTGGGATGAGCGTAGATTGGCAATTTGCCAAAAACTGGTATGTTGACTTCGGTGTGATGTTCCAGGAAAAGGGCGCTAAATTTGATCAGGAATATACAGACTATAACGGATATAATTTAAGGTCTCCCAATTCAACTTTGGATGCTATGTACATTCAAATACCAATACATTTCGGTTATAAATACCAGATATCGAAGATGATGGATATTTCATTCCATGCCGGGCCTTATATTGCCTATGGTGTAGGGGGACAGATGAAGCTTGGGGATACGGTAGAAAAATATGGTCTGGACTGGAGCTATATCGAGAGTAAGCCAATAGGTGAATTCATAAATGACTCTTTTGCGGGCTTTAAAAGATACGCTGATACATTCAGTGATGCTTACTTCAAAAAACTGGACTACGGGCTGGGGCTCGGAGTACTATTCGAATATAATAATATCGGATTGGGAGTTAATTATGATTTCGGCTTAACAAATATATCTGAGGTGGAAGCCAACAATGTTAAGAACAGAGCCGGATATGTAACTCTGGGATATAGATTTTAAAGAAAAAAACAGTCGTAGAAAATTATAAGATATAAGGTTATTACCTTAATAATTGAAAAAATTAAAGAGTTAGATAAAACTAACTCTTTTTTTATTCATAAGACTTATGTTTGATTCTATTTAAGTAATGAATAATATTTATTGTCGTATTTGATGTCGTAGGGGCGAAATATCTTTCGCCCGCTGATTATTC
>JAITVH010000102.1 GCA_031285905.1 Prevotella sp.
ATACTGTACCATTTATCCGGCGCCAATCTTGATTGGTAGCCCAACCTACGACAAACATATTATTGTCTCCGCTAGATGCTAAATCGATGGTAGAATGCGTACTTGTTGTATTAATAAAGTTTAGGTTATCCTGTACGCCATTAATGTACAATTTATATTTTTCTTTCACATCTGTCTTGTCGCAATCTACTACCAAGGCAATGTGCATCCATTGATTTAAGCTGAAACTGTATGAACTTTCGATGTTGAGACCATCATTGAGTCCTACAATAGCAATAGGATGTGTGGGTTTATAATCATCATTGGGGCCACGCAGTATCAGGTTATTTTCAAGTCCTAGGAATGTTTGAAGACCTCTGTAACCGGTCATGTAACATGTCATTTCAAATGTAACCTGTTTACTTTTTGTTGCAGATGGGTTAACGTCACTTACTGTTTTGAAGTTTGCATAACCATAATAATCAGTTCCCAATTGTAAAGCATATTTTGAACCATTAACGAGAATATCTATCGGAGCAGACTTTAGTCCTTTTGCATCTTCAATGATTGCTGTTGTTCGTCCATTTTTTTTCCCTACAATAGAAACTTTCCCATTGTCGGATACATAGGCAACCTTTGCAATCAACGGATTCTCAAATGTGACCTTATAATTGCCATTTCCATTTTTTACGGTAATAAGAGCTTCTCCTTGCGTCGATTTTATTTCAAGTGATGATTTATCTACTTCCAGAGTAGGAGCATTAGAGATATTGACTTCAAACAGAGCCTCCTTTCCCATAGCATCGGTTATTTTTATATTGGCTGTCCCGCTAGCTATAGCTTTCACTGTGAATTTTCCGGCTGTTTCAAGGTTTGTCTGGTCTATCTGGATATATTGGCTTGCATTACCCATCATATCAATGTTATATCCAAAATTTCCGGTTTCAATATATACTATCGCTTCATCTTTGTCTTTTTCTCCTAATATTAAGTCAGCACTATTACTCTTTAATACCAGATCATATTCCTTTACAACTTCCACATCTATTGTAACTCTTTTGTACATCTTATCTTCGATAATAATCATACCATTAGCTTTGTCTTCGGTAGATGTTGCAGTGATAGTTATTATATCTTCTGATATTGTTGCCTTGGCTACCTTATCATTAGATGAGATTGCTTTATATCCGCCGTTCCCGCCTGTTATTTTTACAGTAAGACTTTTTCCGGGCGTAAGCGAAACTTTGTTTCTTTCGATAATTAGGTCGACAGGCTCGACTGTTTCAGGTTCATCGTCATTGCCACAACCAATAAAAAAGGCTGTTGTGATTAGCATGGCAATAAATAAGAATAAAAAATGAGAATGTTTTTTCATAATAATTATTAGTTAAAAAGAGGTATAGTTCTGGACAAAAATAATAATTTAACAATAATATTATGATCTTATTATCAAAGAAAAATGGATATAATTGATTTTAAAATATCTTTAATTAGTAGAAACTTCCTGTAGACGGCGATATAGGTTTGTACAAATGAAGTTTGTCTTAATATAGTATAAGAGTTTGTTATTTTTTAATTTTCGTTAAAATATGATTAAAACTGGATTTTAAAATAAAAGGCATTCCCAACTCTCGATGTATTGTATACCTTTGCAGAAATTCTAACAAAAGCACAATGAGACTTAAATTAGTATTATCTCTTTTCTCTATCCTATCACTATCAGTTTCATGTATAAAAGATGAGCCACTAGGAATGGAGGCTGATATAGTAGACATAAAAGTAGATGGAGAATATTTCATAACAAAAGCGATATCAGAGCATTCCGTTCAGTTAATCGTATCGGAAAAGGCCGATTACAAAAAACTGGTACCGGTCATACAGGTATCTGACGGAGCAAGGATAGAGCCGGCTTCAGGTATTTCTCAGGATTTTGCTGATGATAAAAAAGTTATTTACAAAGTGATATCTGAAGATGGACAATATAGTAAAACTTATAGTATAACGGCAACATCTAAGATAAGTATGAATCACACATTTGAAGATTGGACATACGCCGGATCGGAAAAATATCCTTATCCTATTTTAGATGACCTATTGTGGAGCAATGCTAATTCAGGAATAGTTATTTTAGTTGCAACAGGGGTATTAAATATTAAGCAATATCCGACAGATAAGACTACGGACTGTGTAGAAGGTGAATATGGTGCGATATTGCAGACAATCAAGGGTGCTAAAGTATTGAATAAATATTATCCTATTTTTGCAGGATCTTTATTCAGAGGTGGTTTCTCCGCAGATATGGATAATCCGCTAAAATCTTTAAGGCTCGGGCAAGCTCATCCGATGGAAAACGGAAAACCAATTTATTTTAGTGGATATTATAAATATAAACCGGGAGATGTATTCACCGGAAAAGACGGGAATGCAATACCCAATAGGACAGATTCGATGTCGGTTTATGCAGCAATATTTAAAGTGAGTAAAGGTGCTGCACCTACAGAGGAGTATCTTGACGGGGAAACAATAGTGAGTTCGAGCAGGGTGGTAGGTATGGCAAGATGGTCACACGATTCGAAAGACATATCTGAAACCCCATCTATAAATGGATTTACACGATTTGTTATCCCATTCAAATATACAGAAGATCTTGATTTCAGAATTAATGACTACAGGTTAACAATTGTATGCTCGTCAAGCAAAGATGGGAATCTGTATGAAGGAGCTGCCGGGAGTACTCTTATTGTAGATAATCTGGAAATAATAAGCGACCTGTAAGCATTAAAATCACGCAAAATGAAACAAATTTATAGAATAATATTAGCTTTCTCTGCTTTTTCGATACTATCGTTGAACCTTTTTAGCCAGGCTATAGATGACAAAAAGACTCTTGATATCAGTTTAGCTTTAGGTTTTAATATAGGTGCTACGGCTCCTATGCCTATACCCGCCCAGGTAAGAAAAGTTAACAGCTATAACCCTAAAGCGAATCCTCAAATAGGACTTTATGGTGTTTATAGTATTAATGATGTCTGGGGAATAGGAACCGGCATCCTGCTTGACTGGAAAGGGATGAGAGTAACAGATGAAGTGAAATATATGCATACAAGTGTAATCCTAGCAGATGGAGGAGAAAGATTGACAGGCTATTTTGTAGGTAAAAATATGACTAATGTTTCCATGAGTTACCTTACAGTTCCCATCTATGGGACATATCGTTTTAACGACAGATGGCAGGTAAAGTTAGGTATTTATGCGGCTAAGGCCCTTTCCTCGAAGTTTGATGGGAATGTATCAGATGGATATATCAGGATAGATACACCTACCGGACAGAAGCAGGAGATAACAGAGAATGGGGCTTCTTTTGACTTTAGTGGCGATATTCGTGATTCCGATTTCGGGTTATTAGCCGGTGGGGAATTTCGTTTGACAAATACGATTGGCTTCTATGGGAACCTTAGTTGGGGGCTTGTGCCGTTCTTTTATTCAGGTTCAAATCCCATAGAGTTTACAATGCGTAATATATATGGAACTATAGGCATTACATACCGATATAATAAATAATTAGAAACTAATAATTTACTACACAAAAATGGTAAAGAAAATCACTACTGTACTTTTTGACTTTGACGGAGTAATAACAAATACAGAACCTCTATACGATGCTTTTTTTGACAAGTTAGGCGAAAAATATAACCTTGGTCATGAGAGTTTTGCAGCCATGGTAAAGGGTACTACAATGAAAAATGTAATTAACAAGTTCCTGAATCATCTGCCTCAGAGCGATATAAATGCCATAGTAAGAGAAACAGAGGATTTTGAAAGACAGATGGATTTTCCACCTGTTGCAGGCGCTTTAGAGTTCATCCAATATCTGAAAGATAATAAATATAAAGTAGGAATGGTAACCAGTTCTCAGGATTTTAAGATGAAAATAGCCTTGAAATCTCTGGGATTGACTACTACATTTGACACCGAAGTGACATCAGACCGTATCACAGACGGAAAACCTAATCCTATGTGCTATTTACTTGCTGCAGACGACTTAGGTGCAAATCCAGCGGAATGTATCGTATTCGAAGATTCTTATCATGGAATAGAAGCCGGGCTTGCAGCCGGGATGAAGGTTATAGGATTGTCTACTACTATTGCCGAAAATGATTTGAAGAAAAAAGTGGATCATGTGATTCCTGATTTTTCTGATAAAATGTTATTGATAAATATATTAGGATAATACTGTCAGAGATATAAGCAGATAAACTATGATTTTTGAGAAAATAGCCTCGCTTGGTGACATATTTAGTTATAAGAGGGTAAAAAGGCGCAGAAAAGCTGAACCGCACAAATTTGATGAGTCTCCCAGGTGGGAACTTAGGAAGAGAATTGTACAATATTACCAGAATAAAAAGATAGAAGATAAATCTCTCAAAGATGCATTTAAATATATCAGATCTGAAGGAATGGCTGTATTTCCATACTATTTCAGAGAAAATTATAATAGAAGAAAGGTCACTGTCTATCAGGATGAAGCTTCGGGGATGAAATATGTAAAATATAAGGAAAAGGATCTGTATTTTCCTGTTGATATGACTGATATGGATGTGCAGGGGGCATATGCTGCTCTTTTAGTGGAACAGGATAGGCAATCGGCACACCGGTATCTGACAGATACATTCGATGTAAATGAAGATGATATATTGTTAGATGTTGGGGCGGCAGAAGGAATTTTATCTTTAGATGTTGTTGAGAAAGTAAAAAAGATATTTTTGTTTGAGGTAGAAGAACGGTGGATCAAAGCATTGAACAAAACCTTTGAACCGTGGAAAGACAAAATTACTATTGTAAATAAATATGTATCTAACGTAAATGATGATAATTCGATAACGCTTGATTCGTTAATCAAATCTTTTGGTGAAGGTTCTATATTTCTCAAGTTGGATGTCGAGGGTGCTGAAGAAAAGGCCTTAGAGGGTGCTAAAGAATTACTGACTTCAGGGGAATATAAATGTAAGGCAGCTATATGTACCTATCACAAACAAAATGATTACGAGGTATTGTCTAAGAAAATGAAGGATATGTCTTACGAAGTAGAAACCAGTGATGGATATATGTTATTCGTTCATGATCCCAATCTGGATGAACCTTACTTTAGGCATGCTCTGATTCGTTGCCGGAAGAAAGATTAAGTAATGAATAATATTTATTGTTGTATTTAATGTCGTAGGGGCAAAATATTTTTCGCCCGCTGATTATTCGGGCGAAAGATATTTCGCCCCTACAGCGACCAGAGAAAATGCGACAATATTTTTTTACCTATTACATAATTACATCAATCCTGTTAAATAAGAACTTATTAAAGTCCGACTCAAAGTTTAAGGTAAAGATATTTTTATCTAGGTTTGAATGTATCTCCTCTATTGTCCAGAAACGTCCATCATCCAATTCTTCTTTATTTAGAATAAATGTTCCATTATATATTGCATGGTAGCAGTAACTTAGTTCTTTTTCCCTATCTGTTTCAATGATATATTTCAATATGAAATGGATATTGAAGCCGGATATGCCTAATTCTTCCAAGGCTTCACGATTTACCGCCTCCAAGGGAGTTTCATCTAAATCGATATGCCCGGCCACAGCGGTATCCCATTTCCCTGGCTGAATATCTTTTGTATATGAACGTTTTTGTAAGAATAATTCGCCTTTTGAATTGAACAAATGAAGGTGAATAACAGGATGTAACAATTTAGATCCGTTATGACAAACACTACGGGGAGCATTACCTATAATAATGCCTTCTTCATTTACAATGGGAAATATTTCTTCTTGCATATTACTTATTTTTATTACAAAGATAAGATAAACTAACCTGATCTTCAATTTTAAGAAAAGGTATAATAAATTGTATTTCATTTTGTATATATTTGTATTATTAAGCACACTATTCAAGCTATCAAACTATTATGAAAAAAGCAGATACACCTTCTATTTATAAATGGAATATTTACATATTTGCCATCTTATTTACCATTGCATCTTTCCTATGGATATTTTTCGTCAATCGTTATCATGTTATAGGCTTTCAGGAAGAAACTCAACTGTTCAGAACAGACTCTCAGTATATTCAATCATATCTGAATCGCCCGGGAGGATTAATCGATTATTTAGGGGCATTTTTTATACAATTCTATTATTATAAATGGCTTGGAGCTCTTATTATTCCCCTGTTTATATCTTTGATATTTTTGTTCTTAGTGAAAATTTGCCGAGAAGATAACAATATAATAGAACGTCTGTTTCTTTTCCCTGCCATTATACCTGCTTTATTACTGATAATGAGCAACGATATGTATTTTTATTTATCTTATATTCTGGGTGTTGGGTTTGCCTTGGTATGTATGATTATATATCAATCTATACCTAAGAGAAAGATGAAGTATGTTATAGGAGTGCTGCTGTATTTTGTTACATATTTTGTCGCAGGAGGGAACGCATTTATTTTTATTGCTCTGGTAATTATCAATGAGTTATTCAATAAAGAACGTTCCTTATTATATATAGGGGGAATGATAGCTCTGTCTGTTATAGTTCCTTATTTAGCTTATTTATTTATATATATTACAAGATTGGAAAATGCATATTTGGCATTCTCGCCATTTACCCTCGGTTTTCCAAGTAAAGTGTATACAATTGCCTGGCTTTCGGTGCCTGTTATTTATTTCATGTCGGAACTTCTGAAAAAGAAGAAATGGTTGCAAAATACAAAATCATTGAAAGTGATTATTCCATCTTATATTGTTATTATTGCCGGTTTATTTTATGGACTAAAGTCTACAGATGAACCTAATTTAGAATATTTATTCAGGCTGGAACATGAGGCAGAACAAGGTAATTGGGGAAAGATATTGGAGATGAGAATTGCCCGTCCTCAATTAGATAAAGGGAATGCTTTGGCTACTTTTTATACCAATATAGCTCTATCGGAGATGGGGGCACTCTCTTCTCTGATGTTTCAGTTTACACAAACCGGAGGGGTCGGTTTTTTTCTTGATTGGATTCCAACTCATTTTTCTCCCTGGCATTCAGGTGAACAATATTACCGATTGGGGATAATCCCAGAGGCTGAGCATTGCGCTTATGAAGAAATGGTAAATAACATTAGGGGGGAATATGGTTCCAAAACGTTGAGACGACTGGTGAATACAACGATGCTGAGAGGAGATGAAAAGGGATTTGAGAAATATATAAAACTATTTGAGAAATCGCCGATATATAAAAATTGGGCAAAACAGCAACGTGAGAATTATGAAAAAATCAGTAATGATTCTACGTTTCATATACCTAATCTTCCAGAACGACTTCATTACAGAGACTTTTTTATGAATTATGCCAGACCTGAGAATCATTTTGTTTTCATACTTGAAGATAATCCGCAGAATAAAAAAATATTTGAGAACTTAATGGCTTATTTCTTATTAATAAAGCAAGCGGGAAGTTTTGTTACTTTCCTTGACAAATATTACGCAAACATGGGGTATGATGAAATGCCGCGCCACTTTGAAGAAGCTTTGCTTATTTGCAAGTATAGTGGAATGAAAAATATGGAGGATATACTGGAAAGGTATCCGGTGAGTGAAGAAATCACAGAAGAATTTATGGAATACACAAGGATAGCTAAAAATACCACTTCTCAGGCAGATATTGATAAATTGAAAGAACAATTCGGAGATACTTACTGGTATTATTACTTATATGTTAACCATCAGTTATTAAGAGAGTTTGAAGGACAAGACAGATACAGATAATACTTGTATTACTTATTATAAATTTAGAAATAGATATGAGACACATTATAAAATATATATTCAGTTTTATCGGTCTAACGGTTTTAGTAAGCTGTAGCACTAAAATTGATACATACTCAACGAAAAATCAAGATGCTAAAATATATCCTGTTTATGAGAGTACTGTAATACCATATAATATTGCTCCACCGAATTTTCAGATTAGAGAGAAGGGTGATAAATATATTGTGCGTTTTGTTGCCAATGCCGATTCGTTTGAAGTATCGACAGGGAAAAATGCGGATATTCCTCTAAAGAAGTGGAAAAGCCTCTTAGAAAAGAATAAAGGTGGAGTAGTGCAGGTAAAAATCTTCTCGAAAGAAGAGGGTGGATGGGTTAAATATAACAATATAGAGTTTGCAATTGCCAATGAGCCGATAGACCCATATGTTGCCTACCGTCTGATAGAACCGGGCTATGAACTGTGGAACCGGATGAGTATATATCAACGATGTGTGGAAAATTTTGAGGAATCGCCTATTATGGAAAATTCATTGACAGAGAAAAACTGCATGAATTGCCACTCCTTTTGTAAGAATGATCCTGAAACGATGCTTTTCCATATGCGGGCGCAATATGGAGGGACCCTAATAGCCAGAGGGAACGATATAAAGAAAGTGGATCCGCGAACATCGTGGATGCCTTCGGGAGCAGTATATCCGCGTTGGCATCCCGAAGGACGCTTTATAGCCTTCTCTACTAATAATACAGCTCAGGGTTTTCTTTCAGCTCATACAAATAAAGTTGAGGTATTTGATCTGGAGTCTGATATTGTGATTTATGATACACAAGAAAACCGGACTTACACGAATGATCTTATTTGTTCAAAGGGCAGTTTTGAAACATTTCCCGAATGGTCTCCTGATGGACGTTATCTATACTTTTGTAGCGCCCCTGCACTGAAGATGCCAAATGAATATAAAGAGCTGAAATATGACTTACTGCGAATTGCATTCGATCCTGAAACAAGTACTTTCGGTAATAAAGTAGATACCTTAGTCTCTGCCATAAAGACAGGGCAAAGCGTTTCTATTCCCCGCATCTCTCCGGATGGTAAGTCTTTGGTTTTTTGTCTGTCTAATTTTGGTACATTCCCTATCTGGCACAGGGAGAATGATCTTTATTTACTGGATTTGGAAAGTGGGGAGATGAATAATATGAAAGAGGCGAATAGCAGCGAGAGTGATAGTTATCATTCGTGGTCATCGAATGGCCGTTGGTTAGTATTCGGGAGCCGTCGTTTTGACGGTAATTATACCCGTTTATACATTTCCTATGTTGACGAACAAGGGAATGATCATAAGGCTTTCCTGTTGCCACAGAAAGATCCGGAACACTATGATTATCAAATGAAGTCATATAATATTCCGGAATGTATAACCGGAAAGGTTAAGATTTCTCCATACGACTTTTATGATGCTGCAAAGGGGGAGGCATTGGCTGCTAAAGGTAATTGATCTATCATTGTTTTTTTTCCATAAACTGTAACAGGTCATTAAGTTCATAATGCGGTTTGTCGTAGTTTAATTTCACAGGTATATCCGGCACTATTCCCTGATCTTTCCGGCCATTGGGTATAGCATTCCAATGTTGATGGCTGCACCAGAAAGGAATTTGGGATTCAGGCAGGAAAAATTTCACATTATTTGTATAGATACCTGTTGCTCGACCTGTTTGCTCGCCTATTAAGGTAACATTATCCATCTTACCCAGCCATTCCGAAATCTCCATAGCAGGAAATGATGTTCTTCGCCCCTGTATTATATATAATTGCTTTGAATAACCATCTTGTCTGGGGAGTAAGGGTTTAAAGTTTGTCCAATTATTCATAGAATCCAGTTCATACTGCTCATCTTTACTATATGGATCATATCTGTTTTGTACTGAGAAAGAGAGTTTGACGGTATCCGGACGGTGTATATGTTTGAGCAGATAGCTGTTAAGATTGGAATTACCCCCTTCATTTCGACTAATATCCAGAAATAGGTGCTGAATATTGTTATCAGATACTTGTTGAAACATGTCGTCAAATATTTCGTTCAGGCGGTCTCTCACAAAGCTATCATTTAGATTATATGAGCATGTATTATAATCTATTATCGCGATTGATTTTTCAGGGTAGATGCGAAACCCATATCGTGGATATTTGTACAATCCTTCATAAGCCTTTTCAGCATTAAAAATATTTATTCCTTTGTATTCTATAGTCTCGGTTCTCTTCCCACTATCAATCACTACTGAAAAAGGTGGACGAATATTTGTATATAAATATAGTGAACTTGGAAATTTGGGCCCCATTCTTGTTTCGTGATAAGCCGTTACTTCATTCTGATTTAATAGTTGATTGTATATAGTTGTTGTTGTTTCTCCATTGATTGATAATATCTCAAGATATTTACCCTTGTCTGTATCATACAGATACATTTTACCATCCTTGGTATTTACAGGAACCGGAAAGAAATTATTCTCATTATTTATACTTTTCCAAAAGTTAAAGTAGATACTTGTCTGAGAATCAAACATGTTATTTAATTGATATATACATTTGTTGAAATCAATAGCTTGCATTGGTTTGGAACAAATGCTATAGTATCTTTCTTTACATTTTTCAATAGAATCTTTATCGGCAAACGCATATATATCAGGATGTACTTTGGTTATTACTTCGAAGAAATAGTCAATATCCCTTTTCATTTGCTCAGGGGATAAGATAGTGGCAGCAGTTATATTTGCATCTGTTTTTATTTGATTTCGAATCACCTGATTAGTCTGACCATATACTAAATTGTTGGAAACGAAAAGACAGGCTATCATTATAATGGAGGTATAAAACTTCTTCATAAATATTCTTTTTTCTGATTACTTAAAGATTAGCAGCTTTGATTTGTTTCAAAAAATCCAGTAAATTATCGAGATCATAGTGTATTTTGTTATAATCTAATTTTATCGGTACATCAGGCAATACACCTTGGCTTTCATATCCGTCAGGAAGGTCTTTGCAATATTTATATGAACATCCGAGGTATGTTTCCGTTTCGGGTAGTAAATATCCTCTGGAGTCAATATAGTGGGCTGTTGCTTGCCCTGTCTCTTCTCCAATAATTATTGCCCTTCTTATGTTTTCAAACCATTGGGCAATTCCCATTGCAGCAGAATAGCTGGCTCGTCCCTGTATCAGGTATATATTGCCTGAATAACCATCTTTTTTTGGAGTATAAGTACTTGTATATGTTGAACTTATTAGTGAGTTCAGTTCGTAAATCCCATTCTCGCCGAATGGATCGTATTGCCTTTGAACACTCTCTGCCAGTTTTATAGTATCATTATATTGTATATGCTTTAATATATAACTGTTTGTTCCTGTATTACCTCCTCCGTTCCGGCTGATGTCTATGAATAAATGCTCGATATTGTTCTTTGTTACCTGCTCAAACATTCCTCTGAATATTTTATCTAGCTCTTCTCTTACAAATTCATCATTTAAGCTGTAACCGCAAGTATTATAGTCAATTATGGCAATGGATTTTTCAGGATAAATACGAAAATCGTATCTTGGTTTATCTTTTAGACCTTTATATAATTGTTCGCCTTCTGATAAGGTTGTACCATCAAGTTTTAATATTTCTATTCTATTTCCATTGTCTACTGCGACTTCGAATGGGGGGCGGATTTCAGTATATAAAAACAGCCTTCTGGGAAAATCTTTACTGGCATGTAGCTCGTGGAAAGCGTTTATTTCATTTTGATTAACCATTCTTTTATATATGTCTTCAACTTCTTCATTATTAATAGATACTATTGACATCTTTTTTTGTGTATCAGTATCATAAAGATAAATTTTACCACTTTCTACAATCACAGGAACAGGAAAATAGTCTTTATTATCTTTTATTTGCCACCAATAAGGAAAATGTACACCTGTGTGTCCGTCAAATAGCATATCTAATATATGCAGGCGCCTATTGAACTCGACAGCTTCCATCGGTTCTGAGCAGGCTTTATATAAGCCTTCTTTATATTTTTCAATAGTTTTCTTGTCATTAAACGCATACATATTGGCATGTACTTTCGATAAAATATGAAAGGCATGGTCAATATCTTTGTGCATTTGTTCGGGGGAGAGAATGGTATTATACTTTACTATACCTTTGGCCTTTTCATCTGGTACAATCTGCTTTGTCTGTGCATATAGAGATGCACTTAAAAGCATCAGTATAATTTGTAAGATTAGGACGTGTTTCATTCTAAATTAGATAAATAAGGTTAATTGTATTATATACAGAACGATATCAAAAGCGCATTTAGGATATGTGCTGATTTATAGCCTGTTGGCTGATTATCAAAGATATAAAAAAATTAATATATATTTTTATCTAGCAGTTTCAAAATAGAGATTAAGATAAAAAAAAACATTTACTTGGTGCTAAGTAATTGATTATGAATCTTTATATTTAACTAAAGATTTATATTTGTTCTGAGGTAAATTCAGAAAAAAAAAGATAAAAAAGAAGTTCCTAATAAAAAAAATGCCATATTAACAACCCACACGAACCATCTTATAATCAGCAATTTATAAAAAGTGTAGTATTTTTTTGAAAATTTTTCTCAAA
>JAITVH010000132.1 GCA_031285905.1 Prevotella sp.
CTTCTGCCAGAATTTCATTTTCTTCTACAAAGAATTGAAGGAACAAATGTGTTCCGTTATGGGCTATCTTGAAGGCCACTTCGGGCCGGGAAGGATAAAGTTCCGGCCAGTTTACACAGGCAACTTCATTCTTCTGCACTTCATGCATATACTCTATTACACTTGTGTAATTATTGGCATCGGCCACATCAACCATTGGGACTAACAGCATATTATATTCGGTTTAGGTTTTTAAATATCGGACTTTTTATAAACTTTTATTTATCTGCTCAATATAGCCTAATATTTCATCTGCCCCCAATCTATGCTCAGCAGATGAATAAAATATAGGAGGAATTTCTTCCCATGTTTCTTTCAGGGTATCGGTATATGCTTCCATATTCTTTTTCAATGCGCCTTTACTCAACTTATCTATCTTGGTGAACACAATCACAAATGGCACACCTTCTTCACCCAGCCAGTTCATAAATTCAATATCTATCTGTTGCGGCTCATGGCGGCAATCCAACAATAGGAACAAACAGGTTAGCTCTGCCCTGTTTATAATATAGCTGTCAATAATCTTCCTTATTTGGTCACGTCCTTCCTTTCCTCGTTGAGCATAACCATATCCTGGCAAATCGACCAGATACCATTCATCATTGATTATAAAATGATTTATCAATTGTGTTTTCCCCGGCTTGGAGGAAGTCATGGCCAGTCCCTTTCTGTTTGTCAGCATATTAATAAGTGAAGATTTGCCGACATTAGATCTTCCGATAAATGCATATTCGGGCTTTCCGTCCTGCGGACATTTACGGTAATCGGTATTACTTACTACAAACTGAGCGTCTCTTATAATCATTTTCAATTTCTTCGTTTACGAATTTAAATACTCTTCTCTTTTCTTTTTAGAAAGCCTGCTTATCACTTCATCTACGGAATGTCTTATCAGTTCTTTTATGACCTCATCAGGCACATCGCTATCCAGAGTGACCAGATTCCATGTAAGCGTTTTAAAATCAGTTTCGGTAACTCCCGCATACCTTTCTCTGAGCCTGGCTGACTTTTCCGGATCGCATTTCAAGTTTACCCTGAACACTCCATCCTTCGGTTCCAACGGAATATAAGCAAACATCTTTTCCATTACTTTAAAAACTAAAACATTGTGTTTCAGAAAAGGCAATGACTCCGTGCTACCTTTCACAGACATGCAATAGTCTCTAAGTTCTTCAATATTCATAGGCTTACTTTTTGAACCCTTATGCAAAAATAGTCTAAAAATATGAATATCTTTGTTTTCTGAACATAACATCTTATATATTGTTTTAACATAAAACATAAAGGATCATGACGGCAAAAAAAGTCATTATAACAATCGTGGCCATCATTATAGCTGGCTTTCTCATATTCGGATATGTCTGGTATTTTGTTCCATTCAGCGATTCAGGCGTTAAGGCCGGCACATTGAATAATGTAAAACACAAAGGGGTTATCTTCAAAACCTATGAAGGAGAACTTATCCAGTCCGGATTCGGCCAGGGCATGCAAGGTCTCCAGTCAAATGAATTTAAATTTTCGATAGACGATAAAGATTTGGCTATAAAACTGATGGGCATGAGTGGTCAGAACGTAAAACTCCACTATAAAGAATATTACGGCAGACTGCCCTGGCGCGGCTACTCTAAATTTGTTGTCGACAGCATCGTCTCAGTAGACCCTGTAATACCCAATAAGACAGATGAACTTCCTCCACTTGTAGCACAGTAATTTATGGTCAGAGACGTAACTCCGGATGATGCAAAGAGAATTGCAGAAATATATAATTACTATATAAAAGAAACCATCATAACATTCGAATACGATCCGGTAAGTGAAGAGGATATAAAGGAACGCATAAAAAAGGTAACAGGTAAAAATTTCCCGTATTTCGTTTATGAGCAAGACGGCATCGTTATCGGCTATGCATATCTTAACAACTGGAGGGAGCGGGTCGCATATGATATAACTCTGGAAACCAGCGTATATCTCGATCACAAAGCAACCGGAAGCGGAATTGGAAGTATTCTTTATCAGGAATTGATAATCAGGGCGCAGAAGATAAACATCCATTCTCTGATAGGCGTCATATCCCTGCCAAACCCCGAGAGTCAGAAACTGCACCGTAAATTCGACTTCGAGCTTATAGGTAATTTTAAGGAATCGGGAGTAAAATTTGACAGGCTAATCGATGTGGAATTCTGGCAATTGATGCTATAAGCGTTTGCGCAGATTATTTACAGGATAAGTAACAGCAAGAAGGCCAATCATACTTACAGTGACAAATATGAGCAAGACATCCAACATCTCCACCACTACCGGATAAGCATCCATAACAAATGTCCCCGGCGTAGAGCCAAGTTGTAACAATCCGAAATACTGCTGCAGCATACATATTATAAGGCCCAATACGATCCCTGCAATAGTACCCACGAAAGTTATCAGACCGCCTTCGAACAGAAAAACTTTCAGTATAAGTTTATTATCAGCTCCTAAATTTTTAAGAATCCTGATATCTTCATTCTTTTCTATTATAAGTATCGTCAACGAACCTACGATATTAAAAACCGCAATCACCAGTAT
>JAITVH010000011.1 GCA_031285905.1 Prevotella sp.
CTTTTCATCTTTACTGAAAACAGGCGAATAATTTTCACTCACACTCCATTTATCAGGCATTCCTGATGTACTTTTATCTGCCATAAGCATGGCTGAATCGAGTGTAGCATCGAAATAAAACAGACCATACTCTTTGATTTCTTTCTTGATACTATCGGCTGTAGCAAGGAAGGTTAGTTTACTTCCGGACTCCGATAATGCAACATTTTTATATGTTGTTTTTCCTGTCGAAACTGTTTTCTTATCCAGAGTACTCAGGTTGATGAATAATACTCCCGCTTTATTTACCGTATCTTTGGCATTCGGTTTCAGTATTGTTGCAAGACTTTTACCGTTGCGGCTGAATACATATTCGGTCGCATGTTTGATTGTATCTTCTTTTGCCGAATAAAGATTACGGAAGATAAGCGAATATGCCTTTACGTCTTTCTTGTCCTTTACTTTTATCGTGTCGTCCAATGTGTAGGCAATATAGTCGGAATAATCTTTTCCCAGCTTATAACTCTTCACATTCGGTATCTTAGATAGTGTAAATTTATCGAGGGATATTATTGCCAGCGAATCCTTAGGCAATTTCTCATCGGCCGTTTTCTTTATTTTTGCCTGACGGGTTACAGCATAAGGCGCTTTTATCTGAGCTACTACATACTTTTGGTCTGGAGTAATGGTATATGTATAACCGCGGGGAAGCATAAGCTCCTTTTGGCTTTTCAGGTTCCGGATTAGGAGATAATCATCTCCCTCCTGTTCCTTTACTATGGCAACGCTATACTTTCCGTCATTCGTTATTTCGATATTGGAAAGGCTCTTCCATGTATCGTAAACAGAATGGTCTAACACTTTCTTCTGCGCCATTCCCGGCATTGCTGCCAATAGTGCAACGCACAGAACAGCACTCATCCGATATGCTTCCCTGATCATAATTAAGGTCTTTTTAGTTTATGATTGTGAAATGAAAAAGAAACCTTTTCAGGCTTCTTCTCCATACTCCATTAAATATGCTTTGATAAAATCGTCCAGGTCGCCATCCATTACAGCATTGACATTGGATGTCTGGTAGTTTGTACGGTGATCTTTCACGCGGCGGTCGTCGAATACATAGCTTCGGATTTGTGAACCCCATTCTATCTTTTTCTTACCGGCCTCTATTTTCGACTGTTCGCGACTACGTCTCTCCAGTTCCATTTCGTATAACTGCGATTTCAGCAAACGGATCGCATTATCCTTGTTTCCGAACTGGGAACGGCTTTCTGTATTCTCTATTACGATTTCTTTCTCTTCTCCCGTCTCAGGATCTTTGTATTTGTAGTGCAGGCGAACCCCTGTCTCTACTTTATTTACATTCTGACCTCCGGCTCCACTGGAACGGAACGTATCCCATGTAATGTCGGACTGGTTTACTTCGATCTCGATAGTATCGTCGACTAAGGGTACTACATAGACCGAAGCAAATGAGGTCATACGTTTGCCCTGAGCATTATATGGCGATACACGGACAAGACGGTGCACGCCGTTCTCCGATTTCAGATAACCATACGCATACTCGCCTTCGACCTGTAATGTAGCTGTTTTAATACCGGCTTCATCTCCATCCTGCCAATGGGTGATGGTTGTTTTATAACCTCTGGCATCGCACCATCGCTGGTACAGACGGAAGAGCATCGAAGCCCAGTCCTGTCCTTCGGTACCTCCGGCACCACTATTTACTTTCAATACTGCACCGAGTTTATCTTCTTCGCGGCGAAGCATATTTTTCAGTTCCAGATTTTCGACAAGTTTCACGGCATTCTCATATGCTGCGTCTACTTCTTCTTCGGAAGTAACGCCTTCTTTCTGGAAATCAAATGCTAACTGTAATTCTTCGGCAGCACCTTTTACTTCTTCGTATCCTTCTATCCAGCCTTTGAGTCCGCGGATAATCTTCATTTGGGCTTCCGCAGTCTTTGCATCGTCCCAAAAACCGGGTGCATGTGTTCTTAATTCTTCTTCTTCGAGTTGTATTTTCTTTGCATCGACGTCAAAGATGCCTCCTCAACGCGTCCTCGCGTTCCAACACTTCTTTGAGTTGGTCTGATGTAATCATAAGTTACCTTTTAAGTTATTACTAAATTGAGATGCAAAGGTAAAAATAAGTTGTAAGTTACGGGTTATAAGTTATAAGTATTTTGTAATGTGATAAAATAGTGTGTGTGTTTCTTTTTGATAATGGAAGGAGGTAATAGGTATTACAGGCTGAGAGCCTGTGCGATCAGTCGAGTCATGAAAAATCTGTACTGAATAAATATGGAAAAACGAACGGCTTTTTCTCTAGTTTATATAACTTTGTAATTAAAACTAATAATAATGAGATATTTATTTTTATTGCTGACTTTAGCCTTGTTATGTTGCTCAAACACACAGAATAGATTTGACGTTCCATCTGGCTTTTATTTTAAAATTAGTGATGGCGCAGATGATAGTTATAATTCACAGACAGCCTTATTTAAGAGACGTTATTCAAATGGCGCCAAATCTTATGAAATATCACTCAGTGATGCTGAAAGAAGAATAATCTATAACTTATATAAGGAAATTCATTTTCAAAATTTTCCCCAAAAGTTTGAGATAGATTGGAATGCTACGGATGATATTACAGAAGT
>JAITVH010000091.1 GCA_031285905.1 Prevotella sp.
GAAGAAAACAGCTGAAGATTATTTAGGACAAGAAGTTACAAAAGCTGTAATTACTGTACCTGCTTATTTTAACGATGCACAACGTCAGGCAACTAAAGAAGCCGGTGAAATTGCAGGTCTGAAAGTAGAACGTATAGTAAACGAACCAACTGCTGCAGCATTGGCATACGGACTTGATAAGTCTAACAGAGATATGAAAATCGCTGTATTCGACCTTGGTGGTGGTACATTCGATATTTCAATCCTGGAACTGGGAGATGGCGTATTTGAAGTAAAATCCACTAATGGAGATACGCACCTGGGTGGTGATGATTTTGATAATGTCATTATCAATTGGTTAGCAGAAGAATTCCAGAAAGAAGAAGGACTTGATCTTCGTAAAGACCCTATGGCGCTTCAACGTTTAAAAGAAGCTTCGGAAAAGGCAAAGATAGAACTGTCTAGTACTACATCTACAGAAATTAATCTGCCATATATCATGCCGGTTAATGGTATTCCAAAACACTTGGTGAAAACATTAACACGTGCTAAATTCGAGCAATTAGCCGATTCACTGATTCGTAAATGTATCGAACCATGCCGCCAGGCGCTTAGCGATGCAAATTATTCAGCTAAAGATATAGATGAAGTAATTTTGGTAGGAGGTTCTACACGTATCCCGGCAGTACAGTCTGAAGTAGAAAAATTCTTTGGTAAAGCACCGTCAAAAGGAGTCAATCCCGATGAAGTTGTAGCTGTAGGAGCTGCTATTCAGGGTGGTGTATTAACAGGAGAAGTGAAAGATGTATTGTTGTTGGATGTAACTCCACTCTCATTAGGTATTGAAACAATGGGTGGTGTAATGACAAAGCTTATCGAATCGAATACAACTATTCCGACAAAGAAAAGTGAGACATTCTCTACAGCTGCTGATAATCAACCATCAGTACAGATCAATGTACTACAAGGTGAACGCCCAATGGCAAGAGACAATAAGCAAATTGGCGTTTTCAACCTTGACGGCATACCATCAGCACCTCGTGGAGTACCTCAAATCGAAGTTACTTTCGACATCGATGCAAATGGTATCTTAAGTGTTTCGGCAAAAGACAAGGCTACAGGAAAAGAACAGTCTATACGTATCGAAGCATCTTCGGGTTTGAGTGATGCTGAAATACAAAGAATGAAAGATGAAGCTGCTGCTAATGCAGAATCAGATAAAAAAGAAAAAGAAAGAATAGATAAATTGAATCAGGCAGATTCAATGATTTTCCAAACCGAAAAACAACTGAACGAACTTGGAGATAAAATCCCTGCTGAGCAAAAAGCTCCTATAGAAGCTGCATTAACAAAACTGAAAGATGCGCATAAGGCTCAGGATTTGGCTGCAATAGATGCTGCTATGGAAGAAATGAACAAACTGATGCACGAAATGAGTCAGAACATGTATAACCAACAGCAACAAGCCGGAGCAAACCAACAGCAAGGTAGTAATCCTAATGCAGGAGGACAATCCAATGGAGGGGATAATGATGTAACCGATGTGGATTTTGAAGAAGTGAAGTAAGAAATAACATCGACAACGATAGTAAATAATAAAAAACCCGCAGTAAATATTTGTTTTACTGCGGGTTTTTGTTTTATAAACTTTTATTGAATACTATTATTTCAATCGATTTTATCATATATTTTTATTAAAATTCAATCGACTTATAAAATTACAGCTCAAAGAATTTCAATCAAATTCTAAAAAATAAATATTTTTTTACGTTAAATTTAAAACATTTTGTTAAATTTGAAAAACAATATATTAACATTTAAATCTAAAGCCCGTTTATTTTATATCGCTAAGGTAAGATCTTTCCCTGATCATAATAAATATTGACAAAATACATAAAGAACTCTATATAATAGTCTATTTAATAAAATTGTGCCCGATAAAACCCTGATTTAATTATAATTACATGAAATCATTACTGTATTATCTAATAATAAATTAGATAATACTATTGTTAAACCTTAAATGATAAAAAGCAATGAAACAATTGAAACACAAGGCATTGTTAGCCCTCATGTTTTGCATGATTCCCTGGATAAGCATTCATACAGAAATTCCAAAAACCACTGAGAATCAGAATAATTGGAGGGAGAGAAAACGCATAAGTTCGGACAGAGTAAGGCCTACACGTACAGGTAATTTCCATGATGCACTGATTAATTTAGTAAATGTGGAGAAAGGATATGATTATTGGGAAACATTAAGATTTGATGTGACAGCAGGAGCATATGAAATAAACGTAATATTAGCATGTTCCGATGAATTTGAAATCGATCTTTCCTCTGATCATCCTGATTTTGAATTCAAGCCATTGTATCCTTCTGTTACAATACCCGAAAATATGGTATCAGCATTTCAGAGTTACGGGAAAGTCTATGGTATCCACGATGTAGGTGTATATGTATATACTATCAAAGGTATTGCTACAGGAGATCAGTCATATAACATTTCACTACAATATACGCCAGAGCATAATGGTTATGTATGGTCTTTTTACTATGGTAGTGCAGAGAGAGGTCGCCCGGTCAGATGGCTTGTCGATCCTTGGGTAAATACAAACAATAGAATTGTATTACCTTATAAAAATCTATCTATCGATTATATTATAGTTACTGCACAGCATCGGGAAGTTTCCACCGACTTTTGGCCTTCAAGTTCGATTGAAGGCGATTGGAGTTTTTCTCTCCATGATTTATCAAAAAAAGGAGAAAATATTGTAAATCCCTACCGTCATAGTAATACTACAGATAAATATTACCTTGGTACAGGTCATAAGATTCATCCCGGAATTTACAAATACCATCTTTCGGCTGTTAGTTCTTCTAGTTCATGGGATGCAGGGGCTTATGCTGATCTTTACACCAGAACGTTGGATGAAGAGTACTACAAACCTAAAGTCCCATACTTCGACCGCTCTAATTATGACCCGAATGACGACGATGATGATATATATAACCCAACTCCACTAAAATTCAGCTATGATGCTGCTGGCAATCTTACAAAACGAGAGATTGAACTTCTTCCTAAATCTGCTTTTGCTCAGCAAAACCAAAATTTAGAACAAAAAACACTATCAGATAAAGTCGCAACACGAGATATTACAATTTATCCGAATCCGACATACGGGCAGCTTGCTATAGAATTTTCCAGCATTGAAGGAGTAAAAAATGCAGATATTACAATTCTAAACTTTAACGGATCTATTGTTCTAAAAAAGAAGATTGATTCACAATATATGGATTTAGATATCAGCAACAGACCACCCGGAATTTACTTTATGCATATTCAGATAGATGGAGAAGTAACCCGTTGGAAAGTAATTAAAAAGTAAAATCTAAAACCTTAAAGACAATTTAATTATGAAAAAGTTTATATTATTAGCTTTATCAGCTCTATTATATCTGAATATTTACAGCGCAGATGATCCAGTAGCCGCCGTTCAGGGAGTATTTAATGTTTCGCCTACAGGAGGAGCAACCTATTCAATACCTATTGATATCCCGCAGGGAATAGGAGGAATGCAGCCGACGCTGGCTGTTATGTACAATAGCCAGTCCGGAAACGGGATGATAGGATGGGGATGTAATTTGTCGGGGCTATCCGTTATCACTCGGGCTCCTGCAACCATCTACTACGACCAAACTGCTAAAGGCTTAACTTATACAGCTACTGCAAATGATGTATTCTATCTGGATGGACAAAGGCTCATTTTCACTGAAGGGACAGCCGGAAAAAATGATGCGGTTTATCAGTTAGAATCAGATCCCTTGACTAAAATTGTAATTATGGGAGATTATAGCAGCACAACTAATCCAATGCAATTTCGGGTACAAACATCTAATGGTATGACATACTATTATGGAAAGACGAGTTCGGGACGGCATACATATAGTGAAGATAGTCAGACAAGAATAAATGCCTGGCATTTAGATTATGTAGAAGATGCAATGGGTAACTATATGAATTATACATATACTAACAAGAATGATGTTATTTATATAGACAAAATCACCTATGGCAAGAACAAGAACGAAACAAATAATATACTAAATACTATTATTTTCGAATATGTTGGCCGTAAAGATAAGACGTCTGTTGTTTTTGACAGGAAGAAGAGAGGGGATATGGATCAACGTCTAACTTCTATTACCTGCAAAACGAATGAAACAACTTATCGTATATATGGATTTTATTATGATGAAGCAAGTGATAAGTCCGGGACTAAATTTTCACGTTTAACTGAAGTGACACTAAGAAATTTTGAAGGTGCATATCTAAAGCCACTTAAACTAAATTGGACATATTTGCCGGCCATAGGGCAATCGGTTAATTCTTCCAGTTTTACCAATCCGCCAAGTGCAAGTTATGCAGATCAAGTGTATGTTACCGGAGATTTTAACGGGGATGGGCTGACTGATATCGCAGGAATTTATTCTGAAGGAGCAAATCAATATGCATATCCCTATTATGCAAAGAAAAGTGGAACAACAGTGAATTTTGCCGGGAGCGGCAAAAAAATATCTTTGGGAACAACTGTCGCCAATTTGAAAGGTTTGATTGCCTTCAATATGGGCAATTTGGCTGTTGATATCAACCACGATGGAATAGATGATCTTATTATACCTCATTTTGACAATTCTACTAAAAGGATGGGATTCAGGATTGTAGATGGCAGTACTGGTATCGGTGCCGAAAAAGGATTCAGTGACGATCTGGCATGCAAAACTATTGGAGAAAAAGATTATCCGGCCTTCGATATCAGGGACCTTAATAATGATGGGAGAGTGGAGATAATATATTTAGAAAAAGGACTGGCTAATAATAAATACGAATGCAGGATTATACAAATCGGGGATGATCTGAATTACGTGGGACAGGCCAATTCTAAAAAATATATACCTTTCAGTTTTACGTTACCCTCTAAGCCTGAAAAAATGTTTGTTCAGGATTTTGATTGTGATGGTTTAGCTGACATTCTGGTATTTTACTCTGGCGGATATACCATTTTCTGGAATAAGGGGAACGGCCTGACAAATTCATTTTCTGATAGTAGCACTAATAAAACTGTAGGTACTAATATCGAAAATGCTTATATGATCCGTTCCGGAGATTTTAACGGGGATGGTATGGTAGACTTTATTATGAATGCAACCGATGATAACAATTGGTATTTTGCGTTAAATACTGGTAAAGGAACTTTCTCAAAGACATTGGCTTGTAATATAGGCATCACTGATCTGCATATTTTGGTACCAGATGAGGATAAATTTGATTGCCAGGTAATTGACCTCGATTTTGATGGAAAATCTGATGTAATAATTACTAAGGCAATGTATGAGAAGATGTTTCCTTTTAAATTTATCAAAACATATACCTACTGGATGCGTTCCACCGGCACAACACTTACCCAGGTGCGTACTCCTTCTACCTCCACCAAACCTGAAGACGCCTTGCGTTGGCGGTATATGCAGGGTGATTTTAATGGAGACGGACAGCCGGAGCTTGTTAATTATGGATACAACTGCTATAGTAGTACGGATGCCAATGTGACTCCCACCTGGATAATATATAAGAATTCCTCATACAGCCCTACATACGGAAAAGTCAATTCATTTGTAGACGGTTTTGGGAACCAGACAAACATTACCTATGCTTCCTTTACTGATAATACTGTTTACACAAAAGGAACTGATAATATAGGTAATAGTATAATGAATTTTGTGGCTCCTATCCACGGCGTTAAAAGTGTGGCTACGAGTAGTGGAATGGGTGGTTTTAGAACTACCAACTATACTTATAAGGGTATGAAAATACATCTGAAAGGAAAAGGATTTTTAGGGATGACTTCCCAAACGGCTAATAATATAACGAATGGTATTAAAACAGAAACAGGAATAAGGAGTTGGGAATCCTCATTTTGTGTACCATCCAAAACATATTCCAAGACAACTGTAGATGGGAAAACAGCAGAAACAATAGATTCGTTAAAAGTTGTCGGAAGAGGTACTAATCAGCCAAATCCGAAATATTCTGTTCAGCCTTTCAAAAAAACAGAAACCGATTTGGATGGAAATACAACGACCACAACTTATAGTTTTGTTAGTGACATCTATTATGAAAACTGGCGTCAGAAAAGCGAAACGATAACCTACGGGGAAGTTAAAGACAGTATGTATATAATGACAGAATACAAGGAATACATTAATATTAATCTCTTACCTTTAAAAGATTATAAACCTCAATTGATAACCCGTAAGCAAAAGCATTCAGATGATAAATCGTATGCCTTTATCCAAAAAACAAAAATTACATATGATAGTATCGGACGCCAAAAACAAATCATAGAAGGCTTTGGTGGCTCATTGCCTTTAACTACCAATTACACTTATGATAAAATTGGTAATATGGTGACATCCAAGGTTAGCGGTTCGGGTATAACAACTACGACAACGACTTTAGTATACGATGCCGCTAAACGGTCAGTAGCTAAAACCTATACTTCGCCGGCTTCAACAGTAAAAACGTTTACTTATGATTTGTGGGGTAATGTGAAGACCGAAAAAGACGAAACCCGTAGCACAACAGCACCCCTGATCACTACTTATGAGTATGATGGCTTACAAAACCTGATAAAGACCACCCATCCCGATAAAAGAATTACCACTATCAGCAGAGGATGGAATAATTATGCCTACCGCTGGTATTACACCCTGACCCAAACCACAGGCGAACCGTGGGTAAAAACATACTATGACCCGCTGGGACGTGTAACATTCACCGAGTCTGTAGGAGAAGATGGTATGAAGATAGAAGAAGAAACTATGTTCGACAAAAAAGGCTATGCCATAAGCAAAACCACTATAACCGGGAATGTTGGAACCGGTGGGGTATATGTTTATGACGGCCGCATGACTAGTACCGAAGAATATACCTATGACGGGCGCGGAAGGCTAAACACCATAACCCGTAATGTAGGAGGCAATACCACCTATGCGTATAATAACCGCCGGACATATGTGACCACCAATGGAAATACCCAGACAAAAACCTACGATGCGTGGGGAAATATAAAATTGTCGAAAGACACGGTAGGTTCGGTATCATACCTCTACAGTTCGACAGGGAGTCCACAATCGGCAACAGCAGATGGCACCACTGTGACGATGACATATTATGATACCGGAAAGCAAAAAACACTGGTAGACCCGAATGCCGGTACAATAACCTATACCTACGATGCTGCCGGAAGGATAATAAAGCAAGTGGATGGGAAAGGAAATACGACCACTAATACTTATGACAACGTAGGACGCATTGAAACATCCATTCTTGGCGGAGTTACTACCACCTATACATATAGCACTGCCAGTGGTAATAATTATCAGCGGCTGACCAAAGTGCAGACAGGTAATAATTATGTAGAATACAGCTACGACGAATATGGGCGGATACTGACCGAGAAACAGAAAGTGGATACAGAGGCTCTGATTCAGTTCACCTATACATATGACGCGACGACCGGACAGGTGAAAACCACGACCTATCCGGGCAGCCTGACAGTAACCAACCAGTATGACACTTATGGTTACCTGAAAAAGGTATTGGCCGGCACACAGGCTATATGGGAAAGGACAAGCGCTGTGGGCAGGCTGACTACCGCACAACTGGGAGGAACACTCACCACCACATGTACCCGAAGCCCGCTGGGCCTGCTGACCAACCTGAAGACGGAAAAAGGCACTACCGTGTTGCACGATATGGAGTATGTATTCGACAGGGCGACCGGTAACCTGACATCCCGCACAGGTATGACCGATAAGGCAGAACTGTTCCTCTACGACAATATAGACAGGCTAACCACGGTGAAAAGAGGAAACTCTGCCAAGACCGTCTCGGAGATAGTGTATCATGCAAATGGGAACATTAGCAGTAAGACAGATATGGGCGAATACGGCTATGGCTTTGTGGTTTCTAATAAATTGACCAAGCCCCATGCCGTGAGTTCGGTAGAGAATATCCGCAGCATTCTGTCAGCCAACCCTCAGAACATTACCTATACGGCCTTCAATAAAGTAGCAACAATAGAAGAAGAAGTAGAAGCAGTAACCCATAAACTGAGCATTACCTACGGGCCTGACCTGCAACGCTGGAAAACAGTCCTGCAAAAGAATGGAGCAGACTCAAAAATAACTATATTTGCAAGAAACTATGAGAAGATCACCGAGGGTGGTATCACCCGGCAATTGTATTATATCGGCGGAGGCGACGGACTGGCAGCAGTGTATGTGAAACAAGCCAGTCAGGCAGATAAGATATACTACGCCCATAAAGATCACCTGAGCAGTATTGTGAAGCTGACCGACGGCAACGGCACTGAAGTCTTCAAAGCGTCTTATGATGCGTGGGGCAACCAGACCATCAGCAACAATACCTTTGCCTTCCACCGTGGATACACCGGTCATGAGCATTTGAAAGAGTTCAAACTGATCAACATGAACGGCCGTATGTATAACCCTGTACTTGGCCGCTTCCTGTCGCCTGACCCTTATGTGCAGATGCCTGACTTTAGCCAGAACTTCAATAGGTATTCTTATTGCTGGAATAATCCATTGAGGTATACCGATCCAAGTGGGGAGTTTGTACATTTAATTGTGGGGGCCGTTGTAGGTGGAGTTTTCAATGTAATTGTCAACTGGGATAATATTGGAAGTTTTG
>JAITVH010000106.1 GCA_031285905.1 Prevotella sp.
ATATTGTTAGGGAAATCAGGAGCAGACAAACTTTGTTTCTCCCGCAAACTACCATTAATGCCGTAGAAGTGTTTTATCTTTTCCATGCTTGCAAAGGTATACAATTTTAGAATAGATACTTTCAACATATTTCTGAAAAATACAGTTTTACACAACATTCAAGCATAAAAATACTTTTAGAAAAACAGATTGTTTTACGGGATAAACGCTTTAAATGTGTCCGCAAAGTAAGATTATGACGTTCTATTTTGTTGGTACAATACTCAAATACGCGGTGTATCGTTTGGGGAACAAGCACGGGATATATTTAATCCGTCTGTGTAAATACGTTTAGGATTAAGAGCGAGTACCGATTACCCTGCACAAAATATAAGAATTAGCTTATACTTGCCTTTGCGTTTTTCAAACCGGAATATTCTCGCATATTTATCATGAATAACATCTGTTTTTTTTACATAATTTACCCCCAATGTGAAAAAATCTTCATTCCTTAAATCATAACCTAATTGATAGTCATATACTAAAGAACCTTTTTTTAATGAATTTGCGTATTCTTCTATCTTTATAAAAAAAGTATTGTCAAAAATACTATCATAATACGATAAAAATTCTTCCCTTTCTATAACTTTCCCCTTCCCTTTCTGAATAAAACATTCCACTTCGAGAGGAAACTCAATTTTATCTACAATACTATCCAACTCTTTTGACTTTAGAGCTTCCATAAACGAGATACAAAAAATTATTATCTCGTTTTTCCTATCTTCATAAATAGAACTGTCAATATTTTCTGTTATCTTCTTTTCTTCCAATGGTTTTTTAGAAAAATATGAGTTAATTGAATTATTATTCTGTGAAGTTTTAATCGTATTTTCATCACTATTACACGCATAATGAGACAATAACAATATCATTATATATACAATCATTTTCCTCATCGTGTACTTCCTCCATTCTTAATTGTTCCTTGATAAGATTGTTTCAGAAACTTTTCATCATTCTCAAAATCTCTTGGCTTATAATCTTTCGGTAAAAAATATTCAAAATTATCTTTTATAGGATATTTGCTAACATTGACTTCATTGTTTTGATTTCCACCAAGTACATACAATTCTTTTCCGTCTTCGCTCATACCAACGACAAAACCGATATGGGTATCTCCAAAAGTTACTAATGCTCCGTAACTTGGTTTGTCTATTTTATCCCCACTATCCCATGTTCTCCATGTTCCATTCCAATTTTCAACAGCTAATGGATTCGCAGATTCACCTGTGAAGCCGGATTCTTCTAAAACATAATTCACAAAAGCAGCACACCAAGCTACAGACTCTTTAGTTGCTCTCATCAACTTAGGAACACCTTCATAATTTAGATATTTGACAGGGCTTGTATTATCGTTTTTTGTTCCTTCTTTGACACCTAGATTCATCTCTTCGAAAGCTTTAGATAGCCAGGGAGCAATTTTTGTTTGAGTTGTTATATATTCGAACTTTGATTCACTCTTTGCAACCTGAGTAGGTTTCCCAACTTGTCTAGCAACTCTATCTATTGCTGGTTGAAATTCATAAGTTATTTTTAGTTTTTTTTCTTCAATAAAAATATCATTATTTGTAGAATTTTTCCCTCGTCGCAAGAATGAACCATCAGGATTATAATAAAATTCAGCTCCGTCTAAATCAATACCAGAAACACAACGGTTACTTGCATACTGGTAAGGCGTATAATATGGATACTTAAACTGCAATGGGTCAACACTCACAAATCGACATATCCACGCCGCATAATACCGCATACCATAATAATACAACCCTGTTTCCTCGTCTCTTTCTTTTCCACAGTACTTATATCTTTTTAAAGATACTTCCGTTTCGCTTCGCCCACTTCTATAAGAGGTAGTACCGAACGGATGGTACTCCTCATAGGAGATAATTTGTCCCGTATCATCCAATTCCAAACTTGCAGAGCCTAAATGGTTATCATATTGGTATCTTACAAGCGGATTTTCACCTGTTTTTTGTTCTACTCGTACAAACACTTTTTCATCATCGGAGATATTTAAAGTTGTACGCTCGGTATCAAGATTTCCGTTTACTTCTTTCCTATAAACTTCATAACCACCAATATAGTAGCGGGTTTCAATGATATTGCCTTTTATTACTACTTTTCTTGTCCTGCTACCTGCACTATCATAATTATAGTAGCTTGTAAATGTTCCATTACCTGCACTAATCAATTGGTCTAAATAATCCCAACTTAAATTGCTCAAATGCGGTATAGTTAGCATGTTGCCGTGAGCATCGTATGTATATTGGTTGGTTAATCCGTCGTGTCCAAGTAAGCGATTGGTAACACTATCATATTCATTCTGTTTCCAAGCATCTTGCAGCATGTTTCCCAACTTATCATACTGGTAATGATGCGTATAGTTTTGCATGGCATTGGCCGGCGGATTGGAATATGGAATATTGTTAGGGAAATCAGGAGCAGACAAACTTTGTTTCTCCCGCAAACTACCATTAATGCCGTAGAAGTGTTTTATCTTTTCCATGCTTGCAAAGGTATA
>JAITVH010000104.1 GCA_031285905.1 Prevotella sp.
TTCATTAACCAGCGGTTAGCTAGTGTAAGTATTCAGGTTTATTTGATTTTGTCAAACTCAACAATATAGTATAGCTTATTCGTCTCGGCTATGTCATTCCATTCTCCTGCTCTACCAAGTTCATCAGAAGAACCGGCCGGCCATTTAGCTAATCCGATTGCAGCAGCATTCTGACCGTTAGGTGAATAAGTTGTGTCCGTAAAATTATCAGGTTCGTTTAGGCTCCCAGCCGCAGTTCCACCCCAATTAACATAGCTTCCGCCTACAGCGCTCCCTGCATTACTACCAAACCAAAACATCGGGAATGTTCCTGATTGATTTCCACCATTCCAAATCCATGTACCTTCCTGATACCGATCTGTCGCACCAATCCAGATATAACCAATTCCGCCACCATCAGTAACTTTTGTATAAGTGGAAGAAATTTTTGAATCCTGAATTGCCTTATATACAGCATCCTGTTCGGCCTTACTTTCTATTTCAACCAGATAACCTCCCAGCGAAACAGCATCAGCTGCGGCTTCTACCCATGTTTTTGTCTTTTTTACTATCAGGTAAGAATGTTCTCCGTAATAAAAATAGTCGGTTGTTTCATCTTCAGGCTTATCGTCGTCGTCTGAACAAGAATAACCGGCTAGCATAAAAAGAGCCAGTAAGGCAGCAATAAATGATGTTGATACTTTCATAATACTTCTCCATTATTTTTGATTAATACTTTATTGTCAATTGTCGGTTGTATACTCCGGTTTGGCTTATCAGTAAAACCATATACAGGCAGACATGACAAAAGTATATATAAGGGAAGTATCACAATACCCCATCAATAGGGGTTTCTGGGTAGGGAATATTTTATTTATTCGTATATAGAAGTTTCCGAATCCGGCAATCTTTTAAACCCCCAGCAATTTATCGACGCTATTGAGCCAGCCTCCGTAGTCGTATCTGGAAACAGCTTTGTCGAGATTTTTACTGTATTTTAAAGATAACGAAGGGTTATCGAGAACAGCTTTCATCCCTTTATACACGCCTTCGCCACTATTATCAACCAGCAAACCATATGTTCCTCCTTCTACAATATCGCGAGGGCCTCCGCAATCTGTAGTTATCACTTGTGTATTGAGTGCCATCGACTCCAGCAAGGATAATGAAAAACTTTCACGTTCGGAAACACAAAGCGACCAGTTACATTGTAAAATATATGGAAATGGATTCTCTACCCTGCCCAGTAATATTACATCATTAGTTATATTTTTGATATTTAGGTTATTAATCATATCTGTATTGTCTATCCCTTCACCAATAATGTATACATGTAATTCATATCCTTCCTCTTTCAGCAGATGAGCAGCATTTATTAGCCTGTCTATTCGTTTTTCAGGTGAATTGCGGGTTATCAATATAAAGTTTGTGATGCCTTGTGGCAAATCTTCTATTGGTTCTTTAGCTTTTTTGGCTACGGTTGATAAGTCTATCGCATTATACAAAACCTGTATATCCTGTGCAGGCATGTGTCCTCCATGAAGGACTGAGAGATATGCCTTTTTTGCAGCATCCGAGACGCAGATGACCTTATTGAACCTGTCATAAGAGCGTTGTACTTTTTTCAGATGTTTTTTATTCAGCCATACGGCAAATCTTTCTTTGAAGGAACGGATTTCATACGATCTTTTATATAATATATTATGTATCCATAAGATTTTGGGGATTGACATCCTGCTAAAAACCGTGGCAAAGAAAGTCTCCTTGAAGCATACAACCTCATCATAATCAGATTCATTTATGCCTTTTAATCTGGCAAAGAAACGGGGAAAGAATATCATGATATTCTCTTGCAATTTCCTTTTTAAATAAGAAGTTTTATTCGGGTATATATATTTAACGGTAACCTCAGATGATAGTTTCTTCAGTAAAAAAACATCCGAACCGGATTCTTCGGGCAATAAGAGGGTAATCTTTGTCTCTTTTGTTACAAGATGGTTCAACAGATTTACCAGAAGTATTTCTGTGCCCCCCAGAGCCAGGCTGTCGTTAAAAAACAATATCCGTTTCATTTTCGGGATGGTTTTAATTACGATATAATTTTAGCGACTCCCTCTACCCAATAATCATTGCTATTCAGACAAGGGACATAGGAGAAATTTGTACCACCATTTCCAAGAAACAATTCCTGCGCTTTTATCCTGATATCGTATAAAGTTTCCAGATTATCGGCTGCAAAACCGGGTGCTACTACGATTATTTTCTTTTGTCCTTCTTTTGCTAATTCTTCTATTGTGTCGTCTAAAGATGGTTTCAACCATTTACTACCCATAGCTGAATGATATACCAGGCGTGTTTTTTTTACATCCAGGCCTAATTCTTTCAGAACCAGCATTACTGTTTCTTTTGTTTGGTACACATAATCGAAATATTTCCCTTTATGCCAGCCTTTCTCCACATGCGACAGGGGCAGACTGTGAAAAGTAAATGTCAATTTATCAAAAGCTTCCTGGATGTAAGGCTTTATGCTTTCAGCCAAAGCTTTGATGTATGCCGGATGATCAAAATAAGGCTCTATAAATTTTAAGCGGAATGGGTAAGGACGTTTTATGAATGATTTGCTGACTGCATCTACAACTGTCTGATACGATGATTCAGCATATTGAGGAAACAGGGGCAATACAACTATTTCATGTAAACGGGCATTCTTTTCCATCAAACGTTCTAACGCAAGGTCTACAGAGGGTTGCCCATAACGCATAGCAACTTCTACTGGCATATCAGTCAGGTTTTCCAGTTTATTAGCTAATTGTTTTGCGTGATGCAATAAAGGAGAATCTTTCTGATTTTTCTCCCATATCTGTTCATAATGCTTAGTGGAAGCAAATTGGCGGAATGGGACAATTATCCCCTTTACCAGAATTGGGCGGAACCAATCGGGCACAGTCATCACATACGGATCGCAAAGCATCGATTGTATAAAATACTTTACATCCGCCCTTTTACATGTCTTCGGGCTACCTGTGTTAACTAATAAAACTCCTTTCATAATAAATAGGAAATACCACCGATTTTCATCTAAAAGGCGAAAATAGTGGTATTGCCAACTATATTTTGATCAATACAAATTACACATAAGTCTCAAGAAGTAAGACGCTGCCTTCCGGACTGATTAATATATTCTTAGTATCAGCAGGAATCAATGCGGTTTCTCCTTGTTTAATTGATAAGTCATTTCCTTTGTTATCCCTGATACTACAGGCTCCACCCATACATATGTATGCCACAAAAGAATCTATATCGGAATAATCACGGGTGATCTCTTTTGTAATTTCCAGCAAATTAGTGGTAAAATATTTGCAGGATTCTAACAATACAGGCTGATTCTCTTTTCTGGTATATTCTGTCTGATAATTATCATACAGTTTAAAGTCAATTGCATCTTTAGCCAGTTCGGTATGCAATTCGCGAGGGTTACCATTCGCGTCAGTACGGTTATAATCGTAGATGCGGTATGTAATATTGGATGTCTGTTGTATCTCTGCAATGAATGTTCCCGCACCGATGGCATGAACACGTCCGGCCGGCAGGAAGAAGACATCACCTTTTTTTACATCATGTTTTGCCAACGAATCGACAAAAGTATTATCCTTTATACTTTCCACATATGAGTCAGGGGTCATCTGCTTCTCGAATCCGGAATACAGGAATGCTCCCGGTGCGGCATTGATCACATACCACATCTCGGTTTTGCCAAAAGAATTATGTCTCTTTTTTGCCAGTTCATCGTCCGGATGTACTTGTATGGATAGATTATCCTTTGCATCGATAAATTTAATCAGAAGAGGGAAAGTGGTACCAAAGGTTTCATAGTTCTTTTTCCCGACTAGTTGTTCTTTATAAGCGGCTATAATCTCACCCAGACTTTTATTTTCCAGTTCGCCATTAGCCACTACAGATACGTTTCCTTCCACGCTGGATATTTCCCAGCTTTCACCAATGCCTTTTTGTTCAGGTGTGACACCTTTAAATTTACATATTTCATCACCTCCCCAAATAATAGATTTGAGGATAGGCTTAAATTTTAAGGGATATAGATTCATTATCTTATTATATTTTTGTTGATAGAGAAATTTCTACAAAAATAGTCAAAAGTTTCCATACATGCCTATTTTTACTTCTCATTCAACTGTTTTGGATATACAGCGCTTTTATTAGCCCACTTCGTCCATCTTTCAACTAATGACTTTAATATATCAGGATGTTGCTGAGCGAGATTATGGTGTTCGGTACGATCCTTTTTTATATTATATAGTTCCCATTCTTTTATTTTCTCGTCTTTAACAGCTTTCCACTCTTTCCATCTAACAAAACAATTGTTGTAATGTTCACCGAAAATATAATCATGTATTTCTTTATCAGGTTTTTCCACAGTAGGACACATACTTGTTCCCTGTAACGGGATTATTTTTTGTCCATCATGGTACTCCTTGGGATAAGTAGTTTCTGCTACATCAATAAATGTAGCCATAATATCGGGTAGAAAAGCGACATTGTGCCTGATCTGATTATTATATTTCGCATATTTGTTTTGCCATGACAAGATAAAAGATGTGGAAATTCCTCCCTCATATGCTTTCACCTTATATTTACGTAGCGGAGTATTAGACACCTGCGCCCATGGAAGACCATAAGACGGGGCTACCCAACTGTTGACATTATTGATCATATCCACATTCTCAAATCCTGTTTCACTATACGGTTCGGCGCATGCACCATTGTCAGAGAAGAAGACGATCAGTGTATTATCGAGTTTGTTTTCTTTCTCAAGATAATCGATCAATTTGCCTACATTATAATCCATTGCGTATACCTGTGCAGCATAAACAGACATGCGTAGGCTTGAATTTTCCCTCTCCTGATTCGTAAGGTCATCCCATTTGCGCGATTCCCATTCGGCTATCTCCCAACTTTCGTCTATTATTCCGAGTTTCACCATCCGTTCATAACGCTCTTTTTGGATAACTTCCCAGCCTTTATCGTACTTGCCAACAAACTTGGCAATGTCTTTTACTTTGGCATGTAATGGCCAGTGGGGAGCATTATAAGCCAGATAAAGGAAGAAAGGATTATCATCTTTCTGCTCTTTTATAAATTTGATAGCATGATTAGTAAATGCATCGGTGGTATAATAGGGTTGCTTGGGAGGATCGAGAGGAGTATTATCCAATGTAAGCCCCCGGTCGCCTTGTGGCATAAAATAGCTGGCTGCACCTGTAAGGATTCCATAGAAACGATCGAACCCACGTTGTAGAGGCCATCGGCTTTGTTCCTGCGTTCCCAGATGCCATTTTCCAGTCATATAAGTATGGTATCCTGCCTCTTTGAGAACCTCGGCTATAGTCACACAATTCCGGTTCAGATAACCCTGATAAGCCGGAGGGCGGTTTTGCGTCTCTTTCTTATTACCCGGTTCCTCAGTCATTTCACCTATTCCTGCCTGATGAGGATAGAGACCTGTCATAAGACTTGCGCGTGTTGGGCATGAACGGGCTGTATTATAAAATTGAGTATAACGCACACCTTTCTCAGCCAGACGGTCGATATTAGGGGTTGGTATTTCACCACCAAAACAGCCTATATCGGAATAACCCATGTCGTCTACCATTATCAATACGATATTGGGACGTTCATTTTTATTCTCTTTATTTTGCGCAAAAGCAGGATTAGCAGCAATTACTGCTAATCCCGATATGCTGTGTAACAAATGGCTTCTCTTTATTACTTGCATAATATATAGTTATTAGTCTATTTTCTGAAGGACAAAAGATGTCCGGGCAGGAATATACAGTTTGAGCCAGCCTTTCCCATCTTTCGTATATAGTTCATCATAAACGGTAAAGTGCTCTACCGATTCATCTATCAAGCCATTACCTCCAAAATCACGGGAATCGCTGTTCAGTACTACTTTATACTTTCCTTCCGGAGCTAAGAATCCGTAATCAGAGAAAGATTGATGCGGATTGAAATTGTAAACAAACACCAGATTATCCCGCATATAAGCCAGTACCTGATCTTCGTCTTTATCCCATAATTTTACGATCTCGGTTTTTTCGAAATGCTTTATTGAAGATATTAAAGCCAGCATTACCTTATCAAAATCACCCAGGTAATGGTATTTCAGGTCTTTATTATCAGCCAGCCACCATTGTCGGCGAGCATATTTATACGACCATCCGTTACCTTCGCGGGGAAAATCGATCCATTCGGGATGTCCGAATTCATTACCCATGAAGTTGAGGTAACCGCCATTGATGCTGGAAGCTGTTATCAAACGGATCATCTTATGCAGTGCTATTCCACGGTCTGTTAAATATGAACTGCCATAATGCTTTGACATATGCCAGTACATATCGGCATCTATGAGACGGAATATTATCGTTTTGTCCCCTACCAAAGCCTGATCGTGGCTTTCGGCGTACGAGATTGTTTTTTCATCATTACGCCTGTTGGTCAGTTCCCAGAAGATTCCGGTAGGATGCCAGTCTTCGTCTTTTCTCTCTTTAATTATCTTGATCCAGTAATCAGCTATATTCATCGCCATGCGGTAATCGAAGCCGTAACCGCCATCTTTCGCTTTCATTGCCAGCCCGGGCATACCGCTTACTTCTTCGGCTATGGTAATAGCATTCGGGTTTACCTCATGTATCAGCTTATTGGCTAATGTGAGGTAACAGATAGCATCTTCATCTTCATTGCCATTGTAATAATCCTGATAGCCTGTAAAATTGTCGCCTAAACCGTGGCTGTGATAAAGCATGGAAGTGACACCATCGAAGCGAAAGCCGTCAAATTTATATTCATCAAGCCAGTATTTACAATTCGATAAAAGGAAATGTAATACTTCATTTTTTCCGTAATCGAACAGTAACGAATCCCATGCAGGATGTTCCCTGCGGCCACCTGTGTGAAAATATTGATTATATGATCCGTCGAAACGTCCTAATCCTTCAACTTCATTTTTCACGGCATGAGAATGAACAATATCCATAATGACAGCGATACCTATGGCATGGGCATCATCTATGAGATGCTTTAATTCATCCGGCGTTCCAAAGCGGGATGACGCTGCAAAGAAACTGGAAACGTGATAGCCGAAAGAGCCATAATATGGATGTTCCTGAATGGCCATTATCTGGATAGCATTGTAGCCATCCTCTTTGATCCGGGGTAATACATTCAAGCGGAATTCTTCATATGTGCCCACTTTTTCCTGTTCGGCAGCCATACCTATGTGGCACTCGTATATTAACAAAGGGTCTGTCTTTGGTTTGAATGTCTTTTTCTTAAACTCATATGGTTCCTCCGGATCCCATACCTGTGCACTGAATATTTTAGTATAATCATCCTGAACGACCCGTGTGGCCCAGGCCGGAATACGTTCTGCTTCGCCGCCACGCCATTCGACAATCAGCTTGAACAGGTCTCCGTGTTTGATCTTCTTCAAGGAGACTTTCAATTCCCATTCACCATTTTCTTTGGGCGTTAGCCTGAATTCTTCTGTCTTTTGCCAGCCGTTGAAGTCGCCGACCATATAGATGGCTGTAGCATTAGGAGCCCACTCCCTGAATAGCCATGCACGTGCAGTCTTGTGCAAGCCGAAATATAAATGACCGGAGGCAAAATCCGAAAGGTTTGTTTTACCGTTGTCCGTTATACCCGCTTCACGTTTAATAACGTAATTATACCGGCCTTCTATCGCTTTGTTATACGGCTTAAGCCAAGGATCGTTTTTTACTAATTTAAGCATGGTTTTGAGGGATTATCAATTATGGGTTATAAGCGCAAAAGATATCCGATCATTTATAACACATAATTTAAATTTATATTTTTATTTTAACTACTACTTTTCTTATCGAATCTTCACCTATACATGGTGCATGGGCATCTTCGGGAAAGAATATTACAAAATTGCCGGGAACGGCAGTAAACAGCGAAGAATGAGGATCGCTATAAAACTGGATATCCCTATCGCTATCAAATAGTGATAAAGCCTGTTCTAAAGTCTTCCTCGCAGACCAGCCGAATGTCTCTGCTTTGCTGACAGGCATTTGGATGTCGATATATTTGTTGTGCACTTCCAGTTTTGCTGCAGAGGCTTCTTTCATATCACTATCACTGATTATAAGGAATAAGTCATTCCCTTTTAACTCAATCTTACCTGTATCAGCTATGGAAAAATCAGTTGAAATAAGATATTCAAACGCTTCTTTGAAAAGCGGATGTAAGGCATAATACTTAGATGTATTATTGAGGCTGTCTAATATCATAAGGATTATTTTTTATATTCTTCGGGTGTTGCTGTTATTGAGAAAATATAATTGCCTTTCTCGTCATTGTAACGGTAATTTAGCGTAACATCATTATCTCTGAAAAACTTCATATCAGGGTTCGTTCTTACGATGCTGATTATCTGGGGTTTCAGGTTTGTCTTGAACAGAGTTGTATCCGTTATTTTCGCATCATTTATTACCGAATGGTAATAGGTATATTTCTTGCCCGGATATACAGCGCAACTATCCAGCCGAGTCCATTGGTCAAGCATTTTAGGGCACTGGGCATTTGCTTCCTGTGCTATTTTTTTCAACTGATCGTCAATATTTCCCGCACATTGAGAGAAAGTCAGCATAGTGAATAGTAATAAAAATAGGGTGTTCTGTTTTTTTAAAAAATATTTCATGATCTCCTATATTAAAGGTCTCAGACCTATTTATTATTTCTTACAAGTTTAAGAAATTTAATCGGATTTCCAGTTAACACTTACTATTTTTCTCTGTCCTTAAAGCCTAAATATTTCGATTTCGCATATTTATCTGTCCCAGATTCCGCGAAAACATATTTATATCAGAATATTATCTTACATGATATAGCCTGGCATCACCGGGAGGCAAAGTTAAAGGGAGTGAATTTCCGGAAGATAATTTAATTTGTTCTTTATCACCTGTAAGCGGAGATATCACCTCAACTTTTTTGTATTTGTCATTCAGCCTGATAGACAACGATTTTGCTTCTGACAGCGATTTATTGACAATCATAACATATTCGTCTCCCGAAGCATTTATGAAATGGCTTACAATAAAATCGCCTTTAAGAGATTCAGGTTTAAAGATAAAATCATCGGAAACAGCCGGGCAACCTTCCGGTATATTGCCTACATGATAGACTGCTACCGCATCAAGGTTTGCAAGGGTTTTTCCTAACTGCTTCATTTCTCCGTTAATCTGCTTAAAAGATTCATAAAGGGCTGTTTTCATTCCCATTGAATCGATAATGGCATTCGTGAATACTTCTCCCCTGTTAGTCGGAGTCCAGTATGTGAACCATACAATATTCTTTATACCATATGCGAGGCTAGACCAGCCACTAAAGCGCAGGTCGGTAGCCGAAGGTCTTTTGTAAGCACCCGGAATACCTACCGACTGGGCGTAGCACGATGTTTTTATATTATTTTCCAATCCCACTTTGCGTATAATATCAAGGTTCAGGTAATGAGAATCCCTGAACCCTCCATCATCCATAAACGGATAACTATCAAAAGAGAGATATTTCATATTCTCCTTCCCACATAGCTCTATCCACCTTTTGACATACTTATTTTCATAATCATCGGCAACGGGGCCTGCCCAATGGGGAAAAAGATTGACATATGGGATGGCATCGGGGGCGTATGACAGGATGGCTTTGTATCTCATGGCTGCATCTTCCAGTCCATCAATTCCCGGCTCATCTACAATATAATATCCGGACACTGCCTTAAATTTTCTATATGTTTCGATCATGGATTTAATATCCTCTTCACTCCCTTTTACCCTTGGATCAGCAACATACATTTTTAATTTGCATTGTTCAGCCAGTTCGAGCATCTTTATATTGCGTTCTTCGCTATCGAGTAAGCTACCCAAGACATTCTGAATATAATCTACATTGGCTTCTTTTATTATCCGGTATTGCTCAATGTTCGTCTGTTCCCATACAGGAGGCCAGAAAATCCCGATTGTAAGCTCATTGTCGGATTGGCTTATTATAGATTTGTCACTTGTACATCCGACCAAAAATGATAATAAAACAACGGATATAATGTAAAACAGGGTTTGGGCATTTAGTTTTAACATAATGATTAGATATCAAAGGATTAGTACATAGATACAGATACAAAAATAGGCATTATTTTCAGATTTATGTTTTTAAAACGAATTTATCTATAGTATATCAATGAGCTAATTTGCAAATTAGCATATTAGCAAATGATGTAAAACGAAGCGAAAAATGTTCTTTGAATTAAAAATCGACGGAGTCAAAAATTGGAAAGAAAGTGTTACATCTGTTACTTTTTAGTTAAAATATTGGGGCTTGTCATGCTGACGGCAGGAAGCATCTATTTATATAGGAGATCCTTCGTTCCTCAGGATGACAAAGTGAAATTAAAAAGCTAAGAACTACCAGCTAATAGCTCGAAAAGTGTTACTTATGTCACCTTTTAGTTAAAATATGAAGAGAGAGCATTTTTCGTTCAAAAGCCTGGCCGGAGATGTTTATGAGAATAGATAAAAATAATAAAAAAAGAAGAGAAAGTTGTCACCTTTGTTACTTTT
>JAITVH010000120.1 GCA_031285905.1 Prevotella sp.
CAGAAACAACGTTCGGCAGAGCGAAGCGGAGCCAATGACAAAGAGAAATAAAAAAGTCTAAGAGCTAACGGTTATCAGCTAATGGCTAAATAGTGTTACCTTTTAGTTAAAATTCGGATTTATCCTCGTATTGAATGAAAAGTGAAAGGATGAACGAAAAGTAAACAATTGAGTCAATTAAGCTAATCTGTACAATTCTATTCTGGTCATATTTTACTGTTATTTGAACTGCATTTTCAGGAAAAACCGGATAAAATATATGATTTTTGTAAACAGAAGAACCATACGTTTATTATTCAAAATACATATTTATTTTATCATGAAAAAGATTAGTTTGATTCTCTTTTTAACATTTTGTTTCGTTTTTCAATCAACTTCTTTCGCCCAGAAATGGGAAATGAAGAAAGCCCGTATTATGACACCTTGGGCTGAACAGGTTGATCCTAAAAACGTGCTTCCTGAATATCCCCGTCCGCAGATGGTACGCGATAACTGGATGAACCTTAACGGTATATGGGATTTCACAAAGGTGGAAGATATGGCTTACAATGCTACTCAAAAATATGATGAGCAAATATTGGTTCCTTTCGCTATGGAATCGGCTATCTCGGGTATAATGAATACCAATCATATGGAAAACAGAGGGAAAGTGTTTGCTTACCGTAAAAAGTTCTCTATTCCCAATAATATGAAAAAAGAGGACATCCTCCTTCATTTTGGTGCAGTGGATTGGAAATGTGAGGTTTATATCAACGGAAAGAGTGTAGGCCATCATACAGGTGGTTTCGATCCGTTCTATTTTAATATAACCGAAGCTATAGATACTAAAAAGAAAGAGCAGGAGATATCTGTGTTTGTGCAAGATTATCAGGAGTTTGGCGGACAACCTCATGGAAAGCAGAAGATCAATGAGAAAGTGATTTGGTACACTCCTGTGACGGGAATCTGGCAAACCGTATGGATCGAGTCTGTACCTAAAACACATATTGACAGATTAGCAATAAGGCCTAATATTGATAATAAGACTATCAATATCACTGTGCAACCCCAAAACGTAACTGCTAACACAAAGGCCACAATTACTATATTTGACGGGCAGCAACAGGTAGCGGTAGCAAAGAATGTAGAAATGGGTAAGGAAACATCTATCAAATTATCTGATATGAAGTTGTGGAGCCCTGAATCGCCTTTCCTCTACGACTTTAAGGTAGAGCTGACAGAGAAAGGGAAAGTGGTGGATAAAGTGGACAGCTATTTCGGGATGAGAAAGATAAGTGTCGATTATTTCAATGGGCATCCTACTATGTTTCTGAATAATAAGCACTATTTCCACTATGGCCCGTTAGATCAAGGTTACTGGCCTGATGGTATCTATACTGCACCAACAGATGAGGCTCTTAAGTTTGATCTGGAGAAAACAAAGGAGTTCGGGATGAATATGTCCCGCAAGCATATCAAGGTAGAGCCTGCACGCTGGTATTACCATTGTGATAAGATGGGTGTCCTGGTATGGCAGGATATTCCAAACCCGGGTTTTGGTGAAAATGGTAAGCTGATGGGCGACGGAAGGGATTTGAGAGAGAATTTCCACGATGAAATGGTAAGAATTATGAAATCGCTGGAGAACTATCCGTCAATCGTCCTGTGGACTGTATATAATGAAAGCTGGGGGCAGCCTGATGAAGCAACATCAAAGAGAAGTGTCGATATTGCCCGCGAGACAGATAATACACGTCTGATCAGTATTGCCAGCGGATGGAACGATCATGAATATGGTGATATAAAAGACACTCACTGGTATCCGCAACCTAATATGTTGCCAAACCCAGTTAACAAGCGTGCTTCTGTTTGTGGTGAATACGGCGGTATCACATTGCTTATAGACGGACACCGCTGGATTGGTGGCAGCGACATGAAGTATACACAGGTGTATTCTCCGGAGGAATTGAAAAACAAGTTTGTAGACTTTACTAATCAGATATTGGGATTACAGGCTAACGGCCTATGTGCTGCCGTTTATACTCAGATCACAGATGTAGAGGATGAAGAGAACGGGTTGATCACCTATGACCGCAAAGTTGTAAAAATGGATGACAAACAAGTCGCTGAGGTGAGAGCAGCTATCCAACGTAATATCAGCCATACTTCTACTGCTTTATTGCCGACATCTCAGGCAGGAAATAAGGTAAACAAATGGAGATACCAGATTTCAGAATGGCCGATATCCGGATTTAGCTGGAAGAACCCGTCATTCGATGATAGCGAATGGAGTGAAGGAGATGCCGGTTTTGGTAACGGAGGATTACAGGGGGCAAGTATGAATACCAAGTGGGAAGGAAGATCGACGATCTATCTGAGGAAATGGTACGATTTTGCTGATTTAAAAGCCGAAGATACGAATAAGCTGCAGATGCAGGTATTCCATGACGAAGATTGCGATATATTCATAAATGGCACGCTAGCCGCATCTTTGAAAGGCTTTACAAACCGTTATGCAATTGTAGAAATCAGCGATGAGGCAAGAGCAGGCATCAAGGTAGGGGAACCGAACCTTATTGCCGTAAGCTGCAAAAATACGACAGGTAATCAATTTATAGATTTAGGTTTTAGTTTAGTCGGAGTGAGGGCAGACTCCGCAAAGTAAAGATTGTAGGTTATGAAGAATAAAGGCAGGGAATGATTCCCTGCCTTTATTTGTTTATTTAAGAAACAAAGGCGAATCACCCAGACTCACCTTTGTCTTTAGCTAAATATATGTTAGCTGTTGCAAAAGACTTCTCTCAACACATCTAATCTAAATTGTAAATAAGCTAAGTCTGTTTGATGTTGAGAAAGTTTTAGTTCTTATCTCCATTTCCTTTCAATTAATACTGAACACTCCTGTTACAATAGCCTTTCCGGATATATTCGATAGCTCGATATTATAGTCTCCGGACTCCAAATGTGAGATGCTGATCAATGCCTCGTCACGGTGGTTTGGAGTTATTTTTCCCCAATAGCAAGGTATACCGTCTCCACACAGCACCTTCATCCTAATTATGTCTTTTTCAATAAATTTTACTTTCAAATGATACTTGTTTCTTAATAGTTTAATACATTCCATCAGTCGTTGGTTTGCATCCCGGTTCGTTTCATCATATTCCATAGCGATTTCATGATACTTGTGGCGCTTTTCCTTCCTATGGTGTTGGAGTCTTTCACATATCAACATCAGGTGCAGATTTAACGCTCTTTCATGAGGGGCTAAATATATTTTATCTCTTTTAGTAATCGAGGAAAAAATACTTGCCAGAATAAACTTGATATTCATAAAAATAAATTTGTGACAGTTTGCTTATACAAAGCAACAGTCAATATTCAAGTATTACAAAACCATAAACGGCAGATACAGATTTTTTTCGGAAATATTCTTTTCTGAAAAATATAATCATTTAATTATCAATGGGTAAATCGCATCTTTTGGATTTTAATATATAGATTTTTATAAGTCCTGTTGAGGCGAAAAACACTTTTTCACCTCCAATTAATTATTTAAAGAATTCAATTTTACCCCTGATAGGGCGACCATTAGACATATATATTTATCTATTATTATCATGGCTGTGGATCACTATATAATCTATTGATAATAAAGTACAAAGAGCGAATTATAAAATCCGCTCTTTGTGTTCCCAACTCGACTTTCCAGTGGTTGTCATTTTTCAATTTCAGCCCTTTTCAACGCCAAAATCGCAATTGTAAATAGTAAATAAGCTAAATATTTATTCTATAGAGAATTCTCCATAGTAATAGTCATCTTCATTCTCAGGATTATCTTTCGTGATATAGATTGTATAATCTCCGCTGTCCCATCCTGTTATATCTATAGTTATTTCGTTAGTGGTAGCAGAATTAACCACACCGCTATAAACAACTGCTCCTGTAGTTTCATCTACAATTTCTACTTCAAATACATCCTCAACATTGAATACGACTACCATAGTGCTTTCCCCTACAAAGCCTTGTATCGCTTTAAATAGTGAACGGCTCTTGCTCTTATAAGTAGGCTTAGAGCCTGCTGTTCCGTGAATAATATCATATTCATTTAGTTTATCTTGAGGAGCCAATATTTCTAATAGCTCTTGAAGTTTAGATGATTCCTGACTCTTTGAGTTTATGCCGACTGCATAAAGTAGCACAATTGAAAGTGCAAAAAGCGCAACTAAGACTTTTTTCATAGGTTTCTGTTCTTAAAGGTAGTTTTATACGACTTTTACTTTTGAATATTCTTGCATGTAATTACATGACAAACGGTGTCTAAACCCTAGGCAACATCAAAGTTAGCCCTTTGGTTCAGATTAGAATTGAAGGGATGCTAATATATAGTTTTTTGATATATATCTATAATTTAAATAATTATAAATAAGTAGATTATTAAAATTAACATATAGATTTTAGAGAATCAAAATGAGAAGAAATCGACAAAGTAAGTGATGAAATATTATATTTTTTTAATTTATATGTATTTTTGTGACATTGTATATTTATGTATAAACAATGTTTTTTCTTGCATAAAATTGTCATAAATAATATGAGATTGTTCAGGGTGAAGTATTACTATATAATTGGCCTGAAGCAGCACTATTTTTAAAGGGATAAACTGAACGTTTTTTGGTCTTGACTCAGATAACCTGAAAAGATAGCATTTTTTTATTTTTTTTAAAGATTTTTTTGTTCATTGTCTATATTTAAAGTAATTTAGTCGATTATTGGAAAGTAAGGAGATAATATGGAAAAAATATCTGCTCTCAAGGTAAAGCATACAGTTATTTTTAGCATGTACCGGTAAAGAGTGACTGATGTTTTCTCTATTCTGTAACTTTTATTATTTTTTGATAATATCATTGTTATTTTATTCAGATTTAAGTAAATAGAATGAAAAAAGCGTATATATAATGACACAAATAAGTAAATTGTTATGAAGACATACACACTGTTGATTTGCGGTTTATTATTGTTCATGTTTTCCTGTAACTGGTATAGGGAGAATCCGGAAAAAACATTTGGAGAAGTGGAAGCGTTGATGGAGAATGATCCTGACAGCGCCTTATATTTATTGGAAATGATTCCTTTGCCCAGATCTTTGTCTGAAAAGCATTATAGTGAATACAGCCTTTTGACAGTCATGGTTAAAGATAAACTTGATGAGGATCTTGTGAAAGATACGTTGGTAGTCAAGGCACGTGATTATTATGTAAAGACTGATAATATGAAAAAGGCTGCACAGGCATCTTTTTATCTGGGGAGGGCATTGCAAGCTGCTAAAGATAATGAAGGGGCAACTAATGCCTATAAGGATGCAGAAACATATGCGGCAAATATCAATGATAATAACCTGAAAGGGCTGATCCAGTTTGATTTAGGATTATTGATGTTTCACCAGATAACGAAAGATGGGGCTATAGTGAGATTGAAATCAGCGGCTGAGTACTTTAAGGCAGACAAAAAATACAGGAATGAAATTATTGCATATAACCATATTGGAAGAGCCTTTCATGTAAATAATAATGTAGATAGTGCTTTATATTATTATGATAAATCATTTTCGTTGGCAACTATTCATAAAGATACAATAGAACAAGCCTTGGTTAAGATGAATAGAGGACTTGTTTATGAAAGTATGGGCAGGAAAGATACAGCCAGAATCCTTCATAAAGATGCACTGAAGAGTCTGAAATCCAGTGAACATCTGGTAAAAGCATATGCTAATATTGCCAGAACTTTTGACGGAAGGGCAGAAAAAGATTCTATCCTGTTTTATACAGACAAAGCGCAAACAATGTTTGATGAAAAAGAACGTCCTGAATTGAAAGCCAGTATATCCAAACTATTATCAATAGTTGAAGAAAGTATTGATAATCATCCAAAAGCATTGGAATATCACAAGGAGTATACAGATAATTTAATAGACTATTATTCTAAAGCCAACGAACAGGAAGTACTCAAGGCAAATACCAAATATGACTTTGAGCGGATGAGGAACGAGAATAACCAATTGACCATTGAGAAACAATCGGGTTATATGGCAATATTGGCTCTGGCAGTAGTTTTGTTAATTATTTCTCTGTTATTCTATATCAATAACTCCCAGAAAAAGAAAAAGGTGCTTGAAGTACAGCAACAGGTGATTCATCTGAGGAAACTGGCCAATACCTATGATGAGGAGAAGGTTTCTATCCGTAATGTTATGTTAAGGCATTTTGATATTTTGAAGAAAACGATATTATTGGAAGGTTATATGACAAAAGATGAGAGAAAGCAAGGTGAGAAATTATTGAAGAAGTTCAATGAGATTGTATATGAAAAAGAGACGCTTGATTGGGAGATATTATTTAAAACGATGAACCATGTTTCTAACGGTTTTCCTGATAAACTGAAAGAAACTTATCCGGATCTCGATCTTACGGATATTAAAATCTGTTGTCTGACAGAAGCTGACTTATCCAATACGGAAATAGCCCTTATTCTGAACCTGAGTGTAAATACTATCCAAACTAAGAAATCGAATATCAGGCGAAAGATTGGTATAGGAGGTTATAAAGATATTATCGAGCATATAAAGAAGAATTTATAGTACTGATGGATATAATATAAAAAACAGCATAATGGATATCTTATCCGTTATGCTGTTCTTTTTATGTGGATTTTACATTAAGCTATTTTCTTTTTCAGGTCTTCTACCCATGCCTCAATGCGTGCATCCGTCTGGTCGTACTCATTGTCTTCGTCCAGAGCGAGTCCGACGAATCGGCCGTCCACTACCGAATCGGATTCATCATATGTATAGCCATCTGTCGATACAGAGCCGATAATCTCAGCCTTTCCTTTCAAGGCCTTATAAATGTGATACATTCCGCTGGCAAAACTGGTGGAGAATGAAGCGCTGTCGCCCAAACCGAATAAAGCTACTTTCTTGCCTGAAAAATCGAGCTTTTCTATTTTGGGTAGGAGTATTTCCCAATCATCCTGAAGATCACCCACACCGGTAGTAGATGTGCCGAAGACGAGGAAATCGAAAGGCTTCAGATCATTGACATCCAATCCGTCCGCATTAAATACTTTCGCTCCGCCCAGAGCGTCCTTTACTTTTTCTGCCACCGCTTCTGCAGCTCCGGTGGATGAGCCATAAACTATTGCGATTTTACTCATAACAAATTAAATATATATGTTAGACTAATAAGTTCCGGCATCTTTCAGGACAGCAGGTGCCATAAAAGTCTGCACGATTCCGCGCATTGCCAGATATACAATAAACGCTAACCACAAAATATTGTTCGCAATAATATCGTGAAAAAAGAAGTATAGGAGAAAAAAACAGCCGACAGCGATAAGCATGGAGTTTCGCATCTGGTGGGAAGCAGTGGCCCCTACAAATATACCATCCCAAAGGAATGCAGGAAATCCGGCTACAGGTATCAATAATACCCAAAACTGATAATTCTTGCTCAGTTCGATAATATTCGGCTTATCCGTTAATATGGATAATATATCGTTCAGGAATAATGCATATATAAGTGTGAACAGGGATGCAATAATAGTTCCCCATATAAATAAACGCTTAACCAATAAGTGGAGAGAAGCTCTGCTTCCTGCTCCTATAAACTTGCCTGTCAGCGCTTCTGCTGCATAGGCGAATCCATCCATCATATAAGAAAACAGGATGAACATTTGCATCAATAAAGCATTCACCGCTAAAATATCATTTCCGGCTTTGGAAGATGCCGACATAAAGAAAGTGGTGACGGCTACAAGAGCCATGGTACGTATAAAAATATCGGAATTGACTTTAAAAAACGGGATATAGGAAGCCAGATTTTTCAATACTTTAAAGTCAATATATTGTTTTAGTTTTCCGTATTGAAAATGCCATACCAGAATAAATGAAAGGAATCCTGTATACTGTGCGCATACCGAAGCCAATGCAACCCCGTCTATTTTCATATTCAATCCATAGACAAAAGTAAAACTTAAGGCGATGTTTACCAGATTGACTCCTATTGCCACTAACATAGGTATCTTTGCATTTTGCATACCGATATACCAGCCATTGAAGGTGTACATCCCCAATACGGCAGGGGCAGCCCACACATATATATAGAAATATTCGGATGCATATGTTTTGACGATCGGTTCAGCATTAAGGAAATAGAATCCGACCGATGCGATGAAGTATTGCAGGGCAATTACCAAGATACCTGCCAGCATCGCTACCATCATCGACCGTAGCAGGATATTAGTTTGTTCCCTTTGATTTTCTGCGCCGTACGCCTGTGCTGTAAACCCACTTGTCCCCATTCGCAAAAACGAAAAACTCCAATAGATGAAATTGAAGATCATCGTAGCTAATGCGATAGCCCCGATATAGTCTTCCGAATCGAGATGCCCGACAATAAACATGTCTACCATTCCCAGCAGGGGAACAGTAATATTTGAAATAATATTCGGTATGGCAAGCCTTAATATACTTCTGTTCATAACAGGCACAAAAGTACGATTGTTATAAGACAGATACAAATGTTAAAGACAAAGCCTGATTATTTACAAAATATTGTATCTTTATTCTCAATAAACGTTTAAACTCTAACACTGAAAGGTAATAAACAGTATACTATTATGGATGTCAAAATTGAAGAGAGTTGGAAAGAACAGCTTAAAGATGAATTTGGAAAGGACTATTTTGAGAAGTTAACAGGTTTTGTAAGAGAAGAATACCATACAAAAAAGATATTCCCGCCTGCGAAACTGATATTTAATGCTTTCGACCATACGCCATTCGATAAGGTAAAGGTTGTTATCCTGGGACAAGATCCGTATCATAACGACGGACAGGCACATGGGTTGTCATTTTCTGTTCCTGATGGTATCCCTGCCCCTCCTTCTTTGGTAAACATATTCAAAGAGATAAACAGGGATCTGGGTATTCCTGTTGCAAGATCGGGTAATCTTACACGCTGGGCTGATCAGGGAGTACTATTACTCAATGCAACCCTGACTGTAGAAGCTCACAAGGCAGGTTCGCATCAAAAAAAAGGCTGGGAGTCATTTACTGATGCAGCAATACACAAACTGGCTGAAAACAGAGGGAATCTTGTATTTATCTTGTGGGGTTCCTATGCTCAGAAGAAGGCCGCTTTTATTGATCCTTCGAAACATTTAATTCTCAGATCGGTTCATCCTTCTCCATTATCAGCACATAACGGCTTTTTCGGTAATAATCATTTTAGTGAAGCTAATAAATATCTAGCTTCCAAAGGAATTGCTCCGATAGAGTGGTGATATAATAAAGAGCTGCAAATGGACTTTAAAACCAAGTTGTCAGGGCGTATTGGAATGGATGATATTCAGGAAATACTACGCTTAACTCAACAAAGTAACAAGCAAAAGGAAGAACTATATAATCTGGTGCTTGATGATGATGAGACTATCGGATACCATGCAGCCTGGATTCTGACTCATCTTTCATCAGCAGATAACAAGTGGTTATACAATAAGAAGGACGAGTTAATCAACGAAGTACTGGTTTGTAAGCATGGCGGGAAACGGAGAGTAATGCTAAACCTGCTTTATAAACAACCGTTGACTAATCCTCTCCGGGTTGATTTTCTGGACTTTTGTCTTGAAAGAATGATATCCGTTCAGGAACTTCCGGGAGTACAATCTCTTTGTATGAAAATAGCATATGAACTGTGTCGCCCAATTCCTGAATTGACTCAAGAATTAAAGGCAATTCTTGAAATGATAGAAGGTGACTTATGTCCTGCTATTCGAACAGTCAGAAGAAACATTCTGAAAGCTATACCAAAAGGAAAAAGCTTACAAAAGTTTTGAGTTTGTTCTTATTTGAAAAAGATGCAATCAGTAAGAAACTATCCTCTGTCTTTCATTATTTGTTTATGAATGCACTCAGCTATTTTGGGAGCAGCCTGATCCCGGCAAGGCGCAAAGCTGGGCCAGTCATTAAAATCGATAATCTTGAACGAGCCGTCTTCGGCAACAACGCAGTCTCCACCATAGACTTTTACATTTAATATTTCACCTGCCTTGTCACATGCTTTTTTCAGGACTTCCACATCGAAAGGGTACTCGTTGGCTGTTCCATTGATCTTTTCCAGACCGAACTTGCTATGGCTTAAATCGAATGGATAGAACCAATAGAAGAAATCAGTATCGGCCACACCATAGAATTTAACCAGGTCACCCACCAGATGTTCATTTATCACAGCATTGGGTATATCGCGCAATGCAAACTCACGCAGAATAGATTTTACTTCTGGTATATTGCGGGCATAGGTTACGTCTTCGCGGTGTATCGCATGCGAATCGCCACGCTTGATCCAGTAGGCATCCGCATTCATTTCTATCAATCCGGCTGTGGGATCGTCAATTACATCTATGATTATACTTGCCGGATAAGGGATATTATTATCCAGCAGTAGACGTGTCATGGGCTCCCGTTTACAGTTGTCAATTCCCGATCCGGGATTTATGATTATGGCATTCTCCTTTTCACACTGCTTTAGGCGTCTGATGGTGGCCTTATCGCGTGCCATATTGAAAATATAGCGTTCTTTTTCTTCGCTCAGCACAAATTCAGCTTCCGTATATTCTGCCACTTCATAACCCAGATTCCTCAGTGATTCGGCTGTCAGGCTAAAGATCATACCATCGTTACCAATATGATTAGGCGAATATTTTGTTTTCCTTTTAATCCCTGCTACTCTTATTTTTGTCATCTATTTTAGGTTAGGAATAGTATAATATTAGTTCTTAATAAATTGTTCCGCTTTTTCAATATCTCCGGCGTGATCCACATCCACGATTTTGGCAAAAGGATGTGCTTTTAGCTTCAAATTGTCTGCAACCAGTTGTCTTTGAAAATTACGCATTCTCGATTGCCCCGATTCGAGGCAATTTTCCAATGTGTCTATTGCTTTCGATGTCAGGCCATATATACCCCCCGATATATATTGCGGGCTATCGGTCTTATCCAAAAATGCTTTGATATTCAGGTTGGGGTCTACATCTACATACAATGGTTTTTCGTCGTCGATAAAGTCTGTAACGGCCATCATACCATCGCTTTCGGAGTCTGCAATAAAAGCATTGATATATTTTGAAAACTCTTCTTCTTTGAATATGGTATCTACCGTTGTCAGGCAGAATTTGCCATCCCGTAGAAAATTCCGCAGTTCGAAGAAGCTATGCATCGAGCTGGGAGTTGATTTCACTACAACGTTGAACGGAATGTTTAATTTGAGGGCGGAGAGATAATCATGTACCTGCGTCATTTCTTCATTCACAATGACGCTTATGGACGAAGCATGATTTATGAGGAAAATATTGATTAATCTTCCTATCATCTCTTCGCCGTTTAACTTCACTAAAGGCTTGGGGAGCTGAACTCCCTCTTGTACTAACCTTGATCCCTCTCCTGCTGCTATTATAGCATAATTCATCTTTGTAAAAATATTTTGACTGGATTAACGTATAAAGGTTTAATCTTTTATTAAAGAAATATTAAAATTACTCTTCACTTGTTAAATCCAGAACTTCATTATCATTTCCTCTTTCCACATAAAGTTTCTTCAAAGGATTTTTATGAGCTTTATCAAATTCATTCCTGTTGTTAAATGTATCGATAGCCATATAAACTGCCTGACGGAACGATTCCTCTGAGGCTTGTCCTTTTCCTGCTATCCCGTATGCTGTACCATGTGCAGGCGAGGTTCGTATAATAGGCAGTCCTGCAGTGAAGTTCACCCCATCTTCCATTGCAATAGTCTTAAATGGAATAAGTCCCTGGTCGTGATACATTGCCAATATACCATCGAAGCGGGCAAAATCACCTGAACCAAAAAATCCATCGGCAGGATATGGCCCAAGGCATAGGACTTTCTTATCTATCAACTCTTTTAATGCAGGTACAATCACTTCATTTTCTTCGCTTCCCAGTAATCCGTTTTCTCCTGCATGCGGATTAAGAGAAAGGACGGCAATACGTGGCTTATCTATCCTGAAATCGCGCTTAAGACTAGCTTCAAAACGGATAGCAGCATCGATAATTTTCTCTTTCGTCAATACTTTTGATACATCTGCCAGTGGTATGTGTCCGGTAACCAATGCCACGCGCAATGCGTCTTTAGCAAGGATCATCAGGCTCTTGTCTTTATCCTGTCCAAACTTTTCTTCCAGATATTCAGTATGCCCTGGAAAATGGAAATCGTCGCGTTGAATATTGTGTTTATTTATCGGAGCTGTTACCAGCACATCAATCAATCCGTTTTTAAGGTCTTCAACCGCTCTTTCCAGAGCAACAAAGGCTGCTTCGCCAGCTATCGGAGTAGATTGCCCAATATCAATTTTCAACTCTTCATTCACACAATTAAGGATATTCACTTTGTTTGCTGATGCATCTTTAGCATTCCCAATCTGATTGAATGGAACTGACTGTAAATCCATCACCTTGCGATGATAAGATGCCACTTTTGCCGAACCATATATGATGGGAGTACAAATCTCCGCCATACGGCTGTCTGCAAAAGTTTTCAGGATGACCTCATAGCCTATTCCGTTTATATCTCCGTGTGTTATTCCTACTTTTATCATAGTTTAATTATTTTCATTTTTCATTGTTGACAGCATTCCGCATGCTGCAAAGATATCTTCGCCACGCGATGTGCGTATGGTGCTTGTTATCCCCTTCTTTGTCAGATAATCCCTGAAAGCCTCCATCTTCTCTTTGGTAGATGTTTTCAGGGTTACGTTCGGGATGGCATGGAAACGTATCAGATTTACCCTACATTCCAATCCCTTCAACATCTGCGCCAGTTCTTTAGCATGGATAAGCGAATCATTAAAATTATCAAATAGTATATATTCGAAGGACAATCGCCGCTGCTTTGTCCAGTCATATTGCCTTATTAAGTCAATTACACCATCTATAGGGAACGTTTTTTCTGCCGGCATTATCGACAGGCGTTGCTCCCTTTCGGGGCTATGAATACTGATTGCGAGATGAGCGTTGCTTTCGTCCAGAAAACGTTTTAGCTTAGGGGTTACCCCGGTTGTTGAAACGGTTATTCGCTTTGGACTCCAAGCCATACCGTAATCGGCAGTCATTATATCGAGTGCTTTTTTCAATTCTTCATAGTTGTCCAGAGGTTCACCCATTCCCATAAAGACAACATTGGTCAATTCTTCGGCTTCACGAACCGAAAAGATTTGATTCAATATTTCGTTAGTTGTCAGATTTCCATTGAATCCCTGCTTACCCGTCATACAAAACAGGCAGTTGAACTTACAACCAACCTGTGAAGATACACAGAGAGTAGCCCTGTCGTCTTCGGGTATCATTACGGTTTCTATCAATTTATCATTTTCTGTTCTGAACAGATATTTTACTGTTCCGTCTACAGACTGCTGGCATTCCTGAGGGTTATACCTCCCCACATCATATTTTTCTGACAACAGCACTCTGTTTGCCACAGAAATGTTAGTCATTTCGTCTATCGACGAGACCCGTTTTTTATAAATCCAGTCGGCAATTTGCTTAGCTGCAAATCGTGGTAATCCACACTCTCCGGTAACACCATAAAATTCATCCATAGTCATTCCCAGTAAGTGTTGTTTATTATTCATCAATATTCTAAAATTATGAATTCCCTTAAATCCTTTTCTCGTTCACTATTACTTTACTACTTGCAAATTTAGACAAATTATTTTAAGATTACCATTTTACCCCAAGATCAGTTATAAGATCTATTCAGCGAACAATGTTATATTTATGTTTATAATAATCAGATAAATATTTATCTACATCTTGATTTAATATATCCACATATTCTTTTTTAGTCCTGAACCCATCCTGCAAGCTCTCGCCCCTTGCCTCTATTGTTCTCAAATCTTGTAGCTTATCTCCGGTGTTTGCACGGAAAGGCAGGCATTCTTCCAATGTAGAGCAAGGCAAGGTATAAAATGTCCTGTAATGTGGATCGTCTGTTATCAATATAGTAACACTGCCTAATGGGTATTCTGTGACACCACTATATGCGGTTGATGCACCCTGGGGTTTCAGCAACAAGGAGGCATCTCCTTTCAATTCGTTAGTTACCATAGTGATAGCAAAAATACACAGGACAAAAGTAGCAGCAATGTATTTGCCCGATTTTATAAAGTACGATTTTTTATCTTCAAAAATGATAACGCACAAGATGAGCATATTCCCCAAAATGAAGCCATTAACGAAACGAAAATCAGGGGCATTAATCAATGATAATAGGATAGAAAAGACAGAACAACCTCCCACTATCAACAAATTCTTATTTAATTTCTTCTTCTTTATTATCAAAACCAATAGCATGATTAGAGTAGTGAAGCAGAGCATCAAATTAATTCCACCCCTTGTAGCCATAGATGCCAAAGTCTTTCTCAATACGGCGTATGCCCATTCGGTGATATGCACCTTTTGAAGTATTAATATAGCCTTTGGAACTTTCCAGTCGAAAGAGAAAATGTCTATATAATAAATCGGGTATACAAGATAACCGGAAATGATCGCATTGCGTGTACACCAAAGAAGCAAGATAAGAAAGCAGGCTGTGGAAATAAAGATAATTTTGCGATACATTTTTTCCTTTATCAGATGTATGATAATATATAAGCAAACGATGGAGAAAAAGGCTGTGGAAAATTTATAAGTTATCAGGGATATGAGTAATACAACCGGAAACAATAAATTTTTTACTATCGAATCCGGATCTAATACAACTTTTATAAAGAAATAGAAAATGCACAAAGTGGGAATAATGTCGGTATCTGATGTCTTGAAGGTTAAGGAGCATAGGAAATACAGAATACCCATTAATGAAAGGATTATAATGTATTTAATGTCATATTGTGATTGAAACAGTCGGGCTAATGCCCAAACAAATATCAGGCAAAAAAGGAGAGATTGCAACAAGACATATACTTCGGAAAATAAAAAAGAGAATGTGAAAATAGAAGAAAGTAAAAGATAGTTTGAATTAAACCCAAACCGGTCTTCCAGATTTGCCAGTCCTGAAACTGCCGCATATTGTTCGTTCCATTTGATATTCTGAAAATGATAGTAATCTGCATCATAGAAAGAATAAGGAATCAAACTGTTTACTATCAACGCAGCAACGAAAACAAGAATAACCGTTTTCTGAAAAGAAGATAAAGAGGCTAGGATGTCTTTTAGCTTGGTTATATTCTTTTTATAGCGATCTTTGGCAAATATCCAATATATAAAAGATATTGCAATAAATGAGGCAAGTGTATATTGATTGGATGGCAAAAAGAGTGAAAGTGCCTGTAAAGGGATAAGGATGACACATAAGCCCAGTATAAAAGTATCCACAGTGTTATAGTCCTCAGAACATTTGCAGGCTTTGTTGTAACAATGAACAACAGCGTCCCCAAAAGAAAACAGGACAAAAAAAATTGTTATCCAAATTGCTGCAATCAATAACATTTCGGGTGCTTATTTAAAAGCACTCAATCCCTATGACAGAGTAGTCGTAGGGATTAAGCTTCTTTGCCTTATATTCTTTTCTTAATCTCTTCACTTTCTTTCTCAAAACCCGGTTTATCAAGCAGGGCAAACATGTTTTTCTTGTAAGCTTCAACTCCCGGTTGGTCGAATGGATTAACACCTAGGATGTACCCGCTGATACCACATGCTTTTTCAAAGAAGTAAAGCAACTGGCCAATGCTATATGCATCCAGTTTAGGTATTTCCACTTTAATATTGGGAACACCGCCATCTACGTGAGCCATTTGAGTACCTAGCTCCGCCATCTTATTTACGAAATCCACGCGTTTCCCGGCAAGGAAGTTCAATCCATCAAGGTTTTCTTCATCAGTAGGAACAGTAAGCGTTTCGTTTGGTTGAGCTACAGATAATACTGTTTCAAAGATAGAGCGTTCGCCCTCTTGTATCCATTGTCCCATAGAGTGCAGGTCGGCAGTGAAATCGACAGAAGCATTGAAAATACCTTTGTTCTCTTTTCCTTCACTTTCGCCGTAAAGCTGCTTCCACCATTCTGCAATGTAATGTAGCTTAGGGTTGAAGTTAGCAAGTATCTCTATTTTCTTTCCTTTCTTATATAGTTCGTTGCGTGTTACTGCATATATCTCAGCCAGATTCTTTTCAAACGGTACACTAGGAGCAGTTTCTTTTTCCATAAATGCAGCACCATTCACAAGCTGGCGAATATCAATTCCGGCTATAGCAATCGGAAGCAATCCTACCGGAGTGAGAACAGAGAAACGTCCCCCTACATTATCAGGGATCACATATTTTTTGTAGCCTTCTTTTGTAGCTAAAGTAAACAGGGCGCCGCGTGCAGCATCAGTAATGGCTACAATACGGTTTTTAGTTTCGTCTTTCCCTACAGTTTTTTCCAGTTCTGCTTTTAAGATGCGGAAAGCAAGGGCAGGCTCAGTTGTTGTTCCCGATTTAGATATATTTACGATTCCAAAAGATTTCCCTTTCAGATATGTAAGTAGCTCCACAAGGTAATCTTCGCCGATATTATTTCCTGCATATACAATTACCGGATTTTTGCGATCGCGTTGCAGCCAGTCGAATGAATTGGATAGAGAGTCAATAACAGCTCTCGATCCTAAATAGCTTCCGCCGATACCTACCAGCACGACAACTTCGCATTTTGCTCTTAGGTTAGCTGCTGTTTCTTCTATATCTTTCAGATCGTCACTAGCAATGGATGATGGCAAATTCAGCCATCCAAGAAAGTCATTGCCCTTTCCTGATCCATTGTGTAATGTTTCGTTGTATTTTTTAGCCAAAGAAGCCTGACCATTGATGTCAGCTTGACTGATAAATCCTAGTGTTTTACTGATGTCTAATTTGATCACCTTATCCATAATCTTTTTGGTATGTGTATTTAATGTTTATTTTATCCTTCTAATGAGAAATAATGTACTATTTCAATATCTGTTCTCTCAATGCTTTCACCTCTTCACGTGCAGGAGAGTTTTCATACAATATGCGGTATACCATATCAGCAATAGGGGTATTTACATCATATTTCTGGTTCATCTCCATAATACATTTTGTGCCGTAATATCCCTCTGCAATCATTTCCATTTCTATCTGGGCAGCTTTTACCGAATATCCTTTCCCTATCATTGAGCCGAACGTACGGTTGCGGCTGAAACTGGAATAACAGGTCACAAGCAGGTCTCCCAAATATGCAGAATCTTGTATATTCCTTTTAACAGGCGAGATTATATCGACAAAACGCTCCATTTCATTGATTGCATTTGATACCAGCACTGCCTGGAAGTTATCTCCATATTTTAACCCGTGACAGATACCTGATGCGATGGCATATACATTTTTAAGTACAGCAGCCAATTCTATTCCGGTTACATCCGTTGAAACAGATGATCGGACAAAACGGTTGTTAAATATCTGGGATATAACCTGTGCTTTATGGATATCCTCACATCCTATTGTAGGATAAGTCAATCTTTCCAATGCAATTTCTTCTGCATGGCAAGGGCCTGCCACTACTGCCAGGTTTTCGACCGGTACATCATAATACCGCATCAGGTAATCGGTCACCAGAAGATTCTCAGGTGGAATGATTCCCTTTATAGCTGATATTATACATTTATCATTAATAGGAACATTTAATTTTTCCAGATGTCCTTTAAGGAAAGGCGAAGGCACTGCCAGCAGCAATGTATCCGACTCCCTTACAATCTGGTTAATATCTGAATAGAAGGTAATCCTGTTGAGGTTAAATTCTACGTTTGACAAATACGACGGATTGTGGCCTATTTTTTTGAATTCCTCGATTTGCTCGGGACGACGCATATACCAATTGATATGTTTTTCATGGTTTAGCATTATTTTAGCTAATGCTGTAGCCCATGTTCCACCTCCTAATATGGCTATTTTTCCGGGAAAATTCATATTTTTTCAATTAACAGATTAGCAAATTCGCAGATTAGCAAATGAAAAATCCAATTTCCGAATTTGCTAATTTCCGAATTTGCTAATTCAATTTTTCAACCAACTTTCTATTTCGTCAACTGATGGCAATGTGAGTTCCAGCTTGTATCTCTTATTGACCTCACCCAAATCCTGACGTATTTTCTGAGATTTGCTTTCTTTTAAATCTTCTATTGTCAGATAACCTGCTTTTTGAATAACAGCAACAAGGTCTTCCGAAATCCCGAATTCTGCATATTTAGCAACAGGATCTTTTTTAACAACCTTCTCAGGACGCATTTGTGGGAAGAACATTACTTCCTGAATGCTTTCCTGTCCGGTCATAAACATTACCAGTCTATCCATACCAATACCGATGCCGCTTGTAGGAGGCATACCATATTCCAGGGCACGAAGAAAATCCTGATCGATAAACATAGCCTCGTCATCTCCCTTCTCCGATAGTTTCAGTTGATCTTCGAAACGGATACGCTGATCGATAGGGTCATTTAATTCGGAATAAGCATTTGCCAGTTCCTTCCCGTTCACCATCAATTCGAAACGTTCTGTTAACTCAGGGTTATTGCGATGTTTCTTTGTCAGGGGAGACATTTCTATCGGATAGTCTATAATGAATGTCGGCTGTATATAATTACCTTCACATTTTTCCCCGAATACTTCATCGATGAGTTTTCCTTTACCCATCGTTTCATCTATTTCGATATTCAACTCCTTGCAAACAATGCGAAGCTGATCTTCGTTCATTCCGCTTATATCGACTCCTGTAAACTGTTTGATAGAATCGATCATAGTTACGCGAGGGTATGGAGCTTTATAATCTATCTCCTTATCTCCCATTTTCACTTTTGTAGAGCCATGAACATCCATACAGATTTTTTCCAACATACGCTCAGTGAAATCCATCATCCAGTTATAATCCTTATAGGCTGCATAAAACTCCATTACAGTAAACTCAGGATTATGCGTCCTGTCCATTCCTTCGTTACGGAAGTTGCGGCTGAATTCGTATACCCCGTCAAAACCACCTACAATCAATCTTTTCAGGTAAAGTTCATTGGCAATACGAAGATAGAGGGGAATATCCAGTGCATTATGATGTGTGATAAACGGGCGGGCGGTAGCTCCTCCCGGAATGCTTTGCAAAACAGGTGTATCTACTTCGATATATCCGTGACCATTCAGAAATTCGCGCATGGAATTAAAGACCTTGGTACGCTTTACGAAAACATCTTTAACTTGATCGTTTACAATCAGGTCTACATAACGCTGGCGGTAACGTTGCTCAGGATCGGTAAACCCGTCATAAGTTACCCCATCTTTTACTTTTACTATTGGAAGCGGGCGAAGTGATTTTCCCAGTACGGTTAATTCTTCGGCGTGGACAGAAATCTCGCCCATCTGGGTACGGAATACAAATCCTTTGATTCCAACGAAATCCCCTATGTCGAGTAGTTTCTTAAAGACAGTATTGTATAGTTCCTTATCTTCTCCGGGACACAAATCATCACGTGAGATGTAAACCTGAATACGACCTTCTGCGTCCTGCAATTCCATGAAAGAAGCTTTGCCCATAATACGGCGGCTCATGATGCGTCCTGCTATAGATACATACCTGCGCTCCGCATCATCTTTGAAAGTTCCCTTTATTTCTTCTGAGTATGCATTTACTTCATACAACGCTGCGGGATAAGGTTCTATTCCCAGTTCCCTTAACTCTTCTAAACTCTGTCTGCGAATGATTTCCTGTTCGCTTAATTCCAATATATTCATTATCAATCTATCTTCAGATTTTATATAGTTGTAATAATTTTCTTTTCGTTCGTCAATAATCCCGCAAAGTTAAAAAATATAATGAAAAATAAGTATGATATGTCAGACTTTAATAAAGCCTTGGGGTTATCTTGTCCTATAAACTGAAAATTTAAATTAGTTAAAAATATTTTTAATAGCGTCTTATTTGTACCTTTGCACTCCGAAAAAGATGGGAGACTTCATACTCCTTAACTGCACTAATTAGGTTTTGAAATGTTGAAGACAGCTAACATTGACGAATTAGAGAATAAGAAAATCAGTAAACTTCTCTGGCAATACGCGCTTCCGGCCATTATAGGTACAATGGTCAACGCCCTGTATAATATTATTGACCGTATATACATAGGTCATGGGCCAAATCTGGGAGACCATGCGATTGGAGGACTGGGTATCGTATTACCGATAATGAACTTAACGGCTGCCGTAGGTATGCTTGTAGGGGCGGGTTCGGCCAGCCGCATATCCATTTATCTGGGAAAAGGAGATAAAGAGACTGCAGAAAAGATAATCGGGAATTCTTTCCTGTTAACACTATTCTTCACGGGTACTCTGGTCACTCTTTTATTTATCTTCCTCGATCCCATACTGATGCAGGTCGGAGCTACAGAAGAGACGTTCCCTTATGCTAAAGAATTTCTATTGTATTACTTACCTGGTAATATCTTTTTGACGATGTGCTTCAACTTCAACAGCATGATGCGTGCATCGGGCTATCCTACCAAAGCAATGTACACAATGCTTATTGGGGTGGTTGCCAATATTATCATTGCCCCTATATTTATATTTGTATTAGAGTGGGGGATAAAAGGAGCCGCTATAGCAACTATTATCTCCATGTTTATAGGCTTGTGTTTTGTGATGTATCACTTCATGAACCCGAACAGCATGCTCCGTCTGCGGAAAAAGAATATAAGAATCGATCCTAAAATTGTATGGGCCATAATCAGTATCGGATTGTCTCCTTTCTTTATTCAGGTGGCATCCTCTATTATTGTATTCTTTATCAATAATAAGTTGAAAATATATGGTGGTAATATTGCTATTGAAGCTTATGCGATTGCCAATACCTTAGTAATGATCATTATTATGATTATGGTTGGCCTTACCCAAGGTATGCAACCGATTGTCGGTTATAATTATGGTGCAAAAAGAATCAACAGGGTGAAAGAAACGCTGAATTATACTATCAAGGTAGGTATAGTAGTAGGTGTGGTTGGGCTTATTATCGGGATGTTATTGCCTGACCTTATTGTTAAGCCATTCAATCCGTCACCTCCACTTGCCGCCGAATCGGCAAAGGCTTTGCGCATTGTTACTATCATGTTGCCATTGGTAGGTTATCAGATTGTAGTAACCAATTTCTTCCAGTGTATCGGTATGGCAGCTAAGTCAATCTTCCTGAGCCTTACACGTCAGTTCCTATTGTTGCTTCCGGCATTGTTTATCCTGCCTCAGTTCTTTGGTATCGATGGGGTGTGGTATTCATTACCTGTCGCTGACTTCCTGGCGACATTGTTGACTGCCGTAATGTTTATCTGGCAAATCAAACAATTCAGAAAGATGGAAACTACAGATGCCAGGCTTGCTTAACTAACAAATAAATCATTATATAAAGTATTGGAAACGGTTGATCATTACGATCAGCCGTTTTTCATTTCCGGGCTTTTAATAACTTCATGTTAGTGTTATTCACAGCTTATGAACATAAGATATTTGGATGGGATTATACCTCCTTTTTATAGTTAAAGCAATGTAATAAGAGATTAGATTAAAGTCAGTTATAAGAATCCATCTTTCCTTTAAAACACCTTGTTCTCTCATCGTTACTCACCCCTCCCCACTATTATTTCTGAACAAGTTTTATCAACTATCAACAGAGTTATTAACACATATCAACAGCCATTGTTGATAACTACCCAGCCCGCGTGTTGATAACTACCCTCTGGTAAAATTGACTGGTAGGCCGCTAATATTTTCCTTTGCATCAGGAGAAAAATATACCAAAAAAGACAGGATATAAACTGTATTTACGGACATGTAAAATCATGCCCGCAGGCATCGCCTTGTCTTTTATCAACAGGTAAAGAACCTGCTGAGAGATGTGTGTAATCTCCGATGAGAACGGGTGTTAGGCTTGTTTTCGCAGCCATAGCTATAGGGTTATGGACAGGACGATTGTGTATTTACTAAAAAGAAAGTATGCCTATGGGGTAAACTAAGAAAACAATGCTGCTTCTCTCCGTACTGGGAGGATCATGCCCACCAACCGGCAAGCCCGGCTTATGGGTAAACGGGTGGATTATATAATCCGTCGTATGATAACTCTTTGTGGAGGAGATAGAGCATGAAAACATAGAACAGTAAAGCTGAATGTATGTGATCATATAAAAGGGGGAGATACATCCATACCGGTTTGCTGTGGCCGGAGGCGGTATATCCAAAACCAGAGGATTGGTTTGGGGTAAACGGGGAAGGCATATAAACACCATTGCCGGAAAAACCTGCAATGAGAGAAAGTGTATTAACGAAACTGAATAACAGGAAGTTGAAATATGTAACCAGACAGGAATACATCACAACGCTTGACTGTAACCGGGAGTGGTATATCCAAAACGATAATTGAGTTTTTGGGTAAACGGAGAAGGTATGTCCGAATCATTACACAGTGGTTCAGGGTAAACAGGTGGGATATATAAAGGCTACTGTAATAGGTGGTTTCTGAATAGGATGAAATTATGTGAAACTAAATAAGGAGGGTAGAAATATGAGATGAATATGAACATATTGCAACACTTTTCTGTAACTGAAAGTGATCTGCTCAGGGTGATCCGTGAAGCCCTGAGTAAAGGAGGAGATTATGCCGATATCTTTTTCGAACACACATTCAGCAACAGTATTGCTTTACGCGATGGTGAGGTGAACAGAGCTTCCTCCAACATCGACTATGGTACTGGCATCCGGGTTGTATCCGGAGATCAGACCGGATATGCCTATGTGGAAAGCACAGATATAAAAGATCTGGAGAATGCGGCACGCACAGCGGCTAATATTGCCGTGTCTGCTACGCCCAGAGGCAAACCTATAGAGATACAGGAACGTCATTTCAGGAACTATTACAAAATAGAGAAGCCCTGGATTGATGTGTCTGTGGCTGACAAGAAAGAATACGTCCAGAAGCTGAATGACCGGATTTTCGAGCTCGATTCCCGTGTCATTAAGGCTACTGTCACGCTTGCCGATTCTACATCGCATATCCTGTTTTTCAATTCGGAGGGGACTCTGGCCTGGGATTACAGGCCTATGTGTATTATGGCTGCATCATGTACCATGGAGCAGGATGGTAAGATTGAGAATGGCTCAGCTTCGCGCGCCTACCGCAAAGGATTTGAGTTCCTCACGGACGAACTGATAGAAACGATTGCTCAAAAGGCTGTATCGCAAACGTCCCTCATGTTTGAGGCTGTAAAGCCCAAAGGTGGAGAAATGCCTGTTGTGATGGGAGCGGGTAGTTCGGGCATCCTGTTGCATGAAGCGATAGGACACACGTTCGAAGCCGACTTCAACAGGAAGGGTACATCTATCTTTTCCGACCAACTGGGCAAACGGATATGTTCCCCCGATATCAGTGTCATCGATGACGGAACGGTTGAGTTCGCACGGGGCTCGATCAACTTCGATGATGAAGGAGTTGAAAGCCAGAAAACATACATTGTCAAGAACGGTATTCTGGAAAGCTACCTGCACGACAGGATCAGCGCAAACTACTACAAAGTGAAACCTACCGGAAACGGACGGCGGCAGTCATTCAGGCATCCCCCTTTGCCTCGGATGCGCGTCACCTATATGGAACAGGGCAACATACCCGAAGCCGATATAATAGCTTCGGTAAAACAGGGTGTGTATGTAGACAACTTCACAAACGGACAGGTACAAATAGGAGCCGGGGACTTCACATTCTTTGTGAAGACAGGCTACCTCATTGAAAACGGGAAACTGACACAACCCATCAAGGATATCAACATTATCGGCAACGGGGCCAAGGCTCTGGCAGATATCACTATGGTGGGCAATAATCTCAGGATAGATGAAGGAGCATGGACTTGTGGTAAAGACGGGCAAAGCATGCCTGTAGGCCAGGGGCTACCTTCTGTATTGATTAGCAACTTAACTGTGGGAGGAGAATAGATGGATGATAGATAAACAAGGTAAGGAAACCGCCCGGTGGGCGATGGAATTTGCTCTCCGAAACGATTGCCGGGATGCTCGCGTATCTGTTATTACGGCGAATAACAATTCGTTCGAATACAGGGACAAGCAACTCGATCGGCTGCAACAAAGTTCGGAGAACAAATTATACATAGAACTATTTGTAGATGGGAGATATGGTTCATTCTCGACCAACAGGCTGGACAAGAAAGAGCTGGAATCATTCATCAGGGAAGGTATTATCTCTACCCGCTATCTGGCGGAAGACCCATACAGGCAATTGCCGGATACGAGCAGATATTATAAACCCGATGATCGAAACCTGGATCTGTATGACAGCACTTTCCATAACATCCGCGATGAAGATAAACTGAAGATAGCCCAACAGGCTGTTGACGAAATCTATCGAGCAGATGAGCGGATCATTTCCATATCGGCATCATACAACGACGGAGTAGGGGCAGAATATATGATTGCCAGCAATGGGCTCGAAGTTGAAACTATCGATTCGGCTTTCAGTCTCGATGCTTCGGTATCCCTGCGAACCGATGGCGAAGCCAGGGCTGAATCCTTTTGGTACGACAGTACGGTTTACTGGAATGACCTGCAAAAAGAAGGAATCGGCAAAAAGGCTCTGGAACGGGCACGGCAAAAGATAGGACAACGGAAAATCAAGTCGGGCAAGTACGACCTGATACTTGATAATACCCTGTCATCACGCTTGCTCTCACCAATGATAGGCGCATTGTATGGATCGGCATTGCAGCAAAAGAACTCTTTCCTGATCGATAAACTGGGGCAGCAAATTGCTTCAGACGGGCTCACTATTACCGATAAGCCACATATGCCGAGAACGTTCGGTGCACGATGGTTTGACGGGGAAGGTGTGGCCACGTCTGACCGCCCGATTATCACGCAGGGAATACTGCAAACATACTTTATCGATACTTACAATTCATTGAAGATGAACATGGCTCCGACCATAGCTTCACCTTCAGTGATTTGTATGCAATTAGGCGACCGCGACTTTTCAGAGATCATCAAGGCAACCGACAGAGCGATCTGGGTAACGGGATTCAACGGAGGTAACAGCAATGCTACCACCGGGGACTTCTCGTTTGGTGTCGAAGGGTTCCTGATCGAGAACGGCGTGCCGACAACTCCGATAAATGAAATGAATGTCACGGGTAATATCCTCTCCTTATGGGAAAACCTTATGGAGACAGGGAATGACCCGCGACCGAACTCCTCATGGAAGATACCAACATTACACTTTATAGATATAAACTTTAATGGTACATAGAATGAGAAACTTTGTAATTATTTGCTTATTACTCTTGTTCCCCATGTACGCCGTGCCACAGCGCGCTCCGGCTGTAGAGGTAAGAGCCGCATGGATAACGACAAACTGGGGATTGGACTGGCCTACGATAGGGGCCGGTGTAGAGGCGCAGAAGGAAGAACTGAGAAACATCCTCAACCAGTTACAGGCTGAGAACTTCAATGTGGTATTGTTTCAGGCAAGGGCACAGGGAGGGGTATTCTACAGGTCACAAATCGAACCGATGAGTAATTTCTTCAGTCATGAAGGCAACTTTGACCCGCTGGCATTTGCCATTCAGGAATGCCACAGCCGGGGACTCGAATGCCATGCCTGGCTGACCACTTATCCTATGGACAAGATTGAAACCGAATTCACAGGAACTACGTGGAAGAAGAAGACTGCGACGTCGATGAGTAAGCCGGACTATTACAAGCCGGTGGATGATCGATGGTATCTCGATCCGGGGCGACCCGAAACCAAGAACCTGATCGTTTCTCTCGTCAAGGAGATTGTGTCCAACTATGATGTGGATGGCATTCACTTCGACTACATCCGTTATCCGGGCTATCCGAGTGACTTTCCCGACCAGGACAGTTACAGTATGTACGGTAACGGAAAGAGTCTGCAGGACTGGCGAAGGGATAACATTACCCAGCTGGTGACCGATGTGTACGACAATGCGAAAGCCATTAAGAAATGGGTGCAGATAAGCAGTTCGCCTCTGGGCCGGTATAAGATCTTGCCTGAGGTATCCCGCAACGATGGATGGACGGCCTATGAGACTGTGTTTCAGGATGCCGGCTATTGGATGCAGAGCGGAAAGCATGACCTTGTCTTCCCCATGATGTATCACCGTAAGAGGTACTTCGACCCTTTCCTGGATGACTGGATAGCGAACAGCAATGACCGTATCGTTGTTCCCGGATTGGGCGTATTTCAGATGGATGAGCAAAAATGGACGTTGCAGGACATATTGGGACAGATGGACTATATCCGGAGCAACCATGTGCAGGGACAGGCTTTTTTCAGGGCAGGAAATATCCTGAACAACCTGAAAGGGATCAGGGAGGCCATCGGGTCTTATTACACTACTCCGGCAAAGCTGCCGCCATTGACATGGCTGGATAATACCATCCCTAACTCTCCTGTCAATCTGCGTGTGTTCAGGACGGATAACAATACGCTGAATCTGAAATGGGATGCTCCCGACAGTACAAAGACATACTCTTATACCGTGTATGCTTCATTTACAGAAAAGATAGATCTTAACAACCCTAACTACATAGTAGCTACAGGATTAAGACAGAATAGCTATTCTTTTCCCATGAGCGTCGGTAACTTTGGAGTATATTACTTTGTTACGGCATCCGACAGGTATCACAATGAGAGTACTATCAGTCCGGCTGAATTCTTCGTCCATATGGATGGAGAGAAGTAAAGACTATTGGATTTCTTTAACGGGGCGGGGTTGAAAAATACCCCCTCCGTTGAAAGTAATCTTTCTTATGGTTTCATCAGAGTTACTGTTCATTTTTTAACTAAAAGGTAACAAAGGTGACACTTATCCCGGTTTTTTCCATGTATGCAATCTTTCGATGGCCTGCCTCATCACAGTACCCAGTTCGGGGTCAGTAGTCTCTATAATCCATGGCTTAGGCTCTTTTACTTCCTTATCCTCTTTTTCCTTCTTTTTTCGGTCGTTGCGTTCGATAACAAATTTTATGGCTGCCATAACAGGAGCTACTTCCTTTTCTTTGATTATCTCTTTCTTGAGGATAGATACATTCGGGTTACTTGGAGACGGTTCATACTCTCTCTTTGTTTCTTTTATTCTATATCCTTCCAGCTTTTCCTTTAGTGACCTTCGGGCAAGCGCCACCAACATTTCCTCACATCTTTCTTTCGCCTCTTCGATAGCTTTCCTGAACTCAGGCTTGTTTTCATACCACAGATAGTATGTTTTTCGGCTTATATCAAGCGATTCGCATATTTCCGAGATGGTGAACAGATCGGTTTCGATCATATTGATCATTGTCCTTACCAGTTTTTCCGTGTACTTCATAATCTTTTTTCTTTTTATTGTTATTTAATTTAGTTATACAAAATTTTCTTCTCTTTACATACGTTTCACTCCTGTGACCGTTGGTTGTCATCCTGAGGAACGAAGGATCTCAACTCAGAAAAGTGGGATGCTTCCTCCGTCAGCATGACAAAAAAATATACCATTGGCACATTAGCTAATTGGTATATTGATATACTATAGATAAATTCGAAAAAAAAAGATGAAAAATTGATTTTATACCGAAACAGCCCGATAGACAATATTTATTTATTGGGGGTTAATAGTGTCTTATGTATTAAATGAGTTAAAAAAAATAAAGTGAATAAAGCAAATGTCTAAAATGTTATAAAAATATGAAATAATTTTTATCTTTGCGTAGAATTATTTTCTAAATGGATTTTCTTAATATTGAAATAGTTATATTTATATTTTAAAGGGAGGATAAACTTTATTCTCTCGTTATGTTTTTTTAGTTAATAAAACAATCTTAATAATAAACCGGCTTTTCTTATGATATCAATGATAGAATAACAGGTTTTTTTAACACCACAGACTTATGAAACAGATACTTTTATTTATTTGTATATACCTTTCTTTCCTGCTTACCCCCGGTCTTTATGCTCAGGAAGTGGCTCAGACTGACCAAACAGGATCAGCCGACGGTACATATGTTTTTAGTAAAGCAGCATTAGTTACATTTAATTATGAGACTAAGCAAGAAATGGAAAATTTTACGATCACCGATCCGGCTCTTATCGACTCTACCAACTTTCACTTACAGCGTGTGTTTCTGCAAGCCACCATACACAATGGCGCTATAACCGGCTGTATATTGCAAAACAAAAAGGAATACCGGATAGAGGGTGATAAATTGTTGCCACAGGAAAACGACAAAAAGGATCAGGAGGCTAACCCGGCAGAAGCTGATATATTATTGCAGGAAAAAAAAGAGATGGAAGGGGAGCAATTGCCTGCTTTTGATGAAATTCCTCCTGTGCTGATGCCATATAACCTGACCGTGACCAATGGCACGGCTACAGTCGAATTCCTATACCCTTTCGGTGATACCAGATACAACTTTGGCCTGGAAGCCAAATTGACAATTACCTTAACCAAACAAGAAACACTGAAATGATGAAAAAAACTGTATATACATTATTTGTAGTCTGCCTTAGTTTATTAATGGCAGGCACGGTCTCTGCCCAGACATGTAAGTCCGACTGGACGTTCACAGCTCAACCACAAGAGTCTACCTGCCAGGCCAACGGGGTAATCACCGTGACTATGGGCGGAGACATGACCAATATAACCGGGATGCAATACAGTGTATCTTCTACCAATGGCGGGCGTAATGTAGAACCGCAACCTAATAATGTAATAGGTAACCTGCCTCCCGCAACTTATACAGTAACTGTACGTGCATTTTGTGCTGTCGATGCCGATTATACAGTAGTGAAAGAGCAAATGAATGTTGTAGTACCTGGTACCTATCAGGTGCCGGTGGCAACCCTTAATGCGAATAGTAGCCGGAAATCGTATGCTGATCCTAATCTCTCAGACCCTGCCTTTTGCGGTTCGGGTAGGATTGCCATAGATGTGGTGAAAGGGAGCGGGAATTTCACATTTGAAATCACTGCTGCTCCTGCGGGAGTTACTCTTGGCGCTATAACTCCTACCAAAAGCGGGGCTTCATTATATACACTTCCCGGAGAAACCTATCCGGCCGGTGCATATACTATTCTGGTCAATGACGGTTGTTATACTGCTGCATGTAACTTTACGCTGGAAGGAATATCGGGATTTCCAAGTTTAGCCAGTACTAGTCAGAGTGTATTTTATCCTACTAATATTAATGATGATTGTCATTCACTAAGACTATATACAGGAGTTGTCAGTTCTACTGCTAATGCAGACTATTATAAGTACTATCTGGCCGGGCTATATGAAGTGGGAGTGGCCCCTGCCGGGCAAGTGCCTACACAATGGACAACCTGGAATCCGGCGAATGCCTCAAGTTACTATCTAACAGTAAATACAGGTTCGTATACAGTTAATGATCTTCGGGCAGGCAACATAGATGTATATACCAGGGTAAAAGGATGCGAAAAGGCTTTCTCCTATTTCAGATCCAGTATGAGAACCCCCGCGATTACCGCTTCACCGAGTGCCTATTATTGCAATAATTATGCATATAGAATCTATCCCACATGGAATGACTATGACGATGTATTGTGTTATCCTCTTACTGTACGTGTTACGGAAGTAGGTTCCAGTACTCCAATGTATGATAAAGACGACGTGTTTACTTCGGGTGCGACTATTACTACACTTGAGTATGGAAAGGCTTATACATGGGAACTTATTGATGGTGGTGGTTATACAAGAACGGGGAGTATAAGCAAGGTAACCAGAAACCCTCTGCGGATAGAATTTGGACCCGACTACCAATACAACTCTTACTCTTCCACTTATGTAGTTAATGATAATTTCTGTAATGGTACATATGGTCTTTATTACCGTGTACCAATATCTACAAGTTCATCTATCAATACATCTTCATATTCATCTATTCCTTTTTTCCGTTGCTATCCTGTTGAACTTACTGTTACAGACTCTCAGGGAACTGTGGTAGGCACTTCGGTTACATATACAGGACTAAACACAACCTGGTCTTACTATGCTTTATTTGAGTATGGTGAAACTTATACTTTTACAGCGGTATACAAATATCTGGATTCGGATGGGATAACAGAACTAACCGAAGAGTATCAAAGGACTTTTACCAGGGCTACTGATGATGGATACCCTAAAAGTTACTCAATGACTCTTCCTTCAACAGATAACTGCAGTAGGGGCTATTTCCGGGTTTCTACTCCATACACTGCCAGCAATGACCGCTATCGTTCGGTTTATATGCCTGTTGGTACTGATATTACAATTACAGGGCCTGCCGGGTATACCTCCCAAAATACAATTACCACATCAGCCACACAGTACTATTTTGATTTTCCCACAACAGATCTGCCTGCCGGTACATATACCGCTACTATTACATACCCGTGTGGTACTATAACACCGATAACTACTACCTATACTGTAGCATATAATATCCCCACAGCTTATACATTGGCTTTATATGATACTGATAATTGTATTGAAGATAGGGGGCGTTTTTATATTTACCGGAATAATGGAAGTATTCCTACCGGATCGACTTATACTGTAACCGGGCCGGAAGGATACACTATTCAAACCGGATCACTGAGTTCCGGTACATCTTCCACTTATTTACCGTGGGCAATCCTTCCTGCCGGGGCTTATACGTTAACTATCGTTCATGGTTGTGGTGGTACAGAGGTAACCACGCTATTAAACTGGAATGGTGTATATAGTGGTAGAAATTTAGGATACAGGATGGATGGTATAACTTGTGAAGGTATGAAAGTAATTCCTACGGGTTACATAACATATCAGGGAAATAACCAAACGGGAAATACTTTTTACCGGCTGACCGGCGGCCCTGATGGATACGACAGGACCGTAAAGAAACCGGGGGAAAGTTTTATATTCTCTGCTGCGGGGACATACACACTGGGAGTCATGTATACCAATAGTACAAGCGGCTGTGTCATCAAGACTATCACCATTGAATATGATGCTCCTCCATTACAGTTAAGCAAAAACGAAACAACTGCATTTGTCTGTGTGGGCGGTAATACCGGGGTAATGTCAATGAGGGCTATAAATGGTGTCGCGCCGTTCACCTACCAGTTATACGATGAAACAAACACGATCCTGATCAAAACATACGATCCGGCTGAATATCCGGCTGTAGATCCCAGTAGAGCTGTTTTTGAGTACGGAAGCGCAGGCGAAACATATACCATCAGGGTATCCGATGCCTGTGGAAACAAATTCAAACAGCAGTTGACCCTGACAAACCTCATTACCGCGCGTATTGTCTATACCGAGAGAGAGAAATACTGCCAGGGAGATGATATCCAACTGAACTGTATAACACTGGGACAGACAACATATAGCTGGACAGGGCCTAACGGTTTCACGTCTAATGAGCAAAACCCTATCCTTACGAATGTGACGCCGGAAATGACAGGGACATACACCGTGTCGGTAACTCCTGAATTCTGCGGAACTCCTGTTACAGAGAGTGTTTATGTCAGGGTTAGGCCATGCTTTATGCCTGTGAACCCCAACATACATCTGTGGAAAGAATAACGAATGCTACAGTAAAGAAGATAATTATAAACAAAAAAATGACCGGGATTTCTCCCGGTCACTTTTTTTGAATAAATATAATTAATTACAGATCGCCAACGATTCGTGTCATTCAGGTTGATTCAATATGGTAATTCGTCTTCCTCCAAACCTATATAATCGGGAAGTAAATCACTTTCTAATTTCACGGCATTAATATATTCACAATCGTTAGCTAAAGCTTTCAGCACTCTGTGCATACCATCTAACAGACGACCCGATACCGAAAGTATTATCGGATAACTGAGATCGGCGGCATTACATAGGTTAATATGTATTGCTATTTCACGGCTTGTCGGTGTTTTTTCGAACCAGTATGGTTCATCCAATTCAGCTATGTCGTCTAATGCGACCTGAATGACCGGCAAATCTGCACTTAATCCGACTAGCCTGTCCACATCCCATGCATGCAGTACACCGTTAATTCTTTTTAAATGATATTGTTTCCTCATAATATTTATACTATAAAGTCATCTTGACTTTTTGTTTTTTGATATTTTCTTTAGTAAAAGTATCTTTGCAAATGTAAATAAATAAAGTAAATATGAAAAAGGAAATCATTTTTGTATTGTTAAACCGTTTTGCCGATTGGGAAGGAGCTTATACCGCCGTTTGTTTGAATACAGGTGTAAAACCCGGAAGACCGGTAAAATACATCACAAAAACTCTTTCTCTCACCAAAGAGCCTATAATTTCTATTGGTGGATTCACGGTTTTACCGGATTACGACGTCCATTCTTTACCCGGAGATTGCGCCGGATTGGTGTTGGTAGGCGGAGATAATAACTGGTTCTCGCTTGAAGCGGAATCCTTAGTTCCTTTAGTAGAAAAAATGATTAGGGAAAATAAGTTGGTTGCCGGAATCTGCAATGCTTCGGTTTTTCTCGGTAAACACGGATTTCTCAATCACATAAAGCACACAAGCAATGCGCTTGGATATTTGAAAAATATAGCAGGCGAAAAATATATCGGTGACGCGCATTATATCGAAAAACAAGCCATCCGCGACGGCAATATTGTCACCGCCAACGGAACTGCTCAGTTGGAATTTTGTCGCGAAATATTATATGCACTGAATGCAGATGAGCCGGAAATAATTGAAGAAAGTTATTCTTTTTACAAAAACGGATTTTTATCAAATGGAAAATGATAGGAAAATACTCTGAAAATAGCCAGTAATTCTTTTATACCTGAACAAAAAAATGGCCGGAAGATTTTCTTCCGACCATTCCTCCGGCAAATTATTGCCTTACCAAAACACACTAAAAAACACTAGAATAGACTTAGCTTTACTACTCTTTAGTATTATTCATTCTATAAGATAATGCTCCCGAAGGGCACATCTTTATCTGTTCTATCAGTTCTTCCGTTGAGGCATTTTCAGGTTTCACCCAAGGCCTTTCTTTTGTGTTATATACCTGAGGAAGAGCATGTACGCATATCCCTGAGTGAATGCAAAGTTCGGGCTGCCATATTACGGTAACCTCCCCGTTGGTATATTCTTTCTTTATTCCCATATCTATAAGTTTGTTTTATATTAAATGTTTATTCCTTTCATCACCAGATGTTTCCAGTCGGGATGTTTCTTTATATATCCGGCAACAAACGGACATAACGGAATCAGTCTCAACCCTTTCTTTTCTATATCGTATAGAGTCTTCTCTACCAGTTGACTGCCTATGCCTTGTCCCTCCAGCGCAATCGGCACTTCGGTATGAGTCAGGTAAATTTCGCCGTTATTCGTTATTATATATTCTATTTTGGGTATGTATGTAGCCACATGAAACTCATACTGTTTAGCGTCTGTATTATCTATCAATTCATAAACTTCCATATATTTTCATTATTATGTGTTTGTTATTCATTTAACACTTTATTCCCCGGTTTTGTTTATTTTATTCCGGCTTCTTTCCGTTCCCCTCAGTTCATATATACTTATCATTACAAAAACAGAAACAGATAATGAGTTTAAAACTAATAGGTTAAGATGCTTATAAAAAGGTATTATCAGCAGAAGAACTACAATGCCCGCCACATGGGATATGGGGATAGTCTTATATGTAAGCCATTTATATACCAGATTGGCTGCAAGATAAATGATCGGCCCCACAATAATTACGAATATTCCCTCCAAAGGCACATGCCCTAACGGGTGCATTACCACCAGTTCGTCACCCACAGCACTCATTATCAAAGCTCCTACCAGAACTACATGTACCGCATGATATTTCAACCCCAGCAAACCGGGATCAACTGCTTCTTTTATCTTTTCTGCGCCGGCTTCACTACTTGTATCGAAGTAAACCCACCACATTGATAAGCTACTCAATACGGAGACTATTGTGGCAAGAATTATCGGCAGCGTCCACACTTCCACTTCGCTCAGTGAAGCCCCCGTCATCAGTATTGTCTCACCAAAAGCTATAATGACAAACAACTGGCTCCGCTCCGTCAGATGATGCCCGTCAACAGTCCATTCTTCCTTTGAATGCGATTTACCGAGGAAAGGCAGGTAAAAACCGAACATGGGGGATGTATAGTCACAGATAACCGCTATTATCCAAAATACAATCTGTATACTTCCGCCTTGTAAAGCCCCTGCAATCCAGAAAAAGCCCGAAATAATGAACCACCCTAATATACGCCTGAAATTGGGAGTCAGATGATGATGTTTTCCCAACATCGAAAGTACAGCAATCGTCCTCCCTATCTGAATACCTGCATAACAAAAAACAAAGACAAGTCCTCTGCCATCAAAAGCAGTAGGAATGGCAGAAGCCATCACAAGGCCAACCAACATTAGCCCGAACAGAAGAATCCTTATCGACCTGATATTCGGATTGAACCAATTGGTCACCCATGTTGTGTGCTGCCACCCCAGCCAAACGGCGAACCATATGATAGTACTTTGGACAAATCCCAGCCAGTCTAAATGATGTAACAGATAATGTGATACCTGTGTCACTGCAAATACATAAATAAGGTCGAAAAGCAGTTCTGAAAAGGAAACCGAAGCAATACCCTCACCCCGGTTGCGCAATAATGAATGTGATGGCTGCATCTTTATATTAATAGTTTAAATTATCATTGTTGTAGCCTTTATAACCAAAAGAAGCCCCGATTTGTTCGTATTATAATAATACACTGAATAAATATTTGATTTTGAGTGTATTGACTATATAAAGAGCCTGGTAGTATAAAGTATTTACTGATATATGAGGGGCGTAATGCTTACACCCGCAATGTATAATGTGTAAGCATTACGCCCCTACATAAGCCCTCAGAACTTATCTTTGATTATTTTTATTTACTATACAGATTCGGAGCAATGGAAAAGAGATAGGCTGTTGAATAAAATTGAAACAGATGAGGAATATTTCTGTATAATATTGCTTTATTTATTGAAAAACAATATCTTTGCACCGCTTTTAAAGCATTTATGTTTAACTTTTTAACGATACTGATCAGGACTGGTGCCAGATCGTTTTTGAATGATTGATAATTTAAAGAATGTACAGCCAATCAATGACTTTGATTGGGATGCGTACGAACAAGGAGAGTCTTTCTCTGCAAAGAGTAAAGAAGAACTGGTAGAAACCTATGACCAATCGTTGAATAAAGTAAACGACAAAGAAGTGGTGATGGGTAAAGTAACTGCTATGAACAAACGCGAAGTTGTTGTTAATATCGGTTACAAATCAGACGGTATTGTATCAATGAACGAGTTTCGTTACAATCCTGATATGAAAATTGGTGACGAAGTAGAAGTTTACATCGAAAGCCAGGAAGATAAAAAAGGACAATTGATTCTTTCTCACAAGAAAGCACGTGCTACACGTTCTTGGGATCGTGTTAACGAAGCGCTTGAAAAAGATGAAATTATCAAAGGTTACATCAAGTGCCGCACTAAGGGTGGTATGATCGTTGACGTGTTTGGTATCGAAGCATTCTTGCCGGGATCTCAAATCGACGTGAAACCAATCCGCGACTACGATGTATTCGTTGGCAAAACAATGGAATTCAAGGTGGTGAAAATCAACCACGAATTCAAGAATGTTGTTGTTTCGCACAAGGCTCTTATCGAAGCTGAACTTGAACAACAGAAAAAAGACATCATCTCTAAACTTGAAAAAGGTCAGGTACTTGAAGGTACAGTTAAAAACATCACTTCATATGGTGTGTTTATCGACCTTGGCGGCGTAGACGGATTGATCCACATTACAGACCTTTCTTGGGGACGTGTACAACATCCGGAAGAAGTGGTTAAACTGGATGAAAAAATCAACGTTGTTATCCTTGACTTCGATGATGATAAAAAACGTATCGCTCTCGGCTTGAAACAACTTACTCCTCATCCATGGGATGCTCTTAGCGCAGATCTTAAGGTTGGCGACAAGGTGAAAGGTAGAGTTGTAGTAATGGCCGACTACGGTGCATTTATCGAAATAGCTCCTGGTGTAGAAGGTTTGATCCACGTATCTGAAATGAGCTGGGCACAGCACCTACGCAGTGCGCAAGACTTTATGAAAGTAGGCGACGAAGTAGAAGCTGTAGTGCTTACTCTTGACCGCGATGAGCGTAAGATGTCTCTTGGTATCAAACAACTGAAACCGGATCCATGGGAAAATATCGAAGAAAGATATCCTATCGGAAGCAAGCATACTGCAAAAGTACGCAACTTCACTAACTTCGGTGTATTTGCCGAAATAGAAGAAGGTGTAGACGGATTGATTCATATTTCTGACCTTTCATGGACTAAGAAAATCAAACACCCTAGCGAAGTAACAAGCATTGGTGCCGATATTGATGTTCAGGTACTTGAAATCGACAAAGAAAACCGTCGTTTGAGTCTTGGTCACAAACAATTGGAAGAAAACCCTTGGGATGTATTCGAAACTATCTTTACAGTAGGTTCAATACACGAAGGTACAGTTGTAGAAATGGTGGACAAAGGTGCTGTAATCTCACTTCCTTATGGAGTTGAAGGTTTTGCTACTCCAAAACACTTGGTGAAGGAAGACGGAAGCCAGGCTAAAGTTGATGAGAAACTGGATTTCAAAGTAATAGAGTTCAATAAGGATTCTAAGAGAATTATCGTTTCTCACAGCCGTGTGTTTGAAGATGAAAAACCGGAAGCTAAAGAAGCAGCTGCTGAAAAGAAAGCTAAAAGAGCTTCTAAGAAAGAGAAGGAAGAAACTCCAAGCTCATCAGGCATGGAAAAAACCACTCTTGGCGACATCGAAGAACTGGCTGCTCTGAAAGAAAAACTTTCGGGTGGTGATGCTAAATAACGATTTATCGCTATACAAATAAAGCAAAGCGGGCTATCTCAAGGTAGCCCGCTTTCATTTTCTGATATTTCTTTATATAGTTTCTGAAGATTAGTTATTGTTTTCGAGTATTGCTTTTGCATGTATTTCTTTAGAAAGTAGGCGGCAATAATACCAGCAACAATATGGGTCAAACATTTGACAGGAAAAGCGAGAGAAGACACAACTTCTGTGAAAGATAAATTTTCGAAGAAAGAAGAGGTGGCAATATTAGCCAGAATCAAAAATGGAGGGAAGGTGATATAATAAGCATAAAGACGTTTTGAGGCTTTAATAAATGCTTCTATCCGGTATTGTAACCAATCTTTTAAAGGTTGCACGACATTATAATTCATTATTTTGTTATAAGAATATAAGTTTAAGCCAAGTCCGGTCATTGCCGAAATAATAAGGAATAAATTATTAATTATTAATAAGATATCATCTGGATGTTTAACTGTTATTATTGCCAGGAATAAAATGACAATTACCAGTATTAATACATTTGTTTTGATTGAGTAAAATTTGTTGATTTTTTTCTTAGCCCTCAATAACAGCATATTATCCAATTCATCTTTTGAGAAACTCTGAATTTGTTTTTCAATGTTCCTTTTCCATATATATTTCAAGTCATTAGTTTCCATTGTACAGTTTATTTAAATATTGTTTTATTACTTTTTTAGCTCTATTGATACGTGTTCCTACATTAGTCTTGGTAATACCGAGGATATCGGCTATTTCATTGTAATTATATTCCTCAAGATAGAGTAACATAATGGACTTGTCAATATCATTTAGCTGACAGATAGCTTCTAATAAAAACTTTAATTCTTCTTCCTTGTCTGCTTGATATGAAGAATCAATACCTTGAGAAAATTCAATTACCGAATCATGGTAGACGATACGGCTATCTTTACGGATCTTCGATATCGACGTGTTTATTGCTATATTATATATCCACGAGGCTACTTTAGTTTTGTCCTCCAGCCTTGTAAAGGATCTCCACAATTGATATACAACCTCTTGAAAGTTGTCTTTCCTGTCTGCTTCCGTTTTGAAATAGATAAGACAAACTTTATGTACAATGCCCTGATAATCTGATAGCATCTTGAGGAAATCCTCTCTAACTTTTTTCATACCTCGATTTTACAATTACATATTATAGTCGCAGACAAATCAAATTAATTACAAATAATAGATATTTATTCTAAAATAAAAGGTTAAATTTGTTATAGTTCGACCTTAAGAGTGAATGACCTATGAAAAAAATAATTATTTGCTTATTTCTAGTAATCAATGCTAGTTCTCTGTATTCTCAAAAGATTGAGGGAAAGATATATGATGACAGCACTAAACTCCCGATCCCTGAAGTGAGCATCTATCTGAATGGTACGACCTACAATACCAAAACTGATATCAATGGCAAATTTGAACTGGTATTTGATAATATCACAAACACGAGCTTAATTATAAGCCGGGTAGGGTATAAGATGATATCGATCCCTAATCCGTATGAAGGAATACCGGAGAAAATCTATTTAACTCCTCAAAGCATATTAAATGAAATAGTAGTAGAGGCTCCTCCCAAAAGTAATGTAAAGAAGTATTCCCGTAAAGAGTTACTCAAGATGTTCAAAAAAGAATTCCTGGGCGAGACAGCAAAATCCTGCGACATCCAAAATGAGAAAGATATCAAGCTAATGTATGATTATGACTATCACCAATTGATAGCACAATCAGAAAATCCAATAATTATCCTTAATAAGCACTTAGGGTACAGGATAGATTATCAAATCATCAACTTTTATATACAATATAGCGACCTCCCTATATGGTTGTCTGAAAGACCTGTCCTATATTCCACAAATGTTGGAGCAGCCCTTTTCACCGATTTAAGTAATAATAATAAGAAGACGACTGAAAGAAGAGAGTCTGTTTATAGAGAGACACGAAATTTCTTCTTTAAAAGTCTGATAAATAATACACTTGAAGAATCCGCTTTCAAAATACTTACAGAAGGTGCTGACGAATATATCAGTCCCACTAAGATATTCAATATAAAAGATACACTTTCTCTAAAAAAAGTGACTTTGCTTACTGATAGTATTCCTGATACAAAAGTAAAAAAAAGGACTGTCGCTGGTTTATTAGGACTATTAGGAGAGTCAAAAGATGAATTGGAAGATATTCTTATTGCCAGTGGTAAGAAAATTTATGGAAAAATAATTATTGTCAATTTACTTCAACCCCAAAAGCCTAAGGAATCGATGCTGGCATTTCTTAATGATAATTTTTATGTTGATCGTTTCGGTAATTATTATTTTGTTGACGAGCTGGGAAATGTACAGTATGATAATAACCTGTTAGTTGGAGGAAGTATGGGTAGGCAAAAAATGGGAACGATATTACCGCTAAATTATGAACCTTAATCTGGATATCATATGAAAAAGATTATTATTACTTTGCTCCTAGTTTTGATTTTTGGGAATCTGTATTCACAAAAAATAACAGGGAAGGTATATGATGACAGTACAAAGTTACCAATCCCTGAAGTGAGCATTTATCTGAATGGAACAACTTATAATACCAAAACTGACATCAATGGCAAATTTGAGCTGAATTTTAGTAATATTATTAATACCGACTTAGTTATCAGTCGTGTGGGATACAAGATGATATCAATCCCCAATCCGTATGATGGAATACCTGAGAAAATCTATTTAACTCCAAAAAGTATTTTTGATGTGGTTGTAATAGAAGCCGATAAAATAAATAAGAAAGGGCCTTCCCGAAAACAAATGTTAAAGATATTTAAAACAAGTTTTATAGGTGAATCATTTTCTGCAAAAACATGTGTTATTCAAAATGAAAATGATATTACGCTATATTATAATTCTGAAAATTACCAGTTAAAAGCTGAAGCCGAAAACCCGATAATTGTTCATAACAAATATTTGGGATATAAAGTGAGCTTTCTCTTATCCGATTTTTGCGTACAATATAGCAGTAATCTGCCTTCACGAAAAATAATAAGTACCCTATATAAGGGTACTATCGCCTTTAATGATTTGAGCAATAATAATAAGTCCATTGATGAAAAACGAAAATCTGTATATAAAGATTCGCGGAATTTCTATTTCAAAAACCTCGCATATAATACATTAGACAAATCAGCTTTTTTAATGTATATTGACGAAAAAAGAATAATGGAAGGGGATGATTATTTTGTAAACGACTCTTTGTCTATAAAACATATTACCATTCGTCCTCATCAAATACGGCATGTTGGTTCCGTCTCTATTCCTGATGGCAAAATCGCATTAGCTAAATGGTTCGTTTTTGATAGAGATATGGATATATCCAATATAATATTCTTAACTAATAAATTTTATATTGACCAATTTGGGAATACTTATTCAATTGATGAAAAAAGAAAAATAAAAGCAGAAGATCGGCTTATAATTCTTGGAAAAATGGGTGAACAACGAATAGGAGACGCACTGCCTATCGATTATGATCCAATCATGTAAAAATAACATTGATACTGACTGTCTATGAAAGAGATTATTATTACCTTGTTTTTATTCCTGAATGTTGGATACTTGTATTCACAAACTATTACAGGAAAAATATATGATAACACCACAAAGGAACCCATTCCGGAAGTCAGTGTCTATCTGAATGGAACGACTTATAACACTATGACAAATAGCAAAGGCGAATTTGAACTAACCTTTGATAAGATAATTAACACAGACCTTGTTATTAGCCGGGTGGGCTATAATGTGATATCGATACCAAACCCTCACGACGGAATACCCGAAAGGATATTCTTAACCCAGAAAACTGTTTTGGATGAAGTCATTGTAGAACCAAAATACAAGGGCCGAAAATTCACCCGGCGAGAGTTGCTTAATATGTTTCAGAATCAGTTTATAGGCAGTTCAAAATCAGCAAGATTATGTAAAATCAAAAATGAAAAAGAGATCAAATTATTTTATGATTATGACGAGAATATTCTAATCGCTCAATGCGATAATCCTATTATTATTGAAAATAAGTACCTGAAATATACTATAAATTTCAATCTGCTAAGTTTCCATGTAAAATATAGTGGAGGTACTGGTTTTTGGAGAGGAGTAATAAGTTCCGGCTTTGCCGGAACCAGTTCATTCATCGATCAGGGAAAGAATAAGAAAGATATCATAAAAAGGAGAAAGGAAATTTATAATGAATCCAGAGAATTCTTTTTGAAGAATGTTGCTAATAACACCTTGAAAGAAGTAGGTTTTAATTTTTATTTGAACGGATTCCCTGTTAGCCAGGAACGTGTTCTTATAGTAACGGACACCCTGTCCATGAAGAAAGTAACTATTCCCCCATTTCTGAATGTTGATCCTGATGACGAAAGTATTGCCGGCTTTGACTTCAAGGATCAGAAAGTATATGGTCTGCTCACTGTAGCCGATAAAAATAAGAAACAATCTCAGATCGCTTTTCTAACCGAATATTTTTTTATCGACCGGTTTGGAAATATTTCTTATCTTGATGAAGATGGAGAACGGCAGTATGAAGAAAAAGTGTTGTTTTCCGGGAGCATTGGAAATATGCGGGCAGGTGATATGTTGCCTTTAGACTATGAACCTTGACTTTATTCGAATTGAATATGTAAATATTAACCTCGATCAATGTTATGAAAAGAATCCTTATTCTTCTATTTTGCATAACTTGTTTTGTAAATATCCATTCTCAGAAAATTACGGGAGCAGTTTATGACGACACCACCAAAGAACCAATTTCGGATGTGAGCGTCTACCTCAACGGTACTACCTACCACACCTCCACAAACAGTAAAGGTGAATTTGTATTGACTTTTGACAAGAAGATAAGAACAAACCTGATCATCAGCCATGTAGGATATAATACAATATCGGCATCCGACCCTTATGAAGGAATGCCCGAAAAAATATATCTCACCCAGAAAAACATACTGGACGAAGTTATTGTAGATGCCACCAAGAACAAAAGCAAAAGGAAAAAATTCTCACGGGGAGAACTGTTAAGAATGTTCAGAAATGAATTTTTGGGGAAATCGAAAGCTGCCCAATCAAGTAAAATTAAAAACCAAAAAGAAATCATCTTAATATATGATTACCCCAATGAACGGCTGCATGCAAGATGTGAGAATCCCATCATTATAGAAAACCAATATTTAGGATATAAAATAAATTTTCAACTTTTCAATTTTTACTCCCAATATAGCGGTTCATCTTTTAATTCTTTCTTTAAAGAAGTGTTGGGAGCAGCCAACAATACCATCTGTATGGGGACAGCTTCTTTTGAAGACATTTCTGCGGAAAACAACGAAAAGATAAAAGAAAGAAGGGATGCTACTTACAAAGATTCTCGAAACTATTTTTTCAAAAATCTGATCAGTAACTCCCTCACAAATAAAGGCTTTGAAATGTATATTGAGCAGGTGAAAAGCCGTGAGGATACATCAGCCATTACGAATATGCTAAATAAAGTTTCTGAAACATCCGAGAATGACTCTTATGTACTACAGGTAAAGATTCGTCCGGAGGAATATTTCAAAATAGAAGATGCACTCTCAGTAAAAAAAGTAACCCTTTCGCCCCCTCCTACCGACTCCCTGACTGTTACATCCTACATGGGGCAGAAAGTATATGGGTGGCTAGGCATCAGCAATAATGAAAAGAGGTCACGGTTGTTGCTACTGAGAAAGAGTTTCTATGTTGATCAATTCGGAAGTTCTTATACTACTGATCAGTATGGGGATCTTGATTATGACGAAAAAATATTATTTTCGGGAGGTATAGGCGATCAACGGGCAGGCGATATATTGCCTTTAGATTACGAACCCGATCAAAAATCAGATTAATCTACAACAAATGCTACCTGATAAAAATTATTTACAGCCCCCACAGGTGTCAATTGTATATAAAAGTTATTGGTGAATTCTTGGAAAGCTTTAAATTCGTGAAGAGGCACACTGAATTCGTCAAAAAGGATTATATCACCTTTAGACAGGAATGGATATAATTGTGATAAGACAAAAGCCGTAGCAGAATATAGATCTGCATCCATATGGATTACTTTTCGGCTGTTGGCTTCTCCTAGAGCCTCTCTATTCTTATCGAGGAAGCCAACTAAAGTATCTTGAAATAATCCCTTGATAAAGGTTCCTCTCGAATCATCGAGAGTCGGTATCCCCGACGACATATCTCCCTTTGAATAAAATGGCCCCCAATCTTCAGGAAGGCCCTCGAAAGTGTCGAAACCATAAAAAAGTGATTCAGTATGCTTATTTGCATTCAACCACCAGCGGAACGAACTTCCTGCCGCAACTCCAAATTCCAGATATGTGACAGGCTCATTTGCTAATAAATACCGATCCACCATAAACTCATATAACTGACTCCGTTTACTATAATTTCTGAAAGGAGTATAAAAATCGGAAAAAAGCATTTTCTTCTTATTTCTTATAACCCATAATACCAATCTGTTAAAATAGGATATAAATAGGAATGCTTTTGTTAAAGGAGACAGTATCAGGGTTACGGGAATGAAAAGGAGCAAGCCTTTCAGGAATTGTATTATTTTCATAGGATTTCAGGTATATAACCGTAAAGTTAATATTAATAAAAATTAATCAAGTATTTTCTCTAAAGAGTTTTATATAACGATCTCTATTTTATCAAAATAATTGATAAATTTGTTTTGGCAGAGTATTACCTTTTATCAAAACTGCTTATGAAAAAAGTAATTATCAGCTTCTTCTTGGTTGTCAGCTTTGTAAATCTGTATTCACAAAAAATCACAGGAACGGTTTATGACAATGCGACCAAAGAACCGATCCCGGAAGTAAGCGTTTACCTCAATAATACGACATACAACACTCAAACAAATAGTAAAGGGGAGTTCGAACTTTCTTTTGACAAAGAAATAGTTACCGATTTGGTTATTAGCCGGGTGGGATACAATATGATATCTATACCCCATCCCTATGATGGGATACCTGAAAAGATATTTTTAACATCCAAAAGCACCTTGGATGAAATAATCTTCGAAGTGCCTAGAAATGGACTTTCAAGAAGGGAGATGCTGAAAATGTTCAAGACAGAATTTCTGGGTAACTCGCATACTGCTCAATCCTGTAAGATACAGAATGAAGATGATATCGAATTATTTTTTGATTATAAAAATTATCGCTTAACTGCCCGGTCTGAAAACCCAATAGTTATTACAAACCAGTATCTCGGATATGTTATAAAATTTGAACTTATCGACTTTTATGCACAATATGATAGCAGATATCATCCTCGAAAAATGATAATTACAGCTACTGAAGGTAAAGCATCTTTCAATGATTTAAACAATGAGAATAACAAAAAAATAAATAAGAGAAGGAAGGAGATTTATAACGAATCGCGAAATTTCTTTTTTAAAAACCTGGCTAATAAAACGTTGTATGGGAGATTCGCAATCGCGTCAACTAGCAAACCTTACTATCACCATCGGCCGAGTGCTCAGCCGATAGATTCTCTCTTTATAATAAAAGACACTCTGGCTGTAAAAAAGATATCGCTTACAAATTATGGGTGCCACGATATTAGACCTGCGTCTAATCAAAATTTGGTATCCGGGAGAATACATATTGCGGATAGATATAGTAATAGCTCATATTTAACTTTTATAAGTGATTCTTTTTTTGTCGATAAATATGGTAATGCATTTGTTATTGACGGTAATGGTTTTGTCGTCAATCATTTGATATTTTCCGGTTTCTTAGGCGGATTGCGAATGGGAGATACCCTTCCTCAAAATTATGAACCTTAGTTATAAAGTCAAAAATAGTAGGCACTACTTAAAAGAAAGATAAGTCCAGATAGGAAAATGATCGGAATATTTTACTCTGTCTACCGTACAGTTATATGATTGGAAAGCGGCAGAATGCATAATAAAATCTATTCTTACGAAGAAATAGTTTTCATGATACGTCATCCCATACCCAAAGCCCGTATTGGCAAATGCATCAACAAGATTACCACGGATAGTATGGTAAGTATATGAGATCGGAGCATCATTGAAATCGCCACATACAATCGTTGCATCCGTTTCCTGTTCATCAATAAACTTTCGGATAACATTTGCCTGATCTTCACGTATATTGTAGGCAGCTCCTAATTTATTTTGCAGGCTATGTGCCATGTCATCAAACGATTCGCGGTCGCGGGTACGAAGAAAGTCTCTGTATAACTTTCTGTCTTCGGAAGTAAGTCCATTCGATTCAAGATGGTTGATCACCAAAGACACTTTCCTGTCCTGTATTTCAAGTGTTAAGATTGCCGAACCGTTATAAGAACTTTCTATCGGAACCTTTGTAGAATTCAATATTGGATATTTTGAATAACATGCAAGTCCATATTTATGCGAACTTTTGGATTTTCCTATTTCTATGATAGAATAATAAGGATAATCTTTCATTATCTCTTTCAGTTCCTCTTCAGAAACAATCCCGTCATGCCGGGTCTTTTTACCTGCAGCAAATTCCTGAAAGCAAACGATATCGGCATTTGAATTGACTACATAATCAAAGATAGGGTTCTTCTTTTTATTCTCTCCTCTCTGCCAATTGAAACTTCTAACATTATATGATAAAATCTTTATGCTGTTTTCAGGCAATTCTTTCGTCTTGAAATGTATTGGAAAAGAAGTGGTAATAGGACTCCAACAACATGCCAGAACAGCCAGTTGTACCAGTGCGTACCTCCACCTCCAGAATACCAGCCAGAGTATTAAATAGCACACATTGAGAAAAAAAACAAAAGGGAATCCCAAGCCTAAATAAGCAATAAATGTTATCTTGGACGGAAGAACCGTCCAGGCTAAAATGGAAAGTAATAAAAGAATAATAGCAAATATATTGGTTGCAAAAACAGTGTATTTAATATACTTCCCAACCTTTTTACTCAACAAATCACTTGTTACTGGCATCGAATAATCGTTTTTTTTCTTCAGCGGTTAAACTTGTGTATCCAGAAGCTTTTATCTTATCCAGGATACGGTCTATTTCTTCATTCTCTGTATTCCGCCGCTTATTGTAGTCGTAGTCTGTTTCACGATTCTTGTATTTTACCTTCATCTTGCTCTTTGGCCTTGGTTTGAAGAAGTTAACAATCGAATCGATCAATCTGTTTAGCCAAACTGTAATATCTCTCCCACGCATATATTGCTTTGCAAAAAGATAACCTACAGCCGCCCCACCTATATGAGCAACATGTCCCCCTGCATTTACCTGACTGCTAATGCCAATAAAATCCAAAACAAAAAGAATCAATGCTATATAGATTATCTTTATCCTGCCAAAGATGAGCAGTGTCACCTCTTGGTTAGGACGATAAAAAGCGGCAGCAAATACAATTGCCATAACGGAAGCCGAAGCTCCCCACATTAATCCATCGTTCATATTGACGAACATTGGTATTGTGTTGAATGTCAATATGTATAGCAATGCGCCGGCTAAGCCGCCAAATATATACAGGCTACCCAGATTTTTTGAACTGAAATAAGACAGGAATATTTGCCCAAACCAGTATAGAATTAACATATTGAAAAGAATATGTAGAAAATCCACATGGACAAACATATATGTAAACGGCGTCCAGAAGTAATTGATCAACCTGTCTAGCCGCGCTGTAGTAGCCACATGCCTCAATACTGTGTCGGTAATGTTTACTTCGAATAACTTCGTAATATTGATAGCTACCAGAAACAGAAAAACACATATATTGATAACGATCAGCCGGATTAGTATATCCCTGCGCTTCAATATCGGCTTAATATTATCTTCGAAAACTCCCATCGTTGGTCGTCAATTTTCCTTTTTTCTTCCAGTACAATAAAATGATCAAACCCATTATCAATCCTCCCAGATGTGCAAAATGTGCAACATTGTCGGCCGGATCATTAGATATACCCCATCCCAGTTCCAGTACTCCATAGCCTATCACAAACCATTTGGCTTTAATAGGGAATGGAAACGGAATGATGAATAATTCCACATTCGGAAAAAGCATCCCAAAAGCGACTAATATACCAAATATAGCACCTGATGCACCTAATGTTGCCGGCAAAAGATTGAAAAACTCCTGACGGGTAATGATATCAGTCCCCGTATTTATCTGGGTTATTGCCGAATTGAAAATAATTTCACTGAACTGAAATGTATATACAATCTCCTGAGCCAAAGCAGCGCCTATACCTGTCAGAATATAATAGAGGAGAAATTTCTTTCCTCCCCATACCATTTCCAATGTCCGGCCGAACATAAACAGCGCAAACATGTTAAAGAATATGTGGAATATACCTCCATGCAGAAACATATAGGTAATGACTTGATGAGGCATAAAATAATCCGACTCAAAAAAATGAAGAGCCAGATAACGATTGATGGGAATAGCGTTCCCTAACAAAGATTGAGCTAAGAAGAAAAGTACATTGATGATAAGTAAGTTCCGGGTGACTGCCGGAATCGAACTCATAAAACCCGCATTATTTTGATTCATACTATTATCGAAAAAATACTTTATGAGAGCCCAAAATTACAGATATTTTTTTGTATTAGAGCAGAAAAGAACTTACACATTTACATATTTTCTGTTTTCTAATGAGTTTTTCCACTTTTTTTTTACGTTTATTAAATAAAACCGCTATATTTGAATGCTGTAACTAGTGCCAGAATGTGATAAAACGAGATATCAGTTATATAATGTTTAATTAATCATTACAATTTTTTATTATGAACAAAACAGAACTAATCAATGCTATTGCTGAAAAGTCAGGCTTGAGCAAAGTTGATTCTAAAAAAGCATTAGAAGCTTTCATCGAATCGGTAACGGGAGAAGTTAAAGCAGGTGGAAAAGTTGCCTTAGTTGGTTTCGGAACTTTCTCTGTAACTCAAAAAGCTGCAAGAAAAGGTATCAACCCTAGAACAAAAGCAGAAATCAATATCCCTGCTAAGAAAACTGTTAAATTTAAAGCCGGAGCTGACTTAGCTGCTCTATAAGCAAAAGCATAAAAGCATAAAAAAGCAGGGGACGTATTCGCTTCCTGCTTTTTTATTTTTATTCAAGTCATTTTCAAACAACCGAAGAACCCTATAGGTTACTTTTTTTTATACTTTTGCATGCTGGTTACAAAAAATAAAAGGCTCTATTATGAATATTGAAGCAAAGTTACAGGAAGCAATCGTCAAAGCTATTGACACTCTTTATGGACAAGAAATAACTGCCGATCAGGCAACTCTTCAAAAAACGAAGAAAGAATTTGAAGGACATCTTACACTGGTCGTTTTCCCTTTCCTCAAAATTTCGAAGAAAGGCCCGGAGCAGACTGCTCAGGAAATAGGTGAGTGGCTTGTACAGAATACCATAAGCATATCCCGCTTCAATGTTATAAAGGGATTCTTAAACTTATCTGTCAGTAGTGCTATATGGATAGAACAACTGAATGAAATACATTCTTTACCTAATTACGGAATCAAGACTACAGAAGCTAATGCACCATTGGTTATGGTGGAATATTCCTCTCCTAATACCAATAAACCACTCCATCTGGGACATATACGGAATAATCTGTTGGGCTTTTCTTTGGCCGAAGTGCTGAAGGCAAATGGTAATAGGGTGGTTAAGACCAATATTGTAAACGACAGGGGTATCCATATATGTAAATCCATGTTGGCCTGGCAAAAGTGGGGAAATGGAGAAACACCTCAGTCAAGTGGTAAAAAAGGAGATCATCTGGTAGGGGAGTATTATGTCCTGTTTGATAAACATTATAAGGCTGAATTGGCTGAATTGAAAGTTAAAGGCTTGTCAGAAAAAGAAGCCGAAGCTCAATCTGAGTTAATGGGTGAAGCCCGCGAAATGCTTCGCAAATGGGAAGCTGGTGATGTAGCGACTGTATCCTTATGGGAAGAGATGAATTCATGGGTGTATGCTGGATTCGATGAAACATACAAAAGACTGGGAGTAGACTTTGATAAGATATATTACGAATCGCAAACCTATCTCGATGGCAAAGATACAGTGATGAAAGGTCTGGAAGATGGCATATTTTATCAGAAAGAAGATAAATCCGTATGGGCTGATCTTACAGCCGAAGGGCTTGATCAAAAGTTACTTCTCCGCAGTGATGGCACATCTGTATATATGACTCAGGATATAGGCACAGCCAAATTGCGATTCGACGATTATCCTATCAATAAAATGGTATATGTGGTAGGTAATGAGCAAAACTATCATTTTCAGGTGCTTTCTATATTATTAGATAAGCTTGGCTTTGAGTTTGGAAAAGGACTTGTCCATTTTTCATATGGTATGGTTGAGCTTCCCGAAGGAAAAATGAAATCCCGTGAAGGGACTGTAGTGGACGCAGATGACCTGATAGATGAAATGATAGAAACGGCAAAAGAAACATCTAAAGAGTTGGGAAAACTTGATGGGGTGAGCGAAGAAGAGGCAGACAATATCTCCCGTATAGTGGGTATGGGCGCATTGAAGTATTTTATTCTTAAAGTTGATCCTAAAAAGAATATGACATTCAATCCGAAAGAGTCTATAGACTTTAATGGAAACACTGGCCCTTTCATTCAATATACTCATGCCCGTATACAATCAGTCATTCGTAAAGCAGTTGAACAGGAAATAACTATTCCTGATTCTTTGCCAATAAGTACTGGATTGTCTGCAAAAGAAGAGGCATTGGTACAATCTGTTGCAGAATATGCTTCTATTGTTGGGCAGGCCGGGCAGGAATATAATCCGGCACTAATAGCTAACTACATATATGACTTAGTGAAAGAATATAACCAGTTTTATCATGATTACTCAATACTAAGGGAAGAAAATACTGAACTAAAGAATTTCAGGTTATTACTTTCAGTTGAAGTCGCAAAAATAATTAAGAGGAGTATGTCATTACTTGGTATAGAGGTACCCGACAGGATGTAAAGGATACTATATTCCCTCTTCTTCACATGTGCGGGAAGTGATTACAGATAAGGAAATAGCGTTTTCGCCTATCTCTGACATTGTGCACCAATCCCGAATGATTTCGATAGAAATTGCAGGTCTTTGTTTTTTATTTATTTCAAGAGTATAGAAAGATTCTTCTAGCTCTTTTGAGAGATCTCTTTGAGGTATTGCCACCAAAGAGGCAACTGTATTAGGAGGTAAATATATTTCCTTGCTCCAGTTTTCGTTTATATAAAGTGTTACATAATCCGTAACATCTTTATAACGAACCAGGACTTTACATGAATCATTCGATTTATATGATACCTTATATACTACCCGTATAGGATCATTATTCTTCTTACATCCTGTTTGTGAAAAAGTTACTATAATAGCAATTAATAGGATTTTAAAGATTTTACTCATCATTTTCTTTTCCCCACTTTAATATTACCGCTTGTTTAATTTTTTCGTAAGTATTCCCCTTTCTTACCTTCAAAGCATTTGTTACCGTATTGATATGGATACCCAAAGCCATTGCTACTTCTTTTTTCCATCCGTGTGGTAAAAAATCAGGAAGTTCCGCTTTTCTCATGCTTGTCCCTATTTCTTCTCCTTTATTAAAAAATTTATATCTTTACATCATTGTGAATATTCACAATCTAAAATATAAACAATTGAACGTGTCTGTGATTCAAAAGTAATAAAAAATTCTCAATTGAGAGTATTTTTTCTATGACTATAAATGAGAGGATTGAATTAATTATCAAAGAAGTCTACTCAAATAACAAACGAGCCTTCTCCAGAGATGTTGGTATTTCCGCCAGTGTTACTCAAAATATTGTTGGAATAAGGCAAAGCGAGCCAACTTATAAGATTTTGAGAAAAATTACAGAATCGCTGACTAATATCAATAAAGATTGGGTAATGTATGGAACAGGAGAAATGCTTGTCTCAGAAAAAAACTATACCCTCGACGAAAAGGTTGAAATAGCTCTGGATAAAGAACAACCAGCATATAAACAAAACATCAATATCGCTAAACCTTTCTTGTGTCTTCAACATAACGGTCTGGAAAAAGCAGGAGGTTTCAGCTCAGCCATAGAGAATGGGCTTTATGAAAATATGGTAATACCCTTTATCAATGACTACGACTTTTCTTTGAAAGCTCATGGAGACAGCATGGTCAATAAAGCAAATCCTCACAGAAACATTGCCAATAATGACATTGTTGCTTGCCGTTTTTGGAAAAACAAATCCCACATCTCATGGGGAGAAGTATATGCTTTGGCAACCTTAGACGGATATATTATAAAGAAAATCATTCCTTCCAGCCTCGAAGGTCATATAAGATGTGTATCCTTTAACGAGGAGGAGGGTTATAAAGCTTATGATTTACCGCAATCTGAAATATTCGAATGGGCAATTGTAGTTGGGGTATTCTCTATCTCTATGTGGTGAATCCTTTCTACCTGTTTCCTGACTCCAAATATAGAATATCTTTAAAAGATTAGAAAAACAGACTGATATAACCCTCTTATCAAGTCTTTTTTTTAACTTTGGCCTACTTTATATAGTTTCGTCTTATATAGATTTTTTTTATGAGAAAGTTTTTATCATTCTTTATACTGTTTGCGGTTATATCTGTCTTTAACATTTCAGCGCAGGAACCTGCATCGTGGACATCGGGCATCGTAGATAAAGGCAATGAAGAAGTTGAACTTACCTTCAACTTCAAGATAGATCCGACATGGCATCTCTATGATATAAATATCCCCAGTGGAGGCCCCATGCCTACCAACCTGACAATAGAGAAACTGACAGGTGCTGAAAAAGTAGGGGAGTTTAAAGCCGTAAACTCAACCCTGAAAAAGGAGTTCGATGAAATATTTGAGATGGAGGTAGGCTACTATGAGACTAAAGCTACTTTCGTTCAGCGCCTTAAGATAACCGATAAAGCTGCATTTGCTGTAGAAGGTGATCTTCGCGGACAGGTATGTAGTGAAGTCGATGGGCAATGTATCCCTATTAAGATAGATATAGACTACAAAGCAAAAGACCTACCTGCCGGCATTACAGTCAATAATGCTTCTCAGGGGAAAACAGAAGTCAAGAAAGAGGAGAAAACAATAACTGATACAAAGCCGGTTATAGAAGTTTTGCCATTAGATACTGCAACTCAGCAACCAGTTATAACAAACAATACCGAAAGCCCGGATAATAACGTATCCGACCTGTGGACACCAGTAATAGATGAACTCAAAGCATATGGTGCAGAAGGTGACACATCGGATTTATCCCTGCTGTGGGTTTTTCTGGGAGGACTTGGAGGTGGTTTTATCGCCTTGCTTACACCTTGCGTATGGCCAATGATACCGATGACAGTCAGTTTCTTCCTGAAACGGAACAAGAAAAAAAGAAGCAAAGCCATTAGCGAAGCATTGACCTATGGAGCAGCTATCATTATCATATATGTGGCACTGGGTCTTATTATTACAGCAATATTCGGGCCTAGCGCCTTAAATGATTTATCGACAAGCGCCATATTCAATCTGCTATTCTTTGCCTTGCTGGTATTCTTTGCCGTTTCATTCTTTGGGGCGTTCGATCTTGTGCTGCCATCATCATTGGTAAACAAGATGGATAAAAAAGCAGATTCGACCACGGGCTTTATCAGCATCTTCTTTATGGCATTCACATTAGCATTGGTGTCTTTCTCTTGCACAGGGCCAATAATCGGTACTTTGCTGGTTCAGGCTTTTGCTGGTTCAGGCAATATATTGGCTCCGGCTGTAGGTATGCTGGGATTCGGTATTGCATTATCCATCCCATTCTCATTATTCGCTATATTTCCTTCATGGTTGCAAAGCATGCCGGAATCGGGAGGATGGCTCAATTCTGTAAAAGTAGTACTGGGATTCTTAGAGTTGGCGTTAGCATTGAAATTCTTATCTGTAGCTGATCTGGCATATGGGTGGGGGATATTAGACCGCGAAGTGTTCCTTGTGTTATGGATCGTAATATTTATCTTATTGGGAATTTACCTGCTTGGGAAGCTGAAACTGCCACATGACAGTGATCTGAAACATGTATCGGTTCCTCGTTTGTTTCTGGCCATCATATCATTCGCATTTGCCGTCTATATGGTTCCCGGATTATGGGGTGCGCCATTAAAGGCTATTAGTGCTTTCTCTCCTCCTCTGTTCACTCAGGACTTTAGCCTGTATGAAGGTGGAGTACATGCAAAGTTCGACGAATACGAGGCCGGAATGGATTATGCTAAAAGGAATGACAAGCCCGTAATAATTGACTTTTCGGGTTATGGCTGTGTTAATTGCCGGAAGATGGAAGCTTCGGTTTGGACAAACCCTAAAGTCAAGGATATTCTGGAAAAGGACTATGTACTCATTACGCTCATGGTAGATGATAAGAAAAAGCTGCCGGAAGTGATTGAGGTAGAGGAAAACGGCAAGACCTCGAAGCTGAAAACAGTGGGTTACAAATGGAGTTACCTGCAAAGACATAAGTTCGGTACAAACTCTCAGCCTTACTATGTATTACTCGATCATACAGGAAAGCCTATTGGCCCTTCCTATGCCTACAATGAGGATATACAAAAATACCTCAACTTCCTGAATATTGGATTGAGCAATTACAAGAAACAGAAAGGGCAAAAGGAGTAACTTGGAAGTACATACAATAGGGGTTAGGACAGAAGGGAAACTATGAATGGTATCTCTGTTTGTTGCTTAACAGCAGATGTATAAGTAAACACAGAACGATCAACGAACCGCCCGTTACTACTACGCCGTTCCATCCGAAGTATTCCCAGGCATATCCTCCGATAAATGTGCCCATAGACCCTCCGACAAAGTAAGAGAACATATATACTGTATTTAACCGGTTGGAAGCCTCTGGGTGCGAAGAAAATACAATAGTCTGGTTAGTGACATGCATACCCTGTAGCCCCATATCGATCAATAATATTCCTATTATCAGTCCCAGATATGTATTTCCGCTAAATCCGAATATTGCCCAAGCGACAAACATAAGGATACATCCAATAGATATCAATGTATTCTTATTGATCTTTCCTGCCATATATCCGGTATAAGAGGCAGCCAATGCTCCGGCTATACCGACCAATCCCAGAGAGCCAGCTACATCGCTTCCCTGAAAAAAGGGAGCTTGTTCGAGCCGGAATGTAAGTGCCGTCCAAAACATGGAAAAAGAACCGAACCCCAGTGCTCCGCGCAGGGAGGCCAGCCTGAGGGCGGGTATGTCCTTTGTATATCTCAGTATGGAGCTCATGAGTTGTTTGTAGGTACCTCCGAATGTCGGCATCATATCAGGCAACAACCACGCTATTAATATGGCAAGGATAACCATAAATCCGCAAGCAATGAAGAATACTTCACGCCAACCAAGCCAGTCGCCAACCAAACCACTGAATACACGGGATGCCAGAATACCTATCAATAATCCGCTCATTACAATGCCTACATTCCGTCCTTTATCTTCCGGTTTGGACAACTGGGCAGCAATAGGAACAAATATCTGAGGAACAACAGAAGTCAGCCCGATAAAGAAACTGGCTGCAATCATTACGGCAAGCGACTGGCTCACAGCAAATACCAACAATGATATAATAATAAATATAAAGTCGATAAGGATTATCCTCTTTCGCCTAAACATATCGGCCAGAGGTATAATCAGCAAAAGCCCTACAGCATAACCTATCTGGGTAAACATGGCCACTTTGCTGGTTGCCGCTTCAGATTCGCCAAACTCTTTGGCTATCATACCCAGAAGAGGCTGGTTGTAGTAATTGTTAGCAACCACCAGGCCTGCACCAATGGCCATTAGCCAGAGCGTACTGTTTGCCAGATATTGTTTATTCTCTTCTTCCGAAAGTTGCATTATGTATTAATAAACTTACTCTGAATAAGGAATATTAAGAATCCAGTTCCGGATCATTTCCTTGCTCAGTATTTTTCCTACTACCCTGTATTTAGAATCATTCAATGGGTTACGTCCGCTCAACGGTTCTGACATGACTCCAATCTTAGGTTTATAATAGTTAGCGTGAACGAATGACATTTCTCCATTTATATAATAAATATATCCTACATGACAATCTAGCCCTACGATATACAAGCCTTCCCCCTTAGATTCAATATAATTTACAATGTCTGCTATCGGCTTTTGTTGAAACCGCCTAATATCGCTTGTAAGTTTCTTTATCAGGTATTCCGAAGCCTGTTGCGCCCATTTTACTCTCGGGATATTGAATCCCATATCCTGCAAAGTAGTGGTAATGAAGTAACCACAGGCTATGCTGCCTTCTTTGGGAAATTTACTATGTCCGTGAAATGTCCACGGAGTATTGTACCAGGCTTTAAAAAAAATGTCAGAAACATTTAATAAATAATCAGTTGCTTCATTGATAACAGAATCTTGCCTTTGCTGATTTTTCCCTGCCAAATCGTATTCCCTCCGGAAATAGTCCCTTTTATCTAAAGCTTCCTTTTTTAACTCCGGATAAGACTTTATTATACTATTTCGTTCAAGTCCTACTTCCTGAGCATAATTATTATTCTGAGAACCGAAAAAAGAAGAAGAGAAAAAGTATAAAAGGAATGGTAATATTGTTTTCATATGTATATAATTAGACTTTATTTTCATAGAGTCTAAAATATACACGATTCCATACTTTTTATACTCTTTTTCTTCTATTATCAGTCTATAAATCTCTTTGTTATATCTTCAAAGGCATCTATTCGCCTGTCTCGGAAGAATGGCCACCAGCGGCGTACCTGTTCCGATCGCTTTAAGTCTATGTCTACTACCTGGATTTCTTCTTTATCATTCGGGGCTTGCCACAGTATTTCACCCTGAGGCCCGGCTACAAAGCTATTTCCCCAGAAAATAATGCCATTCGTTTGTCCCGATGGATCGGGCTCGTAGCCTGTACGGTTTACCGATATGACATGTAGCCCATTTGCAACTGCATGTCCCCGTTGCGAGATAACCCATGCGCCTAACTGACGGTCTTTTTCATCCTGCACATCGGTCGATTCCCAACCTATGGCAGTAGGGTAAATAAGTAAATCTGCTCCGCCCATTGCCATCAGGCGGGCAGCTTCGGGATACCATTGATCCCAACAGACCAGCACGCCAAGTTTACCTACAGATGTTTCAATGGGTTTGAAACCCAGATCACCGGGAGTAAAATAGAACTTTTCATAATAAGCAGGATCATCCGGAATATGCATCTTGCGGTATTTCCCGGCTATCGTCCCATCTTTCTCCATCACTACGGCTGTATTGTGATACAAACCCGGCGCACGGCGTTCGAATAATGAGAGAACGATAACTACACCCAATTCTTTTGCCAATATGCCAAATTCATCCGTCGATGGCCCGGGAATTGTTTCAGCCAGATCGAAAATATTAGTATCTTCCACCTGGCAGAAATACAATGAGTTATGCAACTCCTGCAAAACAATGAGTTCGGCTCCTTGCTTAGCAGCCTCTCTTATTTTAGCTTTCAGACATTCTTTATTCTTTTGAATATCTGATATATTAGCCTGTTGTATCAATCCTATTTTCATAATCAGTATTTTAAAAACTTACAATACTCTATTTTAACTAAAAGGTAACAAAAGTGACGAAAATGAAGAATTATAAATTAAGAATTAAGAATGATGAATTTATATTTATACTCTCCCATTTCGTAGCTTTGCCACTCCCTCTCTTTTTCGGGGAGGGCCGGGGTGGGGTGAATTTAACTAAAAAGTAACAAAGGTAACACTATTCAGCCATTAGCTGATAGCCTGATAGCTGTTAGTTCTTAGCCTTTTTATACCTTCCTCCTCGCGGTTTTGCTTCTCCCTCTCTCTTTGACTCCACTTCGCTCTGTCGAACGTTGTTTGGGGAGGGTCGGGGTGGGGTCGTGTTTCTCATTTTTTTCAAAGATCGTTTTTTTTCTGTAAGCTATCAGCTAATGGCTAAAAGCTAACGGCTCTATTACTATAGATAAATTCATAAATAAAAAATTAATCCGGCAACTTGATTGTATTCGGCGACATCGCTATATGTTTCTCAAATTCTTCTATTCTCAATTGTATATCATCCAGAAATTCCTGACTGCATCCGGCTTCTTTCGCATCCTGATAATATCTTTTCAATAAAGGCAGAAAAAGTATGTCGTTTCCCGAAAATACCATAGCCGGGACATCATTTTTTAAACACCTGAATAATAATGCTTTCTGGTCTTTCATAACAAACTGGTCTTAAATAAAGTTCTCAGGGTACTGCATTGTCACACAATGGAGCGATCCATGCTGGCGGATCAAAGGAGAACAGTCGATACCGATAATCTCCCTGTCAGGAAAAGCTTTTTGAAGCTGTTCTTTAGCTTCCTCATCCTTTTCCTTATTATTATAGAATGGCAAAAGCACCGCTTTGTTCACAATCAAGAAATTGGCATATGTGGCAGGAAGTCTTGTATTATCTTCGTCAAATACCGCTTTCGCCATTGGCAAAGGGATTAACTTATATGGATTCCCTTTATAATCGACAAAAGTCTTCAATTGCTCTTCCATTCTGGTTAAAGCATCATGGTGTTCGTCCAACTGGTCATCGCATTTTACGTAAGCAATGGTATGTTCGTCACAAAATCGGGCAAGCGTATCAATATGGCTGTCGGTATCGTCACCGGCCATATACCCATGATCGAGCCATAATACCCTGTCCAGTCCGAAAGTTTCTTTCAGGTAGTCTTCTATACCCTCTTTCGAAAGGTATGAGTTCCGGTTTGGCGACAACAGGCATTCCGATGTTGTAAGTAAGGTACCTTTCCCATCCGACTCCAAAGCACCACCTTCTAAAACAAAATCTTTCCTGTTATCGAGTTCTACATCCGCTTTGAAAATATCCTTGAAGAAAAGCCCTCTGGTTATCTGGTTATCATAATTAGAGGCAAATTTCAATCCCCATCCGTTAAACGTAAAATCATAGATACATTTCTTATCGTTGCGTATGACAGATATCCCGCTGTGGTCGCGTGCCCATGTATCGTTGGTCGGCAATTCTACCAATATGAGATTATCAAACAAATCCTTATATTGTTTTAATTCGAATTTCACTTTTTCGCTGCTTTTACATACAACGATAAGTTTTTGCCTTTTCAGTACCTCAACTGCAATCTCCACATAGCAGGCCGTTACATCTTCTATCATGTATTCCCAATCGGTGCTCAGATGAGGCCATGTCAGCTGTATCGCGCTTTGCGGATACCATTCGGGTGGAAAAAATATAGCTTGGTTCATCTCGATAACTTTTATATTGACTACAAAGTTAAATAAATCATCTTAATATTCCCCCGGTTAGCATTCTTCCTGAATGGAATCCTTGCCGGCGGGCTGAGAAAAACTTATCAGGATTGGAGTAAGTACAAAGGTTTGCCTGTTCAATATGTGTAGAGGGGATACCGCAATCCGTCAATATTATTTTATTAGCTTCTTGCAAATCAATGTGCATTTTACCGGTATACTCATTCATATATGCTATTCTCTCCATGGGAAAGCCGGCTTGACGAAAGGCTTCGCTGACTTCTCCTCCTACTTCAAATTTTTCTTGTGATATACAAGGGCCTATACCAATGAGCAGTGCCTGAGGGTCGTCGCAACCAAAGTGCTGTACCATTGTTTCAATAGTCCGCTCGGTTATTTTATTCACTGTCCCTTTCCATCCGGCATGAACGGCGGCAAATACTTTCTTTACGTCGTCGAATATCAGTATAGGTACACAATCGGCTGTAGTAACTCCTATGCAGATATTCCTTTGATCGGTAACCAGCGCATCAATACCGTTCAGCAATTTTACTTTTTCCAGGTCGCT
>JAITVH010000063.1 GCA_031285905.1 Prevotella sp.
ATAGGTTCAGATCAGGATCTAGATACCACTGCTATACTTAATGTTATAGCAACAGATAAGGGAGTTTTATTATCACGAGTAACGCTGAATGGGCCAAACGATATTGTTACTATACCTAATCCCACTACAGGTTTATTGGTTTATAATACAGGAAAGGCGAATACATTTAAAACAATAGGCTACATGTATTGGAATGGGGAGGAATGGATTCAATTTATTGCAGGAACAAGTAAAGATCCCGAAATTATGGGATTAGACTGTATTAATGCGAGGATAAGTCCTACATCGTATCAGGTAGGTCAGCCATATGAAGGCGTATTAATAGTACCCTATTCGGGAGGAAACGGCGGATATTATTCTTCAGGGAATCCGATTGAATCAACCGGAGTAACCGGACTTACAGCTACACTGCAACCCGGAAACCTTGCATATGGTAATGGAGAATTAGTTTATACACTTTCGGGAACTCCTAGTGCTTCCAGTCCAGAATTGGCTACTTTTGATATTGATTTTGCAGGATTTAGCTGTACTTCTTCTGTAGGTGCTAATTCGATCCGGCAAGGAGAAATTATCTTCTGGCATGGAAGTATGCCTGCCAATATTGGTGGAACTATTAGTGGCAAGCAGGTAATAGCCAGCGATTATATAAATAATATGCCGGTAATAGAAGATGTCTTTAGGCTGGATGCCTATTTTAATGCGTCAACGGCGACTGCTGCGGATGTATATCCCTTTATCCCTCGTATATATAATATATCGTCAAGTCCCGTAAAATTCTGGTGGGGAGGAGTTACATCGATAGAAGGCCGGGGGAGAAGTAACGTAATTCTTGCTTCTGGGGGTTATCAGAACCTTGATAATGGAATGTATATGAATTGGGGGCAAAATATGAGAATGGGTGAATCTACGCCGGCTACAGCTCTGGATTTCGGTACTACTTCGCAGGAAACAATGACTATCGATGTCTTTTATAATAGTAGATGGTATCGTGTTTTTTTTACTGGTTGGGTAGATAATAAAGATACTTCGGCTACAACTGATGATACCCGGGAAATATATATTACTTATCAACGAATGTATTAATATGTAATATTATTCTATCTTTGTAACCGAACAAAATAAAATGCCGAAGATTTAACAATATAATCTTTGGCATTTTGTTTTATTTAAGAAATCTATTGAAGTACATACTGTACACTTAATTTTTTTTAACGGCAAAATAGCTGATTTAAGATTTAACATTTCTATTTTTGTCATGCTTACTAAACAAGATAATCAAACAAATAAATATAAACGCTAAATAATTTGGAAAATGGCGCAAGTTGACATTCGCGAATTAACGGAAAGAATACAGAGCAAAAGCTCATTTGTAGAAGCCCTCACAATGGGTATGGATAAAGTAATTGTAGGGCAAAAACACCTTGTGGAATCACTTATAATCGGTCTGCTTGCTGACGGTCATATATTACTGGAAGGGGTACCCGGATTGGCAAAGACTTTGGCTATAAAGTCGCTGGCATCGCTGATAGATGCTAAATACAGCCGTATACAGTTTACGCCGGATTTATTACCTGCCGACGTTATTGGTACAATGATTTACAGCCAGAAAACCGAAGAGTTCTTCGTTAAGCATGGGCCGGTGTTTTCTAACTTTGTATTAGCAGATGAAATAAACCGTGCACCTGCTAAAGTGCAGAGTGCCTTACTCGAAGCTATGCAAGAACGTCAGGTGACAATTGGTGAACAAACTTACAAATTACCATCTCCATTCCTTGTAATGGCTACACAGAATCCGATAGAACAGGAAGGTACTTATCCGTTACCGGAAGCACAGGTTGACCGTTTCATGCTCAAAGTAGTAATCAATTATCCAAAGAAAGAGGAAGAAAAATTGATTTTACGCAATAATCTAATGGGTGATTACGGGAAACTGACTCCGGTGATGAAAGCTGATGAGATTGTTGATGCCCGCAGCGTGGTAAGAGATGTTTATCTGGACGAAAAGATTGAGAAATACATTGTCGATATAGTATTTGCTACTCGTTTCCCTGAGGAAAACGGATTAGAATCATTAAGAGGAATGATTGGTTTCGGTGCGTCTCCTCGTGCTTCCATCAGTCTGGCTTTAGCTGCTCGTGCTTATGCCTTTATTAAACGCCGTGGATATGTTATCCCAGAGGATATTCGAGCAGTATGCCATGATGTATTACGTCATCGTATTGGTTTGACATACGAAGCTGAGGCAAATAATACTACTTCAGATGAGATTGTAAGCGAAATTCTTAATAAAATAGAAGTACCATGATTTTAGCTTTTAGTTGATAGCTTCTGGCTATTAGCTTTTTAGTGCTAACTGATAACCTGCTATTAGCTAATGGCTAATGGCTAACAGCTATAGATTATGGAAACAAGTGAATTATTAAAGAAAGTACGTCAGATAGAGATAAAGACACGGGGATTGTCTGCCAATATCTTTGCAGGGCAATATCATTCTGCTTTCAAGGGTAGGGGGATGGCCTTCTCAGAGGTACGCGAGTACCAATATGGTGATGACATCCGCGATATCGACTGGAATGTAACTGCCCGTTACAACAAACCCTTTGTGAAAGTGTTTGAAGAAGAGCGGGAACTTACTGTAATGTTGTTGGTCGATGTATCTGCCAGTCAGGATTTTGGTACACGCAATACAATGAAGCGCGATATCGTAACCGAAATTGGTGCTACATTGGCTTTCTCGGCTATCCAGAATAATGATAAAATAGGGGTTATCTTCTTTTCTGATAAGATAGAGAAATTCATCCCACCTAAGAAAGGACGGAAACATATATTATACATCATCCGCGAACTGATCAACTTTCAACCGGAAAGTCCAAAGACTGATGTAGGTATGGCATTAAAGTATTTGACCAATGTGATCAAAAAACGTTGTACAAGTTTTATGATTTCGGACTTTGTCGATATAGCCGACTATGATAATGCTTTGACGATAGCAAACCGAAAACATGACATTGTAGCGCTTCAGGTATATGATAATCTGGAAACTCAGTTGCCTCGTGTAGGGCTAATGAAGATTTTAGATGCTGAAAGCGGAGCAGAACGTTGGATTGATACTTCATCTCGCAAATTGCGTGATACATATAAAGACTGGTGGCAAAAACAGCAAAGTTCTATGCAGACGACTTTTAACCGTAGCAAGGTAGATAGTGTATCTGTAAGGACGGATGAAGACTATGTAAAGGCCTTATTGTCATTGTTTAAAAAGAGAAATATAAGATAATATACTAATGAGCCAATTTGCTAATATGCCAATGATTACTAAAAGGCACGTCGGCACATTGAATAATTAGCACATTAAAAAAATATGTTGAAATTGAAAAATATACTATTGCTTGTTTTGTTCACTTGCAGCGGACTGTCTTTGTATGCACAGCGGGCTACCGTAAGGGCAACCATACAG
>JAITVH010000021.1 GCA_031285905.1 Prevotella sp.
TGCTGGTTCTCTTTCAATGACAACAGATAATGACCGCCTTTTGAGGTAATCTGTTCGGCTATGCCGCGCTGACACCCTATGGCATCAATGCTGACAACTGCATCTCTTATGTCAAGCTCTTCTATCAATAAAGGCAAAGCCGTTATTTCATTACTCTTGTCTTCTTCTTTCTGCTGGCCAATGCACAGACGGTTTTATGCTACCCAGGCATTGACGATATATAAGCCCTGATTTCCACGGCTGCACGGACTTACGCCTTTCAGTTTTTTACCGTCCAGACAGATTTGTTTTTCCCAAAGTAAATCCAAGATGCCTTTACAGTGCTCATTCAAACATCGGCGTAAGAGCTCTGGTTCTAAAACTGTAAAAACTCGGTTAAACGTATCATGGGAAGGTACTCCGTTTGCCAACTCTATATACTCTCGAAGAATGGATTCATGGCTTTGAGCAAACAAAACCATGTCTTCGTAATCTTCCCCATTACTTAAATAGGTCAATAAGCCTATAAATAGAATATCGGACAGCTTGTGCAAACATTTTTTCTCAATCCGAAAATCTTCTACTGACGATAAATATGAATATATACTTTTCATCTTACAAAATTAGGAATTTCGTGCGTTTGCCCTATTAATTTTTTTACAATTTAAACGGTGAATGTGAAATTCAGATGCAATAAAATTTCATTTAGTAAGTTTCTGTATAACTAAAAACTTATCATTAATCTTAACAGTCTGAATAGACTTTCCGCCCCCAGATATTCTATATTCAGTAAGTTTTTTACTTAGATTATAAGTTCTTTAATGCTTTGAGAACAAAGATAGGATAGGAGGTAGAATGTGTTCCTCCTTCAAAATAATGTGTGCTGACATTTACTCCTCTTTTTTGTAGACGGTCATATGCTAATTCTGTGTTGAAAGTCGGTACCCATGTGTCTTTTGTTCCATGAACAAGGACTACTGTTCCTTTTGCTTCGAAATTACTTACATCATTGTCTATTAAAGCTTTTATAAAAGCCTCATCAGTTTTTTCTGAAATACCTTTCACAAAAATAGGATTAAATGCTTTTGAAGGAACAGAAGGAATTTGCTGTTCCTGCATGATTTTGTCAGTTTCGGTATATTTTTTCACAACAGACTCTATCTCCGGTTGTACCAACTGATTTAAGTTTCGGTTTATATTATATACTTTGTTATATGTAAGCAATACCCATAGATAGGATGCTGTGAAATAGGGCGAGTCGCCGGATGTTTGCTGAATCACATGGGTTGCTGTTTCTACTTTATCATAAGCTCCTGCTCCAGCAACAGTTGTTATATCGGTAAAATTTCCGGGGTTTTCACTGAACGACTTCAGTGTCGACATTGTAGCAAAGCCGCCTTCGGAATAACCGAAAAGGAACAGCTTAGTAAGATTGATATGTAGAGACTTATCCTGTGCAAATGATGGGACAGCTTCGATTAGCTTCCGGGCGGCTTCTGCCAATGATGATCTTACTTCATAATAATGCATGTCCTTTTCGTTTGCACCATAACCGAAATAGTCGGGAACTACTACAATATACCCATTTTCGTGGGTAGCAGGGATAAGGCTTAAAGCATCTTTTACAGTAGTGGCATCTTTAAATTTATTAAGGGATGGGGCGTCGGACTCATCAAACAGTGTTCCATGCTGGATGGAGACAATGCTTAATTGTTTATCTTTATCTCCGGCAGGTAAAACCGGATAGCCAATAAGTCCCGACAATATCTTTGTTTTCCCGAACGGGTCTGTTGCCTCATATGTTACCTTTGTGAAAGTGATATCATATTTTATCTTTCGTAATTCATCCGTTAAAACAGAATCTGATAGTTTCAGGCTGTTTTTTAGGTATTGCCTGTAATTTTCTCTGATAACATCGGCCTTTATTGTCTTTATTGTGTTTTCACTTTTTATCAGTGATGATTGGCTATTGATATTACAGGATATTACCAATAATGGTAAAAGAAAACATGAAATGAGTTTGTTTATAAAGTTCTTCATCAGTGTATATTTTAGAATACAATTTGCATCTGCCCTAAAACAACATTCGAATTTGGAGCATTCCATTTAGATGAATAATCGGAATAGGTATAGTTGAGTTGGAAGCGGCACGATTTGTAAAAGTAATAATTTATACCCAGAGTATAATCCATCACTTCATTATTAATCTCCTTATTCTGATTCAGATAATCAATTTTTGCGAATGCATTTAACTTTTCGGGTATAAAGTACCATAGTCCCACACCATGGATACCCTCTTTGGCAATACCTCCATCATTGGCTTTTATCCATTCGGCACGTGCATATAACCTGTCGTTTTTATAATCTGAACTGACAATCCAACGATTCCGGACATGGTCGTTTCTTTCACTATCTCCGGCCTTTATATACGTAGCTTCGCCAAAATATCCGCCACCACCTATGCGGAATCCCTTTACAGGTTGCAACATAATATTAGCTGTAAAATCTTTCGAATTGTTTGTTTCATTGGTAACGAGGCCTGTTCCTTGATATATACCGAGCCCATATTCGAGAAGGTCGTGAGTACCGGTATTGATGAGGCTGCCGGATGCTTTAATACCCATGTCGCGTCCGATGTTATTTCTGTTGTTTTGTAATTTTAAAACATCGTCACCCATACCCGCAAAAGCAGAGACGGAACGTGTATTGGTGATTGACTCAAGAGCGGTAAGAGAGAATTGATTTTCGAGAGAAAAAGGGGTTTTCATTTGTCCTATCCTAAGATTAAAACTGCTCGAAGGAGTCCAGTCTACATAATATTCAGTCAGTGTAGGGTTCACAAACTCCATCATTACAAAGTATTTGAGATCTTTGAAGATTTGCCCTTGCATATGCAGGAAAACGACTCTGGTACTCAGGTCATGCTTTACTTTGTTTACATCACTATACTTATACATCAACAAACCATATCCCCCGAATTGCATATATGGGGTATTGAATGCCTGTCTTATTTTATCTACGGATTGGGAAAGCGAACTATTCCCGGTATTCTTATTTGATGATACCTGTAAAGAATCGGCTTCATCTTTTGTGAGTATATTCTTCTCTACTAATTTTTTTAGAAGTTCACTGTTCGAATCTTGTGAGTAAGTCAAAGAGCATGCTGTAAATAAAGAGAGTACAAGTAGCAGTTTCTTCATAAAGTCTTTTGAATGGTTTATTATTTATATAAATTAATTGATATTTATAGGTTCACCAAGATATTTTGGCCCTTTGCCCGTAATGATGTCGACAAAGACTTTCACCCGCGCAAATAATTCTCTTATTTTAGTACGGTACGAAAAGCGGTTCAGATCAATATCTTTTGCATTGTATCCGTATGCCTCCAATCCGTAATATTGAGCAAGGAATATAGCTCTTTCGTTATGAAACTCCTGAGATACGATAATAAAAGATTTTTGTCCGAATATCTCACTCATTCTCACTACTGAGTCTAGTGTGCGCAGTCCTGCGTAATCCATGTATATAATGTCTCCGGGTACTCCGGCTTCTACTAAAGCATCATGCATATCCTGAGCTTCATTGTAGTCTTTTGTGCTGTTATCTCCACTCACAACAAAAGCCTTTACCTTTCCGGCATCGTATAGCTCTTTGGCTGCCCGGATGCGGTATGTAAAGTATAAATTCTGGCGGCCTCCTATATATCTGGCTGCTCCCAATACTAATGCAGCCTGTTGTGGCGGAATACTATCAGTGTGGTTAAAGACGTAATTCTTGGTGTCATGGGGGATCTTCCAATTAGCAAAGAGGATTGCCAATCCGATAATTATCAGAGGTATAAGTATTATCAACAAAACTTTAGTTAATTTCTTTTTCGTGTAAGGCTTCATTAAATGCGGTCTAGTACTTTTTTGATTAAATCTTCTATCGAACCTTTATAATTAGCGTTTGATTCGCCGGCAAGGCGGTTGGCGATAATTGTACATACAGTCATGGCACGATGTCCCATCAGTCGCCCTAATCCTGCGAGCGGAGCACTTTCCATTTCATAATTGGTTATCATATCTTCCCCGAAACGGAATGTTTCTATTTTGCTGTTCAGATCGGGATTGGCCAGAGGCATGCGCACATGCCGTCCCTGCGGGCCATAAAAACCGATAGCTGAAATAGTCACACCTTTTATCATATCGTGTCCCACCTGTTCCACAAGGCTTTCATCCGCTTTGATCACATAAGGCGCACAATGTTGAGGATTCCAGCCTACATGTTTTTTGAATGCCGCTTCAAAATCGTTCAAAGTGATACTGTTTCGTCCGTCATAATAATTCAGTACACCATCGAATCCGATCGATTTAGCTGCTACTACATATGATCCTATCGGACAGTATGGTTGTAATCCGCCTGATGTACCGACCCGTACCATTGTCAGTTGTTTGAAGTCTTTCTTTACTTCACGGGTATTGAAGTCCACATTGGCTAAGGCGTCCAGTTCAGTGAGAACAATATCTATATTATCAGGCCCAATGCCATGTGATATGGCTGTTATGCGTTTACCTTTGTAAGTTCCTGTAATGGTATGAAACTCGCGGCTTTGTATGTTACATTCTATAGTGTCGAAAAACGAAGCTGTGAGGGTAACTCTTTCAGGATCGCCCATCATTATTATCTTATCTGATAGTTGTTCCGGTTTTATGTGAAGATGGAATACGCTGCCGTCGCTATTGATAATCAATTCTGAATCAGGTATTATTCGCATAATTTATCCATTTAGTATTTTGAAATGCAAAGATATGCAATTTTGTTCATCAGGGAGATTGTAAATGATATAAAGTAAAGACTTAACAAATCTGATTTTATTTTTAACTTTGTGAGACACTCAAGAGCTATTCTTTCCTTATAGATAAATTGAATATTAAATGATAATAACCATGAAAAGAAAACTAAGCGTATTTTTATCAATCATTTGCAGTTGCATATTCCTTTCCGGTAGCAGTCTGTATGCAAAAGAACCGGAAAGAAACTTAAGGGATGACGGGGAACTGTTCAAAGTTGCCATTGCTGGTTATACCTTTGTTAACTTCAATC
>JAITVH010000050.1 GCA_031285905.1 Prevotella sp.
TAGCCTTCCAGTTTCTCCTTTAGTGACCTTCGTGCAAGTGCCACCAACATCTCCTCACATCTTTCTTTCGCTTCTTCGATAGCTTTCCTGAACTCGGGCTTGTTCTCATACCACTGATAGTATGTTTTACGGCTTATGTCTAATGATTCGCATATTTCCGCAATGGTGAACAGATCGGTTTCGATCATATTAATCATGGTGTTTACCAGTTTTTCCGTGTACTTCATAATCTTTTTTCTTTTTATTGTTATTTATCTGTTATTGTTTTCCTGTAGGGGTGAAACAGCGTTCGGCGTAGCCAATAAACATTCGCCCGATATATAAATGCGCGCAAATATTCTAATTCGGGCGAATGTTTATTCGCCCCTACATCCTATAGATAAATTCAAAAAAAAAAGATGAAAAACATTCTTTTATTGCATCTTTTGCTCGGTTGGTAAGGCTATCTGTACCGTATGGATATCCCGACGTCACCGACTGCACATCAGTAGCGCAGAATGAAAAAATTAGGGATAATTTACTTACTGAAAAGTTAATATTACTTAATATTTTATTTCTCCAATTTGATAAAACGCTAATTATCAAAATGTTAAAAAATTATTCACAATACAACAGTACTATGTATCGCAAGGTACTAATATTTATTTATATATTTGCATTACAAACATCATTGTATAAGATAATATTAGGTTATGAAGAAAGTGATAGATGCAAGCATAGGAGGAATAACTTTTTCGATAGAAGAAGATGCCTATTACCGGCTACAAGGATATCTGAAACGCTTTGAAGATACTATCCCTGATAAGGCCGAAGCAAAGGAAGTGATGGAAGATGTGGAAGCCCGTGTAGCAGAAATATTTCAGAAAGAAATGAAATATTCCAATCAGGTGGTGGATATGAAGTTAGTACAGGTGGTGATCGATCATCTGGGAGAAATTGAATCGGATAATGATACAGAAGAATCAGGAAGCAAAAAATCAGATCAATCATTCAGAAATAGCCATGGTTATACGCCAGGTGAAAAGAAGCTGTATCGTGACAGCGATAACAAAATTATAGGAGGTGTATGCGGAGGCCTGGCTGCTTACTTCAATATAGATGCCACACTGATAAGGATTCTGTTTGCTTTCACTGCATTTTTTTACGGTGTCAGCTTCTTTTTGTATTTGATACTCTGGCTGGCTATCCCCCGGACACGTTACGTATTAGATAAACTCAGGATGAGAGGCTACGCTCCTACTGCGGAGAATATCAGGAAATTTAAGAACGAACACAAACAATATTGATATGGAAACAATAAATGTAGATAATATAAAGGCTCAGATGCGAAAAGGGATACTGGAATATTGCATTCTCAGTATTTTGTCGAAAGGCGATGCTTATGTGTCGGCGATAATCAACGAACTGAAAGAATCGGAAATGATAGTGGTGGAAGGTACTCTGTATCCTTTGCTTACACGTCAGAAAAATCAGGGATTGCTAAGCTACAGGTGGGAAGAGTCTACTCAGGGCCCTCCGAGGAAGTATTATGAAATCACAGATAAAGGGCGTGCTGTTCTCGATGAACTGGATATTGTATGGGCCGATCTGGTAAGAGTAATTGACAGTATAAGAAACAAATAAATACTATATATTATGAAACCGACCACAAGAGTGAGCATAGGAGGTTTTGCCTTTAATCTGGAAGAAGATGCGTACAATCTGCTAAACGGATATCTGGATACATTGAGAAATCATTTCCGGGATAATAGTGAATCCCAAGAGATAATAGCAGATATTGAATTCAGGATAAGCGAACTGCTGCGGCTACGTCTGAAAGATACCAGTGGAGTGATTACCCTTGAAGATACGGAAGAGATAATAAGCATCATGGGCAATCCCAAAGACTTTGGCGACAACGAAAAGGAAGATACAGAAAAAAAGGAAAAAGAATACGTCCATGATACGCCGATAGCGAAAAGAAAATTGTACAGAGACCTGAATAATAAAGTAATTGGAGGAGTATGTAGCGGGATCGGGCATTACCTGAGAGTCGATCCCATAATTTTCAGGCTGATATTCGGATGCCTCATCATATTTGCACTTTTCAACCGTTCCATTGGCCTCCACTTCTCTACTTTTCCCTTATTTGCTTTCACTATTGCCGTATATATCCTTTTGTGGATAATTATGCCCGGGGCTAAAACTTTTAGACAAAAGCTATCGATGAGCGGTGCAGATCCTTCAATAGAAAACATTGAAGACAGATCACAGCCCGTAAAGCCAATCTATAGGGGTAGTTCGGTAAGCAAATTTTTGAGCGTGCTGGTAAATATCATTGTAGCTATTTTTATTGCTATCACAGCACTTTCATTAATCGCCATCATCGTTACATTCGTTTGGCTATTGTTAGATAATAATATCCTGGGGGCGACTAATTACCTGGTACTATTAGGGTTAAATACTATCTATTTCAAAGCTGCGTTTCTATCGGCTGTTCTCCTGCCGGTTATAGGATTACTCTTTCTACTAATAAAGGTTCTACGTCGTACCTCCTTCTCTACAGGCACGCTGATCTGGTTCATTGCCGGATTGACAATATGGATAGTATCCCTTATTTATATAGGTAATGAAGGTGTTAATGTTTTTTACCAAAACAAAGCGACAGCTTGGGCTACTGAATCGGCCACACTAAATACCGATGCTGATATAGTGCACGTAAGATTAGGAAACGATTATTCCGATTCAAAACCTTTTCCGGGTATTAGTACGCCAAACTTGTTTCACAGCAGTGCGAATAAGACAGAACGACAAGTGTTTATTTTGCCCAAGATAATAGTAAAAGAAGATACAACATTGACCGAAATAAAGATAGAAATAGAAAAATGGGGATCGGGAAGCAAAAGTTTTATTGCGAAACAAAATGCGGAAAATGCAAAACTGGATTATGTGCTATGGAACAGTTCTACCATATTGATCAATCCCCAATGGTACAGCAATGGCAATCCCTGGCAGTACGAACGATTCGATGTTACCATAAAGACTCCCATGAATAAAAGAATCGTAATAGAAGGGCCTTTGGAAGAAGTGTATAATACATCGGTTGACATAAAATCTCCCATCCATTTCGAGATAACAACCCAAAATGAAGAATCGAACGACAATTAAACAAATAATATATTATGAATAAATACGAGGAATTACAAAAGCTGGAAGAACTGAGAGCCCAAGGTATCATATCTGACGAAGAATTTGAATACGAGAAGCATAAGATTTTAGGCTCAGACAACAGTTCATATGATGAAAGACGGTCTGGAGAAGGAAGCGATAATGGTTACATTGCCGTTATGCACCTCTCGCAATTTGCAGGATTCATCCTATGCGGATTAGGATTTATCATACCTGTTATAATGTGGCTTTCGCGCTCCAAAGAAAGCAGGGAGATAGATATACACGGAAAGAACATCACAAATTTTATGATCAGTATGATCATATACACAGTGATACTTATTCCGTTATGCTTCCTGATAGTAGGAATACCACTATTAATCCTTCTGATAATTTTCGAGTTCATATTTATTATTATAGCTACTATAAAAGCAGCTAACGGAGAATA
>JAITVH010000057.1 GCA_031285905.1 Prevotella sp.
ACTTAGTGTTTGTTAGTGTTTCTCTCTCTCTCTCTCTCTCTCTCTCTCTCTCTCTCTCTCTCTCTCTCTCTCTCTCTCTCTCTCTCTCTCTCTCTCTAACAAAATACAACTAACTCCCAAATTATCAGGAGAAAAAGTAACAGTTATATGTGTTGTTTTTTGTAGCATATATAGCGTTTCGTTAGCAAAGATAGACAAATATTAAAAAAAGCCAATTTTATTTTTACACAAAAGACTTTAGTACACCGCAAAAAGTTAACATAACTATTATAAGAATGATCTGTCAGATTTGCTCAGTAAATAATAATCTAATATAGTCATTGCAGCCATAGCTTCAACGATGGGCACAGCGCGTGGTAACACACAGGCATCGTGGCGTCCGCGTGCTTTCAGGTCTGTGTATTCTCCGTCTTTGTTTACTGTCTCCTGATGCATAAGGATCGTTGCCACAGGTTTGAATGCCACCCGGAAATAAATATCCTGTCCGTTGGATATTCCACCCTGTATTCCGCCTGAGTGGTTGGTACGTGTGCTTATTTTGCCATTATTATTATAGAATACATCGTTCACTTCCGATCCACGATGGTTAACATCAAAACCATCCCCATATTCAAATCCTTTTACAGCATTGATGCTCAGCATGGCATTTCCTAAAGAAGCGTGTAGCTTGCCGAACACAGGTTCGCCCAATCCGGTCGGAACACCCTTGATGACACAGGTAATGACACCACCGATAGTATCTCCTTTGGATTTAACTTCTTGTATTAATTCTATCATCTCTTGTGCTTTACCCATATCTGGACAACGCACAGGGGTGGACTCGATCTCTGTCAGATCGTATTCGGTATAGAATTTATCAAGTTTTATACCTCCAACCTGGGATGTATATGCTATGATGTTGATTCCTAATTGTTTTAACGCTAACTTGGCTATAGCCCCGGCCACACAGCGGGCAATAGTCTCGCGTGCAGAAGAGCGGCCTCCTCCGCGATGATCCCTTATCCCATATTTCTGTGAATAAGTATAGTCTGCATGGGATGGACGATAAAGATCTTTCAGATTGTCGTAATCGGATGAATGTTGGTTTTCATTCCTTATCACAAATCCGATGGGAACACCTGTAGTTTTACCATCGTATATTCCTGACAAAAATTCCACTTCATCAGCTTCTTTGCGGGGGGTAGTGATTTTAGATTGTCCCGGACGACGGCGGTTCAGCTCGTTTTGTATAAAATCCATATCTACCTCTATACCTGACGGACAGCCATCTATTACGCCTCCTATAGCTGCACCGTGAGATTCTCCGTAAGAAGTAAGCCGAAATATATTTCCAAATGTATTCATTATTCAATCTGATTATAAAAAGAAATACAAATTTAAAGCAAAATATTGGTTTTACCTATAATGTATATTTTCTTCTGCTTTTTGTCCCTTTAATCGGCTGTAAATGTATATCTTTAGCCTAATAATATAATAAGCCTAATAACTATGAAAAATACATTTATACCTGTTCTTGTATTTAGTATTACTCTCTGTTTTTTATTTAGTTGTCAATCCAAACAGAGCTGGAAGCTTGTGTGGGAAGATAATTTCGATCAAAAGGATGGTTTTGATGAAAAATATTGGAGTAAGATTCCACGGGACAGGCCGGATTGGGCTAATTATATGTCCGATAATGATCTGTGTTATGATATGAAAGACAGTAATCTTATTTTACGGGGAATAGTGAATCCGGATACGGTAAATGATAAGGTGCCATACATAACAGGAGGGCTTTGGACAAAAGATAAAAAACAATTCAGAAATGGGAGGCTAGAGATTAGGGCAAAACTGGGTGAAGCTACAGGTGCTTGGCCTGCTTTCTGGATGCTTCCACAGGATAAACCCTGGCCCCATGGAGGCGAGATTGATATTATGGAGCATCTTAATTTTGACAGCATTGCCTATCAGACTGTGCACTCCCATTATACATTCAATTTGAATATGAATGATCCTAAGCCAGGTTATACTAATAAGATAAAGCGTAATGAGTATAATATCTATACAGTAGAGATGTATCCGGACAGTTTAGTCTTTTTTATCAATGATAATAAAACTTTTACCTATCCCTGTATTGAGACTGATAAAGAAGGACAATTCCCTTTCGATTATCCATTCTACCTGCTGATAGATATGCAGTTGGAAGGTACCTGGGTAGGTAAAGCTAATCCGGAAGAGTTACCTGTTGAGATGTATATCGATTGGGTAAGGTTCTATCAAAAACCGGAATAGAATTCTTCTTCTATTGTGCGTTCTTGCTTAGTTCTACAATAATACAGTCGTTATCTATATGGATGCTGCTACCGGTATATTTATCTGATATAAAACCGGATAACTCCTCGATTGTAGGATAGCTGCCTGTTCCTACAAAACAACGTGCGTCGTCAATTAACAATATATGGTCGATGTCTGATTTGAAGATTGCATTCAGTTCTTCATAGATAGGACATTCTTTGTTGGCGCAGGCTGTGTTACCTCCTGAATAGTGACCGTCGAGCCAGAAAATAGCCTTTTTATCAATTTGCCCGATCAGCAAATTGAGTACAACACCACTGTCGCCTTCTATGATTGTAATATTAGTCTGTTTCTTAAAACGCTTTTTCGCCAGATCGGCAAATGTTTTACTTAATTCAATGGAATAGATCTTAGCGAAATTCTTGCGTTGCGCCCATATCATATCTCCCAGATAGGTGCCGGTCTCTACCAGTATATCTATATTATATTTTTTCTTATATTCTGCAATACGCTGCTGTTTAACAATATGCACAGGAGGAAGAGGCTTGCCTGCACTGATCCATTTACGGTATTGTTTATTATATTTATAAGACAGATAGTTGTCCTGTATAAAATTGGGAAAAGACCATAGGAGACTTTTAAGAAACATTTATGCTTATATTAATAATTAAAAACTGCCCCAAAGGTAATGATTTTTGTGAAACATACCGGCAAATAAGAATCATTAGGGCTGGTCGGGTAATGAAATCTTATTTGAATAGAATGATTAACATCTTTGTTATACTTTATTTACCAATAATTGGCATATAATTTGTTCTATTTTTATTAGTTTTGCGTTCCCAAATAAATAAGCTACTACATTGGATTTATCGGTACTACAGGGGCTTTTCGAAGGCCACAAGAATATACAGGCTGTTGCAAATACACTAACAAAGCATAAGAGTATATATGCCAGAGGATTACAAGGTTCCTCTTCTGCTATTTTTGCAGCGGCACTTTATCATAAAACAACGGATTGCTTTCTATATGTTCTCAACGATCAGGAAAGTGCGGGGTATTTTTATCATGATCTCAGCCAGATACTGGGTGCTGAGAATGTATTGTTTTTCCCTTCTGCATACAAGCGTGCTATAAAATATGGGCAAATTGATACTGCTAATGAAATATTACGCACCGAAGTGATGGGAAAAATGCAGGCAAAAGACACACATCTTATTGTGGTCACTTACCCTGAGGCTTTAGCTGAAAAAGTAGTATCGAAAGATATTCTGGAAAAGAATACTATACACATAAAAGCAACTGAGGAAATAGACCGTAATTTTGTTTCCGAGATGTTGGATTCTTTTGGTTTCGAGTATGTTGATTACGTCTATGAACCCGGGCAGTATGCTATCCGGGGCAGTATATTGGATGTCTTTTCTTTCTCATACGAGTTCCCGTACCGTATCGACTTTTTTGGTGATGAAGTAAGTACTATCCGTACATTCGACATTGAGACACAACTGTCTAAAGAACGGTTACAGGAAGTTCAGATAATACCGGATATGCAGAAGTCCGATTTAGACCGTGAGTCGTTTTTGAACCTTATGCCTTTGGATACGATTATCGGTTTTAAAGACTATACCTGGGCCGAAGAAAAAGTGGAAGCAGTATATATAGATTCTACTATTCTGGATAATCCTGAATATGAAAAAGATATTCAGAATAAACTGATATCGAGAGAACAGTATTCAGCATTGATAAAGAAATTCAGACATATACATTTTGGAGCAAGGGCTTATGATGTGCCTGATGTAACAATTGAATTTAAAACAGATATTCAACCTGCTTTCCATAAAAACTTTGATCTTATCAGCGAAAGCTTCAACCGCTTTATAGACAAAGGGTTTACCATCTATATATTGAGTGACAGCGATAAACAACATAAACGTCTCCAATCTATTTTTGAAGACAGAGGAGATGATATTGCGTTTACACCTGTGGAACGGACATTATCAGAAGGATTTATTGAAGAAACTCTGAAAATCTGTTGTTTTACCGATCATCAACTCTTTGACCGTTACCATAAATATAACCTGAAATCTGACAGAGTACGTTCCGGTAAGTTTGCCTTATCGCTGAAAGAATTGCAGCAATTCCAGATTGGTGATTACATCGTGCATATCGACCATGGGGTAGGTCAGTTCGGTGGTCTTGTCCGTTCGGATATGAACGGTAAGATGCAGGAACTTATAAAGCTCATCTATCTCAATAATGATACGATATTTGTATCACTGCATGCTCTCCATAAAATTTCAAAATACAGAGGAAAAGAGGGTGAGCCTCCACGCATCAATAAACTGGGCACAGGTGCATGGAATAATATTAAGGAGAGAACAAAAAACAAAGTAAAGGATATAGCCCGCGATTTAATAGAGTTATATGCTAAACGCCGTCAGGAAGAAGGATTTAAGTTTTCTCCTGATTCGTTCCTTCAGACCGAACTGGAGGCATCTTTCATATATGAAGATACTCCAGACCAGTTTAAAACTACAAATGATGTAAAGCAAGATATGGAAAATGTGAAACCTATGGATCGCCTTATATGTGGTGATGTAGGTTTCGGGAAAACGGAGGTGGCTATTCGTGCTGCTTTCAAGGCCGTTGCTGATAATAAACAGGTTGCAGTCTTGGTGCCGACCACAGTACTTGCATATCAACATTATCAAACATTTAAAGACCGGTTAAAGAATTTTCCTTGCAAAGTTGAATATATCAGTCGTGCCCGTAGTGCAGGAAAAATTAAAGAAGTACTGGATGAAGTAAAAGAAGGGAAAGCAGATATACTCATTGGTACACATCGCATTGTAAGTAAAGACGTAAAGTTTAAAGATTTAGGTTTACTAATAATAGACGAAGAGCAAAAGTTTGGTGTAGCTGTAAAAGAAAAGTTGAAACAATTGAAATCGAATGTGGATACACTGACTATGACGGCTACTCCGATTCCACGTACACTACAATTTTCGTTGATGGGTGCGCGCGATTTATCAGCTATCACTACTCCGCCACCAAACCGCTATCCGATACAAACAGAAGTACATACGTTCGATACTCGTATTATTCGCGAAGCTATTGAATTCGAGATGAGCCGCAATGGTCAGGTCTTTTTTATAAATAACCGGATAAAGAATATCCATGAGCTGGAAGATATTATTCGCCAGGAAGTACCGGATGCACGTGTAGCAGTCGGTCACGGACAAATGGATCCGGCTAAACTGGAATCGGTTATTATGGATTTTATCAATCATGAATATGATGTATTACTGGCTACAACGATTGTAGAGTCGGGGATCGATATACCGAATGCCAATACCATAATAGTAAACAATGCCCAAAACTTCGGATTAAGTGATCTGCATCAATTACGGGGCAGGGTAGGGCGCAGCAATAAAAAAGCTTTTGCATATCTTTTAGCTCCTCCGCTTAATACATTGACACCGGAAGCCCGTAGACGGTTACAGGCTATTGAGAATTTTTCGGAACTGGGGCATGGATTCCATATTGCTATGCAGGATCTGGATATTCGTGGTGCCGGAAACCTGCTTGGTGCAGAGCAAAGCGGGTTTATAGCCGACCTGGGCTATGAGGTGTATCAGAAGATACTTACAGAGGCTGTAAACGAGCTTAAGAATGATGAGTTTGCCGAACTTTATCATGAGGTGGATGAGGATAATAAAATAGCAGGGGACAACTTTGTGGAAGATGTGCAAATAGAGAGCGATCTTGAATTATTATTCCCGGCCACATATATACCTAACGATTCGGAACGTATCACCATCTATCGGGAGTTGGATAATATGGAACGTGAATCTGATGTCTACTCTTTTGTAGAGCGGCTCGAAGACCGCTTTGGGAAAATTCCGCCTGAGGGTAGAGAATTGATTATGGTTGTCCGTTTGCGCTCGTTGGCCAAAGCTTTGGGTATTGAGAAGGTAGTACTGAAAGGAGGGAAGATGAGCTTATTCCTTATCTCTAATCCCGATTCACCCTATTATCAGTCAAAGGCATTTGATAAGTTGTTGGCTTATATTCAAAAATATCCCCGTAAATGTGAACTAAAAGAGCGAAACGGGAAGCGTTCGGTTAGCATTGTTAATGTGCCGAATGTAGAAACGGCTTGTATGGTGTTGGGAGAGATAAATGATTGATAATCGGATCGATTTACAACTCTAAATAAAATTCGGAAATAAACAGGATTGCTAAAATCCTCGTCCGGCACCTCCGCCTCCAAAGCTACCACCTCCGCCTCCTCCGAAACCGCCACCACCAGAGGATGTTCCACCCCAACCGCCGCCGAAGCCTCCGCCTCCTCCGAAAAATCCACCACCTCTACGCCATTGGCCGCCACCGGATGTTCCGCCCTTATTGTTCTTTGTCCCTATATATATGAAAAACAGAACAATAAGTATGACGATAATATTGGCAATTATAGCACCTGTCGAGTCTTCAGATTCGTCATCGGCCTGAAACTCTCCGGCCAGGTATCTAATGATGGTATACATGGCTGCTTTGGTAGCATTATAATAGTCTCCGTTCTGTAGGTAAGGTTTCATGTACTGATCTATTATTCGCCCGGTGCGTGCATCGGTCAGTATATGTTCTACTCCATATCCTGTAGCAATGAAGACTTGTCCGCGTTCATTACCTATGCGGGGCTTGATAAGTATAAGTACCCCATTGTTTTTATCTTTTTGACCAATATGCCATTTTTCTCCAAGCCGGATAGCAAAGTCGGAAACATCATATCCTTTCAGGTCTGATACAGTGACTACATAAATCTGGGTAGATGTTGTGTCGTTATATGCTAAGGCGATTTGCTCCAGATCGCTTAGTTGGGCAGAGTCGAAAAGCTTGGCAAAGTCATTTACCAATCTCGGCGGAGACATCGGATCGGGTAAATCTTCATCTTGTGCTTGCATCATTAAAGATGAAAGCACAAGGATAAATAATATATATAGTCTCTTTTTCAATTTTTGGTGACTAATGTCTATATTAAAACTCTACTGTAGGGGCTGTTTGTGCATTTTGATCAGCCTCGAAATAACCTTTCTTGTCGAATCCGAACAAGCTGGCAAATATATTGCGGGGAAACATTCTTATCGAAGTATTATACTCCTGCACCCGTACATTAAATTTGTTACGTTCGGTGGCTATCCGGTTTTCTGTTCCCGATAATTCATCTTGCAATGCCATAAAGTTTTGATTGGCTTTCAGGTCGGGATAATTCTCGGTTATCATCATCAAGCGTCCTAAAGCAGTAGATAATTGTCCCTGAGCTTGCTGGTATTTTTGGATGTTCTCTTCAGTCAGGTCGTTTGCATTGACTTGCATTTGAGTCGCTTTTGCACGTGCCTCTACCACTGCAGTAAGTGTACTTTGTTCGTGTGTTGCATATCCTTTTACTGTAGCTACCAGATTGGGTATAAGATCGGAACGACGTTGGTATGCATTCTGTACCTGTGCCCATTGCGATGATACGGCTTCCTGTTTACCTACAAGGCCGTTATATGCAGACTTACCCCACATAAAGATTCCTAATCCGATAACGACCAACACTATGATGGCGATTATGCCTTTTGATAATTTCATTATTTTCTATTTTTTTAGATTTGTAAATTGTTTTGTTTATAGTTAAAACAACTGTATATCCGGTTTTGTTCCGTTAATTGAAGCATATTAATTGCATGGTTAGAAGATCGAATTGTAAGCCCGTTCTACTAAAAGAAAGGGTTATGTTTAAGGATGTTGATAGCCATATAAAAACAAAGTAGAACTATTCACATAGTCCTACTTCTTTAGTTAAGTAGTGTATATACTCATTTTTGAGTAATGAATTTATCTGAATTATTTATTTGTATCTGGTCTATTGAAAGTAATTCGTTGTTATCATTGTATACATGTACCAAGAATTCGGAAGTATCGGCCCAATTATTCTTTTTACCATTCCATTCAGTAAATGTGATATTGGCAACTTTGCCTGAAATTGTGTATGTATATTCATATTTGCTGCTGTTTATCCAGCCGGTTTTATTATTACCCCATTTGCTTACCTTTTTCTCTGTCATATTGCCGTTCAGGTCATATACATAAGTTTCTTTGGTAAGAGGAGCCAATGTTTCGCTATCTACTGTGATGTACTCTTTTGTTGTTCCCAGTTCGTTGCTTTCTACATTGTTGTAAGTTTTTACATTTTCTGCATTTACACTTGTTGTTAAAACTAATGCTGCGAATACTGTTGTTAAAAATGTTGCTTTCATAATTTTTATTTTTTAGTTGTATTATTTAATTACTTTATCGGTGTATTATTAAACTAGTACAC
>JAITVH010000139.1 GCA_031285905.1 Prevotella sp.
TCTTCCGATCTCTTTTGCCTTAACTTCACTATCCCTCGTGCAATAAGGAATACAATCAGTTGCGTGAAGATAATGAATACTCCTGATGGCACATCAAGAGTAGCTGAAAGGAACAATCCGACAACGCAGCCAAAGAAACCAATAATGATTGATAATAATATCATTTTCACAAAGTTGGATGTGAACAAGTTAGCTGTCATTTGAGGCACAGTAAGAATGGACATCAACAAGACTATTCCCACAAGACGGATGGATAAAACAATAGTGATGGCTATAGCCGCCATCATTGCATACTTGATAAAAGTAACCGGTAGGTTACGGGTCTTAGCAAAATCGGGATCGAAGGCTGCAAACAATATCTGACGCTCGAAAAGTACAAATACGATAATCAACAGAAGGGATAGTATTGCCAGATAGAGAATATCGCTCTGGGTAATAGTCAGTATATTCCCGAAAAGATAATCGGAGAGATTAGGTGCAAATCCGGGCTTCAGATAAATGAATATGATCCCGATGGCCATACCCAGCGACCAGAAAGATGCGATAGCTGAATCTTCCCTCACACCCTGCCGGGAAGATAACCATTCGATACCCAGAGCTGAAAGGATGGAGAATATCATCGCCGAGAATATGGGGTTCCATCCAAAATAGAACCCTATACCCAGACCTCCCATCGATGCATGGGTAATTCCCCCACTGATGAAGACCAAGCGGCGTATTACAATATATGAACCTATTATGCCACAGGCGATACTGGCAAACAAACTGCCAAGCAACGCATTCTGGAAAAAGCTATATGACAATAATTCGATAAATTCCATCCGTTATATTCTTTACTGGTTTAATGCTGCTATGATATCACTTCGCCTCACTACTACGATAGAATTATCTTCATTATCATTTGGTGAAGCTTTGAACGAAGCAATCAGATAAGCAGGAGTTTTGAAGAATTGAGCTAAATTAGTTGTTTCGCCATCATCATCTTTCAGTCGTGGCCAATAATATGAGATAGATTTAGGTTCATGTCCTTCGACAATTAGTTTACCCTCTATCTTCATTTTTTCGGTATTCAATATATAGAACAGGTTTTCCCCCATTTCGATCAAAGCGTATGTATTATCAATGAAGTAATCATTAAATCCAAACTGATGATCACTCTCTTTCTCCTCTTCAGGCAGGAGTAACTCGCCTGACACCGTCAATGCAGGATAAGAATACATCGATATCTTATCCAGGCTATCAGGGTCTAAAGCCAGAAATTTAGCCTTATCGTCAGAAAAGTCTAAAATTGCATTTTCGTCTAATTTTTCTATATGTTGTATCTCTATTTTACCATTGTCGTTAGTAAGAAGATAAGTCATCATACCATCTTGTCCAGCCAGTAAAGTCATACAGATCATATTTGACTCAGGCAATAGAGAAAACTCTACGGCACTCTGGTATAGCTCATCCTCTATTTCTATCTTGTCCTGTAACAGATCGTTTATAATAAGGGATATCTCTTTCCTGGCATCATTGATCTGCCGAACTTTCCATATTAAATTTGTATCAGGATTGTGGTATATAGCTTCTATCCGTTCCAACATAGAACATACAAGGTTTCCCTGGTATGTATAAATACGGTATTCATCTTCGCTACCTATACAAAAGATATCTACATAAGGATGTAATATAAAGATCCGGATTCCATCTCCTTTCTTTTTTATAACATCAGAACAATTAAATACCCGTTCGATACTAAAATCAGAACTTAGTAATGTCACAATTCCATCTCTGGAACATGCAGCATAGAACTTATCATCACGGCTAGCGAAATGATAAATACGGTGAGACAAATTTACAGTCTTGAAGGGAGTAACACTAGTTTCTTTCATACTCTAAATAATTTGGTGTACTACATTGATTACTCCGCAAGTTTATATCCGTTACTAAGTGTGAATATTTAAACCAGGTTTGCACCTAAGAATTTACGTATTTGAGATGCTTCAACTCCCCGCCGTTCAATATAGGATTCAACCTGATCTTCCAATATGTTTCCTATATTGAAATATTTGGATTGAGGGTGGGAAATTATGATTCCGCTGACAGAAGCATTCGGGAGCATTACGCCGTTCTCTGTCAGTTCTACGCCTATTTCTTTCGATTGTAATAAGTCATCATTCAATAAGAAGTTTACAGATTGGTCAGGTATGGACGGATATCCGACTGCCGGACGAATTCCCTGATATTTCAGGGTGAACATCTCGTTTACGGTAATGTTCTCATTCGCTGCATATCCCCAATATTCTCTCCTTATTTTCTCATGCAGCCATTCTGTAGTCGCTTCTGCCAGACGGTCTAATATAGATTTCAACAGCAGCATTTTGTACTCTTCTCCCTGACGTTCATACTCGCTCATCAGTTCATTTGCTCCAACCCCGGCCGTTACGGTAAAACCACCTACATAATCTTTCTTCCCGGATGACTGAGGTGCAATAAAATCGCAAAGCGAGAGGTAAGTATCTTTATCATTCTTCTTTTGCTGCCTCAACATCGGGAAACGGATGCCATCTATAAATATACTTTCATCCTGGCTATATGCCTGATAAATACCAAAGACAGCATTTATATATCCGGCTTTATTATATACCAGCTGATCCAGCAATTCATTGGCATCTTTATATAATTGCCATGCCTCTGTTGCCTTTTCACGCTCCGCTTCATTAAACGAATTGATCCAATTAGCCTTACAGGATGGACAGTCATCGATATGCTGTACTGATGCATAACGGGCTGATAAATCCCATGAATGGAAAAAGAATTTCCAATCTATATAAGGCAGAATATCTTCAACCGGAATATGCCTTAGAATTTGCCTGCCCTCGGTTTTAGGTTGAGGAGCAATATAATTAGTCCAGTCTATTTTTAATCCTTTATCCAACACCTCTGATATAGGTAACAGATCAGCCTTCTTATCGCCGGCATTATCTCTCAAAGAAGAATACTCTTCCTTGATCCCGGTTATATATTCTTTCTTTGTTGTAGGATTAATCAATTTAGCCACTGCAGAAGGTGCCTGTGAAGCATCCTTTACATATACGACCGAACCGTTATTATATTTAGGGTCTATCTTGATAGCCGTATGCAACTTAGATGTAGTTGCGCCCCCGATCATTAACGGGATGGAAAATCCTGCTTTTTCCATTTCATGTGCCACAATACTCATTTCTTCCAATGAAGGAGTAATCAATCCGCTAAGGCATAAGATATCGGGTTGTTCTTCCTTTACCCGTTGAATGATTACTTCGGGTGGTACCATTACACCCAGATCGATAACTTCGTAGTTGTTGCAGGCAAGTATGATGGATACGATATTTTTACCGATATCATGCACATCTCCTTTTACCGTGGCAATAATCAGTTTACCTGCTTTATTGCTTCCCGAAGAGGATGCCTTTTGGGCTTCTAATGTCGGTTGAAGAATAGCCACAGCCCGTTTCATTGTACGGGCAGTTTTTACTACCTGAGGCAAGAACATTTTGCCGGATCCAAATAGATCGCCGACTTTATTCATTCCATTCATCAGTGGTTTATCTATTATATCTACAGCTTTGGGATAAACTTTCAATGCTTCTTCCAGGTCTTCTTCGAGATAATCACTGATTCCTTTTACTAATGCATATTGGATACGTTCATCTAGAGTGAAGGAACGCCATTCTTCGATTTTTTGCTCCGTCTGCCCGCTGTTTTCATTCTTGACTCTTTCTGCAAATTCTATCAGTTCGTCAGTAGCTTCGGGCCTGCGGTTGAAGATTACATCTTCCAGCAGATTTCTTAATTCCTGCTTTATGTCGTCATATACGACAGACTGGCCCGGATTGACAATACCCATATCCATGCCTCGCTGAATGGCATAATAGAGAAATACGGCATGCATTGCTTCACGGATATAATCATTTCCCCTGAATGAGAAAGACAGGTTACTCACCCCTCCACTAATCTTGGCATGAGGGAGGTTCTGCTTTATCCAGGTTATTGTTTCCAGAAAATCAACAGCATAATTACGATGCTCCTCAATACCTGTTGCAATTGCCAGGACATTGGGATCGAAAATGATATCTAACGGGCTGAATCCATCATTAACCAGGAGATAATAAGCCCTGCTGCATATTTCTATCCGCCGTTCGAAAGTATCTGCCTGTCCTTTTTCATCGAATGCCATTACAATCACGGCTGCACCATAACGGTGAACAAGTCGTGCCTGACGTAAAAATTCGTCTTCGCCTCCTTTAAGGGAAATAGAATTAAGGATCGGTTTCCCCTGAACACATTTCAATCCGGCTTCCAACACTTCCCAATTAGAAGAATCGATCATTACCGGAACACGGGATACGTCGGGATCAGAAGCCATCAGGTTAAGGAATGTAGTCATTTCCTTTACGCCATCAAGTAATCCTTCGTCCATGTTTACATCCAGTACCTGCGCACCATCCTCCACCTGCTTATGGGCAATGGTCAAAGCTTCTTCATACTTCTGCTCCTTGATCAACCTTAAGAATTTGCGTGAGCCGGCGACATTCAACCGTTCACCTATATTCACAAAGTTTAATTCGGGCTTCAGTTCTAACAGTTCCAAACCTGACAACCACAGATAGTGCGGCTTCTCAACAGGCTGATGAGGTTTTGCCCCTTTTACTAAATCGGCATACTGGGCAATATGATCCGGGGTCGTTCCACAACATCCTCCCAATATATTGACCAACCCTTCATCCACAAACTCCCTGATTTGTTTTGCCATAATCTCAGGAGTTTCGTCATATTCACCAAACTGGTTTGGCAACCCTGCATTAGGATAGGCGGAGATATATGATGGGGCAAGCCTTCCCAATTCTTTAAGGAAAGGTTTCATGTCAGATGCTCCGAATGAACAGTTCAATCCTATAGACAGGAAATCAATATGGCTTACCGATGCCAGGAATCCTCCGATAGTCTGCCCCGACAATGTACGCCCACCTTTATCTGATAAGGTTACAGATATCATTATCGGCAAATCAATACCATGTTCTTTGCGGACTTCTTCGGCTGCAAATAATGCTGCTTTTGCATTCAGGGTATCAAAGATCGTTTCGATAAGTAACAGATCAACCCCGCCTTCAACCAGACCTTCTATCTGTTCTTTATAAGCATGATACAAGTCATCGAAAGTCACTGCCCTGAAGATCGGATTTTCCACTTTCGGGCTCATAGAAGCCGTTTTATTGGTAGGCCCTATAGAACCGGCAACATAACGGGGTTTGTCTGGATTTTGCTTTGTATAATCTGACGCAGCTTTCTTTGCTATTTTAGCCGCAGCTATATTCATATCCTTCACCAGATGTGCCATATTATAGTCTTCCATCGAGATGGCATTGGCGTTGAAGGTATTAGTCTCTATGATATCCGCTCCTACTTCCAGATATTCGCGATGGATTTCTCCTATGATATCCGGTTGTGTAAGGCAAAGCAAATCGTTATTACCTTTCAGCAAAATAATTGAATCTTTAAACCGATCACCTCTGAAATCTTCTTCGGTAAGTTTATAGCGCTGGATCATTGTTCCCATTGCGCCGTCAAGGATAAGAATCCTTTGTTTTAATATATCTTGTATTTTTTGCATCAATCTTTTTTCTTTATTTTCACAGATCGTACTCCGTGATATTTAGCATACTCCTTATTCATCCATTGGTCAGGATAATCACTTAAATCTTCAAACCCATATTTTTCATGTACTCCTATCTGGGTATCGAATATGATATCATTAATTCCTTTCGCTTTTTGTTCCTCTAAAATAGCTTCCCTTGCTTTGAATGTTTCCGAAATCAGCTTTATAGAAGGATATTTACGGTAAAATTCTAATCCATATAAGGCTATCAACCCGATTATAAATAGCAGGTTCAGTCTTTTTAATAATGGCGTTTGTAAATCAATCTCTGAATATATTATAGATATGGCTATTATCATATATACCACTATTCCAAACATTGCCCTTAATGGAAATGTAGGAGTTGCCAGCATGATAAAGAATGCGATATGGCCAGCCATAAAAAACAGTAGAGATGTATATATCTTATTCTTTCTCAGGCCTTCTGTTTTCGCGCTGCATTTTATATAGAGGATATATAATCCTACATAAGCAACAACCAAAGGGAGCATATATTTGAGATAGTATCCACTGAGCATTTTACCCAGCCGATGTAAAAGAGTTGAAAACAAGGACGGTTCTATATTTTGCTCCAGAGAAATTATTTCCATATCCATCCGTGCATAATTACCTGGTGCGGCAACCATTATTATATAACCTATGCAAATGCCAATAAAACCACTTACCATCCATTTAGATAATTTCTTGTTCCTGTAGAAATATATACAAACAATAGCCAGGGACAGAATCATAGGTGGTACTGTATTCTCGTTTGTCCATCCCGCAACTATTCCCGCTACAAAAAAAAGAACAATCCGAGGAATTGAATCCCGGCTTTCTTTTCCTATGATAAAGAAACTAAAATAAGGATAGGCAAACAACAGCAATATGGATGTACACCACAAATAATTAGCACTACCCGTTATCCACAATACATCAGGAGTAAATGCGGGGACAAAAACCCAAATCAGGACAGCAACTAAAATAAGAGCGCCAATATTTAATCCTCTGCCCTTAACGGCAAAAAGATAAATCAGGTAGACAAATCCCAGATACACCAAACTGTTCAGCAAATCACACAGAAAGGGATTAATTGACAATAAGAACTGCGCTATAGTATGGGCTACGCTTCTTCCTCCCCATAGCATATAATGATTGTATTGGGAAACCAAGATATCGGTTATACCTTCAATCCTCTTATCTGAATGGTCGAAGAAAGACGTCTCAAAAACAAAGCTGTAGACCCAATCATCCGCAAATACAGGATATAATCTGTTCAGGAAAAAGGTAACCGAGAAAACAACAAGTAATACAGCCAATATAAGTACCGGCTGATATTTACTGTATTCTGGTATTTGAATCTGTTTATTCATTTACTTCTTTCCTGTGATTCGTAGATTTTTATTGTATTCACCCCGTTATATCTTCCTACCCGTTCTGCCCAACCATCCCTCTCCAGAATCAGCCAGTCTTTCAAATTAAGAACAATAAGCTTTGAATCTTTCTCTTCGAATATAGCATCTGTGATTACAATATCTTTTATTCCCTTAGCTTTCTCCTTTTCTATCAGTAGCTGACGACTTTCACAAACCTGATTAAATTTATCAAGTTCTGTATAATTCTCTGCCCATGAATATAAATATACTATTGACAAAATTCCAATTATTGAATAATTCACTATTCTTAGAGCCGATGGGGTAAAATCGATATGTGCATAAAGTATAGAAATAGAAACAATCAACAATATAATTATCCCAAACCATGCACGTTCAGGAAATACAGGTGAACCTGACATTGCCATAGTAGCAATAGCTGATGAGGTAAAGAACAATAAAGACAAATAAAGTGTCTCCTTTTTATGTTCTCGTTTACCTTTCCAACAATATAAGACTAGCAATAAAATATAGATAAGAACCGGAATCAACAAGTAAATACATGAAAGCTTGAAGACAGTGACAAACCGATAGAAATAGAAAGACGGCGTAATTTCCGACATTTTATGTACAGCCATCAATTCCAGCTTATTCCTCATAAAGTTCCCCGGAGCGGATATCATCATTAGAAACCCAATGACTACTCCTACCAACCCAAATATCATCCATGTAGGTATTGGCAATTTTCTAATCTTCAATAAAATACCAACTCCTATCAGGAAGAAGATTAATGCAACCCCCATATTCTCATTTGTCCATCCGGCCAAAATACCCAAAAAAGCAAATGATATATTCCGGAAAATACTACTACTTTCTTCCTGCTTATAGTAATATGAAACATATGGATATGCAAACACCAAAACGATAAGTCCTCCCCACAGATAATTGGCACTCCCAGTTATCCACAATAGGTTTTGAGAGAAAGCCGGAAGAGTAAACCATATAAGGATATTAATTAGAATGAATAACAAAATATTGGGCTTATTTCCTCTATTAGCAATAAAATAGATACACATGGTCAATGCTACATAAGCCAATGTATTGAATACGTTGCCCCATGTTTCACCTGCCCACAAAAGTAATTGGGCTATTACATGCACCACATTCCTACCACCCCATTCAAAGTAATGGTTGTACTGGCTCTGAAATATCGAAAAAAAACTGTTAATACGCTCGTTTTCTGCAAAGAAACTGAAAGAATAAAACCAGTCGTCGAGATAGATAGGATATAAAACATTGAGTATATAAAAGAACGCTCCGACAAATATTACTGTAAGCGTCAGCAATATCTTCGATACATTCTCTTTAGCCCATTTTATAGAAAAGGAAATACCCGGTTTATCCATTTCATCCTTTTTTCATAACCCTGTCCATGGCTCGTTTATCATCTTTCTCACGAAGAGATTGCCGTTTATCGTATTGCTTCTTACCTCGTGCCACAGCGATATTTACTTTAGCCAAGCCTCTTTCGTTAAGGAATATACGGGTAGGAACAATAGTATAGCCTGTTTCTTTCACCAACCGTTGTATTTTCTTCAGTTCTTTCTTATTGAGCAACAATTTCCTATCCCTGCGGGCAGCATGGTTATTGTAAGAACCATAAAAATATTCGGCTATGTACATATTACGTACCCACAATTCATTCTTCTCGAACATACAGAATGTATCCACAAGGCTGGCTTTCCCCAATCTGATGGATTTTATTTCTGTTCCGGTGAGCACAATTCCGGCCGTATACGTTTCGATGAATTCATAATCGAAACTGGCACGTTTATTTTTTATATTGATATTTGGCTGAGTCACTAGTTTTCGATCTTTATAATATATTCAATATAACAAGTTTACAAAAATAAGCATTTTAGAAGAATTTATGGCCAGATAACCGATAATATAAAGAGAGAAAAAGAGGAAATTGCATTAACTCCCTCTTTTTCTGAAAATATCGATTATATTCCTATTTCTCTCTTATAATAATATTGATAGGCGTCCCTGTTAGATCCCAGTTCTCCCTGATACGATTTTCGAGGAAGCGTTTGTATGGATCTTTTATCCATTGCGGCAGATTACAGAAGAACACAAATGACGGTACCTGAGTATTAGGTATTTGTGTTATATACTTTATCTTGATATACTTTCCTTTATTAGATGGTGGAGGAGTATGCTCGATAATAGGTAGCATAACCTCGTTTAGTTTATGTGTCGGTATTTTTGTTTTCCTGCGGGCATAAACCTCTTTTGCCGTTTCCAGCACTTTCAATATCCGTTGTTTAGTTAATGCTGAAGCAAAAATAATTGGAAAATCGGTGAAAGGAGCTAAACGGTCACGGATAGCATTTTCAAATGTCTTAATTACTATCTGCTCTTTATTTTCTACCAAATCCCATTTGTTGACACAAACCACCAGCCCTTTCCTATTCTTCTGAATAAGAGAGAATATATTCATATCCTGACTTTCTATTCCCTGAGTAGCATCGAGCATAAGAACACAAACATCCGAATTTTCAATAGCCTTGATAGAACGTATTACTGAATAATATTCAAGATCCTCTGTCACTTTCCCTTTCTTGCGGATTCCGGCGGTATCTACCAAATAAAAATCCATATTGAACCGATCGAAACGGGTATAGATAGAATCGCGGGTAGTACCGGCTATATTAGTCACAATATTTCGTTCCTCTCCTATGAGTGCATTCACAAAAGATGATTTCCCGGCATTTGGGCGGCCTACGATAGCAATACGCGGAATCTCTTCAAGCTGTTCTTCTTCGGCCTTTTTACTAAATTTACTAATAATCAGATCGAGCAGATCACCTGTTCCTGAACCATTGATTGCCGATATATTTATCGGATCGCCTAAACCCAATGCGTAAAATTCAGCCGAATTGATATGCAGATTAAAGTTATCAGCTTTATTTGAAACCAATATTATCGGTTTCTTGGAACGGCGCAACATATTCCCAACGCTTGTATCTAAATCGGTAAGGCCGTTCATAACATCTACAACAAAAAGAATAACTTCTGCTTCTTCCAAAGCGATCGTCACCTGCTTGTTAATTTCACTTTCGAATATATCTTCTGAATTGATTACCCAGCCTCCCGTATCAACTAATGAAAATTCCTGTCCTCCCCATTCCGCTTTGCCATACTGGCGGTCACGGGTAGTACCCGAAGTTTCGTCAACAATAGCTTGCCGGCTCTCGGTCAAACGATTAAAAAGAGTTGACTTACCCACATTAGGCCGTCCGACTATAGCTACTAAATTTCCCATAATGAATTATCTGCTCAAAATTTTGTGCAAAGGTACGTATTTTTTTCGAAAAGTAAATAAACAAGAGAGAGGCTGTTTATAGACAAACAGCCTCTCTTGTTTGATACTTATTACTCTTTTATATCCTTCTTATTTCTTATTTTCTTATAAAGGAATATAGAGATTGCAATAATCAGCAATATAGGCCATAAGTTGATTAAAAATATGAACAGAACGCTTAGCATTTCCCAACCGGAATATAAAGCTTCTATAACTTTCGAACCGAATCCCGGCTCATATCCACTCACCTCATCATTCCGTAAAACCTTTTCATTGTACTTTATGGTATTTTGATGAAGTTCGATAGTTATTGTACTATATGCAATTTGTTCGTTTGTGATATATTCCGAAACTTTGGTACGGTCAGCCTGTTCCTGAGCCCTGTCCAAAGCATCTTCAGCATAAGTTATATCATTTAGCCTTCGGCCTTTTGTGTCTATCGCATTTTCTAGACGCTTTTCCTTTTTTGCCAGGCGTTTCTTCGTCAGATCATCACTCATTAGTTTAGCTGTCACATCAGTAGCTTCCACTACACGATAATCTATCGATATAGCCAGCGGGGCTATTTGGCGCAATGTAGTATCCAATAATTCACATGGCACTTTCAATTGTAGGGTTGCTTCCAGATTATTACAACGAACGACAACAGCCGAATCTTTCGATATATTTATCCACTCTGTGCTTAACTCACGATTATAAATAGAAGAATTAATAATAAAGCCTTTGTTTCGGATTATTATGTCCTCTATTGCCTGTGTACCGCTTATTACATTTTCTACCTTGAATCTCAATTTAGCAGTACGTATAAATTTATGTATCCCATCATCATTTATTGTCAAGGCAGCTGATGTCGCTACAAAGTTAAGAACAGTCTGAGGTTGAGCAGAAGCTGCCACAACCGACTTCGATTTCAATGTCTCCTGCATTACTATGTGATCAGAAGATATATCCTCTGTCTGAGAGGCTGTAAAAGAAGGTGCATTATATGCAACTTCCTCTGCTTCATAAACTTCATCCTGTACTATTTGTTCGTTCAGTTCCACTGATTTCGGGTTACTACATGATAGAGACAATGCACATAGTAGAGAGATTATTAGAAAAGGATTTGTTTGTTTCATGATATTATTCTTTAATTTTGTTTTTGCTTAATAGATGATATATTTTCTCTATTTCCATAAGTCCTGTGAAAATATTTTAAAGATAAAACTATATATTCAATGAAAGCAGACAAAACAAACGCTGCACGGCTACTTGATAAAGCAAAAGTAGATTATAAATTGATATCATATATTGTAGACGAATCTGATTTAAGTGCCATACATGTTGCTGAACAACTAAATGAACCAGTAGAACAAGTTTTCAAAACACTGGTACTGAAAGGAGATAAAACAGGATATTTCGTTTGTATTATTCCCGGGGCTGAAGAACTTGACCTAAAGAAGGCTGCAAAAGCTTCCGGAAACAAGAATTGTGAGATGATCCCAATGAAAGATCTATTAAACGTAACAGGATATATACGTGGGGCATGTTCTCCGATCGGAATGAAAAGGCTTTTTCCTACCTATATTCATCAGTCTGTAGCTGACTTTGGCGATATATATATTAGTGCCGGAAAAAGAGGCTTACAGATTCAGATCGCCCCCGAAGATCTGATAAATATCGTGAATATCACAATCGCAGACATTATTTGACAAATAATAGACAAAACATCAAAAAACAAAACACATTGTCAAGGCAAGAGTTGTCTAGTGAACCTATTGATACATTTTTTTTAAACATCTTTATTACAAAAAAAATACAATATAATAATAAATACACATAACTTTGTACACCAATGATCAGGCACAAAACCTGATGAAAGATACACTAAAAAAATTATTATACGAAAATGGCCAAAATCAAAGGAACGGTAGTAGTAAACGAAGAACGTTGCAAAGGTTGTAATCTTTGTGTAGTTTCCTGTCCATGCGATGTACTGGAACTTCAGCCACGCAACGTAAACCAGAAAGGCTACCATTATGTATATACGAAAAATCCGGAAACTTGTATCGGCTGCGCTAATTGCGGCTATGTATGCCCCGACGGATGCCTCACTATATACAAGAAAAAAGTAGAATAGTTTATACGGATTCCCAGAGCTATTGAAAAGCCGATCCGTTTTTAATCAATTAAAAAGATTATGTCAGAAGAAATATTTTTATTAAAAGGTAATGAAGCTATAGCCCATGCAGCAATCAGATATGGAGCTGACGGCTATTTTGGTTATCCCATTACTCCCCAGTCGGAAATAATGGAGACATTAATGATCGAGGCACCATGGAAAACGACAGGTATGGTCGTATTGCAGGCTGAAAGTGAAATTGCATCCATCAATATGGTTTATGGCGGAGCCGGATGCGGAAAAGCTGTAATGACCACTTCATCGAGTCCGGGAATGAGCCTCATGCTTGAAGGAGTATCCTATCTGGCCGGGGCAGAACTTCCATGCCTGATGGTGAATGTGATGCGTGGAGGCCCTGGACTTGGTACAATACAACCTTCACAAGCTGATTATTTCCAAACAGTAAAAGGAGGTGGACACGGAGACTATAAGTTAATCACCCTCGCACCAAGTTCGGTTCAGGAAATGGCCGACTTTGTCAAACTGGGATTTGACCTCGCATTCAAATACCAGACTCCTGCCATGATACTTACTGATGGCGTTATTGGACAGATGATGGAAAAAGTAACTCTGTCTCCTTTTAAACGCAGAAGAACAGAAGAAGAGATCAGAGAACAATGCCCTTGGGCTACATTAGGAAAACCGGCTAACAGGAAACCGAATGTCATTACATCTCTGGAACTTGATCCATATAAAATGGAAGAAAACAATCTCCGCTTTCAAGCTAAATACAGAAAAATAGAAGAAGAGCTTTGTATGCATCAGGAGGTGAATTGTGAAGATGCTGATTATATATTTGTCGCTTTTGGTTCAGCTGCACGTATTTGCCAAAAAGCAATGGAACTAGCCCGCAAAAAAGGGATAAAGGTAGGTCTTATACGTCCTATCACCTTATGGCCGTTTCCGTCAAAAGAAATAGATAAATATTCTTCCCAAATAAAAGGAATACTTACTGTGGAAATGAACGCCGGACAAATGATTGAAGATGTACGTCTGGCAGTCGATGGTAAGGTAAAAGTAGAACATTACGGACGTTTAGGGGGGATTGTACCAACTCCAACAGAAGTCGTGGATGCGCTACAAGCAAAATTTAACTGCTAAACCAGTGCTGGTAAGTGAAATTTAAAAGAAAGTAAGATTATGAGTATAAATATTATAGATCCTGCAAATTTGGTATATACCAAACCTGCATTGATGAATGATACAGAGATGCACTATTGCCCCGGCTGTTCACATGGAGTTGTCCATAAATTGATCGCCGAAGTAATAGAAGAAATGGAACTCAGAGAAAAAACAATAGGTATAGCTCCTGTTGGCTGTGCTGTTTTTGCATATAACTATCTCGATATAGATTGGCAGGAAGCTGCGCACGGGCGTGCACCTGCTCTGGCAACAGCCGTAAAGCGTCTGAATACGGATAAAATGGTATTCACCTATCAGGGAGATGGGGATTTGGCTGCTATCGGTACAGCAGAGACTATACATGCTGCTAACCGTGGTGAAAATATTGCCATCATATTCATAAATAACGCTATTTACGGGATGACCGGAGGACAGATGGCCCCTACTACCCTACTGAATATGAAAACCTCTACTTCCCCTAACGGAAGAGACATTTATGAGAACGGATATCCTCTTAGAATTCTTGATTTGTTAGCTCCTCTGGCCGGCGTATGCCTAGCTACACGTCAAAGTGTACATACTGCAGCATCAGTAAAAAAGGCAAAGCGCATGATTAGAAAAGCATTTGAAAACTCTATGGAAAATAAAGGAACTTCTATTGTAGAAATTGTTTCGACATGTAGTTCGGGATGGAAGATGACACCTGCACAGGCAAACGACTGGATGGTTGAAAATATGTTTCCTGCATACCCATTAGGTGATTTAAAAAATATCTAAACAGAGAAAACGAATGACACAAGAAATAATAATAGCAGGTTTTGGAGGGCAGGGTATCCTGTCTATGGGAAAGATTCTGGCATATTCAGGGTTGATGGAAAACAAAGAAGTTTCATGGTTTCCTTCTTACGGGCCTGAACAGCGCGGAGGTACGGCGAATGTCACTGTCATATTAAGTGATGATGCTATCAGTTCTCCTATCGTTAATGAGTATGATATAGCCATTATCCTTAATCAGCCATCTCTGGAGAAATTTGAACCTTTTGTAAAACCGGGGGGAATACTAATTTATGATCCTAACGGTTTCCAAAATCCTCCTAAGAGAAAGGATATTTATGTTTACAAGATAGAGGCGCATGATACAGCAGCTTTGATGCAAAATACCAAAGCTTTCAATATGATTGTGCTTGGGGGGTTACTAAAGGTATCACCAATGGTTAAGTTGGATAATGTGATGTTAGGTCTGAAGAAATCTCTTCCCGAACGCCATCATAAACTATTACCAATGAATGAACAAGCCATTCTGAAAGGTATGGAAGTTATTCAGGAGATGCAAATACCAAGTTAAATAGCTGAATATTATTTGAATATTACCATAAAAAATAATCCCCGCTAAGTAACTTAACGGGGATTATTTTTATACTATTAAATTCTTATCTTCTTCTTTCTGCTGCATAAAAACGTTCCATAATATAATCCAGTTCGTTTTCGATACGAACACGTTCTTTCATCAGATCTTCCATTTCAGGATAATATAGCGAAAGATGCCTTAATCCTACCTGATAGATACAACCTCTGTAATAACGGTTCTTCATAACATCGAACATCGATACATTCACAGGGTTTTCACGCACAGGATTTGTACCTACAGCCACAGATGATTCCACCCTTGTCAGATAAGTACTAATATCGTCAAAAGCTACCCAAAATAGTGGGAAGAATTTACCCTTTTCGTACAGTACCGGGCAAATATGAGTTATCCGTACATCCCCTTTGAATGTTTTATCATCGAAATGCCATTTTTCTTTTATCAAGTAATACAGAATATTTTCTGACGGGATATCCTCCGGTTTTACATTCAATGTTCTATTATTATTTTCAGTAAAAGGTATCGCACATTCCAACAATGCATCCCTCCCTTTTAATATATTATTGGAGTTTTCATCCGGTACCATACTGAATTTATAAATATGTACCGTATTAGTACTGATAAGATTAATTATCATTGAGAATAAATTAATCCTTTGCTCAGGAGAACTTAGAGCTGTTGATTTGTGAGGCTGGAAAAATGATTCATTCCCTTCCACATCATGTGCTATTTGCCGATAGATTTCTCTTGACCAAATAGTGGTAGAGTAATCCCTCATAGCATTTTCTGTTACTGCTAATTCCCGGCTCGATATTTCGGTTGCCATATCTTCCGTAGTGCCAGTGACAACGGCTACCTGATCTAAAATACGAGGCCCGTTATTTGCTCTATTTTGTGCAATAAGCGAACTTGTAAATAAAAATCCGCATAGTATTAATGAAACCAGATATTTCATAATATCGTATATTTTGTGTTAATTAATTCGTATTGTCATAGCGTTGAGGTCTCTGTCTATTCCATCAGGCCCTCTTACTTTTATTTTTGTAATATATAATTCAGTACCACGATTCAAACGTCGTATTTGTTCTTTTTGTCTTTCCGAGAATCTAGCACCATTTGACAATTCAGGCGAAGCATTATTCATCGCATCAAATGACATTGTTGTAAAGCTTAATACTGTAAAAGGAATATTAAGAATCCCATCATCAATAGAAGCTCTCAATTCATCTGTATCTAATATTGTCGCACGAGCCAGATTGCCACGTTTATGTCTTTTCAAATTGCTATTTGCATCCCTATACTCAATATAAGGAGTAGGATCTGGCAATGCTCTTATTCGTAAATCTTTTGAGACAATCTGCCTGTTTACTCCATTTACATTAGCCGATACAGATATTGTAAATTTTCCTCCTACGTTAGCAGATGAAGGCTTAGCTACCCAAATACCATTACCCTTAGGAGACATACTTCCTCCACCGGATACACCGGCTGTTACATCTTTTGTAAGAACACCCGGTACGGATATGCTAATTTCATTATCTATCCCTGCATAAACAACATCCATTAATAACGGAGCTATAGTTGCCATAGGAGCCATTACAGAATATTCCTGAGAAAATTCCCGTCTTAAAGGAGTTCCATCGCGTCCCAGTAATTCTATAAAACCGTCAAATTTATAAGACCCCGGAGATCCGGCAATTATCTCATATAATCCGTTTTTCTCTAATGATAACTCTTTACCATTGATTTCTATACGCGGACGCTGGGTTGTATCCACCGCTGCTAAAATAATATTAGCTCTGTAAGGCATACCCTGCATCACTATGTTTGATTGAGGCACTACAAATGCACTCAGCTGATTCACTCTTAAATCCTTAACATCAATATCCTGAACAAGATTGTTCAATACTTCACCCTCTGCCTGCCTTGTATTTACCTGTAGCTCTGTCAAGAGAGTTATGGCGGCAATACTTGGCATTCTATCAAAAGAGGCTTGCAACCATGTCTTTCTATCTTTTTTAGCCCTTTCAGAAGGCTCTGTAGACAATGTCCGGCCTACAATTTCTCTTTTTGAACCATCAGAAATATTTTTAAGCATACTTTCCCTATACTCATCCAACATTTCTTTCAGTTTCTTCCCCTGTCCACTGATAGGAGACATCATTACTTCCGATGAAGCATCTATATTATCTTTTTTCTTTAAGTCATTTACATCGGCATCCGATCCGTCTGTTTCTTTAGCTATTTTAGCTTTCAATTCCTGAATGAAGCTAAAGACAGAATCAGATTTTAATTTTACATTCTGAGCCAGAGTATATGCCATCTGCGTTTTTTCAGGATTGCTAGCATATGATTCATCTATCTCCGAATATAATTTCCGATTACGTTCTTCCGCTACTTTTATTGATTCCTGAAGATTATCATGTATCAGTACAAAACCGTCCAGTACTTCTGTCGATATATTCAAAGCAAGCATAGCAATGAAAACCAAGTACATCAGATTTATCATCTTCTGCCGTGTCAGTTGCCCCTTACTTATAGCCATCAGTTATATCTTTAGGTTCGATTTCTAATCTTTTCAAACTAGAAATTATTTGTATTCGTATTGTTATTATTTGTTGTCATCGCCTGCAACAGACGGGCATATACATTATTCAATGCCTCTATATGCTTTGTCATTTTAGCCGATTCTTCCCTAAACATATAACTATCTCCAATAGCCCCATCGTATAAATTTTTCATTCGTAGAAGGCTATCATTTATATATCTGATGGCTGACATTTGTTCAGTAATGGTTTGCAACTGGCTGTTGAAAACTTCATTCAGTCCGCTGACATTCTGATTCAATGTAGCTATATTATCTGTAAACCCTTGAGTTTCCGTAATCTGTTTATAAGCATCCAACATTTTTCGGGATACTTCATTCAGTGAGTGTATAGTATTGGAAAATTCCTCCAAATTCTGAGCAGTATTGGATAAGCTATGGCTATACTCCGGTACTGTCCCTCCGGTTGCTCCTGTACCCGATACAGGGCTTACATTCGTTCCAGAAGAAGAACCCTGTATTGGTGAAACGGATCCGCCTCCGGAAGTACCTGAGCTACCTCCTCCAATAATTACGACAGGACTAGTAGTTCCAGAACCACCTTTTGCCTTTTTAGGATCCGGTAATACATCATCCGTTCCCGAGACTGTAGAGCCTACAGCAGAACCTGCTGCAATAGCACCTCCCATAACCACTCCAACACTTTCTGTCTCAGCTACACTGGAAGAATAATCAAAACCAGAAATTAAGAATACGATGGTTTCAACAATCATTCCTCCCATCAAGATATAATCTCCGGCTCCACCAAAGTGCATAATCTTGCACATTGCGCCAAATATAACAACTGCGGCACCCCAGCTATAAAGAAAATTTAATAATATCTGTCCTTTTTTACTGGCTAAAAATTGTCCAAGACTACGTGTTTCTTTGCTCATATATACTACACTCCTAAATTATTGTCTATAATACAACGCAAGAAACTTGCGTTTAGTATTATTTGACACGTCCTTTTTCGTCAACGCCCCATGTACGGACACATCTGAATCCAATATAAGAACGTCCTTTGTCCTGATATTCTACATTTCTGTCCCCTGCTTTTACAGTAGCATCTTTCCATGAACCGCCTTTTACAACTTTACGTTTCAATAACTGAGGATCTGCTAATACAGCTCTATAACTGAAATCCGGATTAGCTTCATCTGTCATACGGTCAACAGATTCAGTATATGTTGTTGATGTCCACTCCGAAACATTCCCAGCCATATCATACAGACCAAAACGGTTTGGCAAGAATGTTGCTACAGGAGAAACAATCTCTTTTAAATCATTTGAAGCTCTAAAGTTAGCATTAGCCAAACCATCTGCATTATGAGTTTGATCAGAATACCAAGGGTAATCTAAGTCTGAACGTCCATTTCTTGCTGCAAACTCCCATTCAGCCTCTGTAGGCAAACGATATCCCTCAAATCCTACAGAGTTAGGATATTTCTCTCTGAAACGATCTGTTTTCCATGCACAATATGCATCAGCAGCTTCCCACGTCACACCTACAACAGGATAGCCATCATATGGTTTCGTTGTAAAGTAATTTTGTACATACTGTTCGCTCTTTGCATTCGCAAAGTCGGACATCCAGCTCATTTCGTTAGGATATATATTTACAATATATGTATTTGTAAAATCAACCATCGCCCCATATGATGTACGTGACAAAGTTTCACGAATAACATCTCCTCTTGAGTTCAGATATGCTGTATCTTTTGTAATTATTATCGCAGATGCTTCTCCTGCATGTTTTTTCGATAAATAAGCATAATAACTCTTGCTATCAAACCAATTATATCTATAGTTCATGACAGCCGGAATTACCGACATTGTACTGTTTGCTCCCGGCCCAACTACACTAGCAATAGCAGATGCTTCTCTAGAAGTTGGATTTTTCCAAGGTATAGGTTTTTGCCAATTTAAGCGTTGTCCTACAGCGCCCATACCGTCCATTCCCGGTCTTACCAAAACTTTAAATGTAGGATCACCACCATAGGCAGGATCAGCCAGACGTTCTCTGATTATAGAATCACGCGTCCAAGTAACAAAATCCCTATATTGTTTGTTAGTAACCTCTGTTTCATCCATCCAAAACGGACTTACTGCCACTAACTTACGAGGAACTTTATCTCCCCAGAAAGGATCAATACCTGTTCCCATCTCGATATTACCTCCTGGAACCAACAGCAATCCATCATCTCCTCGAGCTATTTCATATGGCTGACGTAAACGGGTTTCGATTGCCGGATCTATATATTTAGGTCTACCAAATTTATATGTTATACCTGCTGTAAGTTGAGCTATACCATTGTTACTAAAGTCACCTCTTTGACCATCAAAATCATCTGCTACGATAACACCTCGCCCTTCCATATATATCTGGAAACTCGGAGAAATGCTATATGCAACATTTGCTCCAATACTACCTGTAACATAGGTGTTATTTAATGTTCCATAATGAGCAAAACGCTGATAAACTCCTAGCCCGGCAAAAGGTGAAACTTCAAATTTACGATGAGGGAGGTATCCTCTCAATAAATTAATAAGATTTACAGAGACATCTCCTGTTGCACTAAAGTAGCGCATATGTTGCATATAATATCCTCCATTTTCACCCCATTTTCTACCACCAGCCTCTGCCGGAAATGGCGCCCACACATCTTGACCAGAAGCATCTACCGGAGCATATCTATAATCACCTTCACTCCATGAATCATCTGCTTGCTGCACACTTTCCACCCAACCCATATAATCCCAAGCCGGGTCTTTCGTTGACATTCTGAATGCAGCTCCAGTATCTCCATCTTTATACCATCTGGAGTAGGTACCGCTCCATCCATCGTTGAAACCATGTAAGGAACCTCCCGAAAACTGCAAACGGAGTGTTACTACATTACTCATGCGTCTCCCAACAGTAAATGTAGGAGCCAGAGTCAATCTTCGCTTAAAATCAATTTTATTTCCGGCCACACCGGCATCATCCTCACCAAAATAGGTTTGCGCTCCCGCACCTATTGATATAAACCATAGAGGATCTCTCAATAAATATTGATTTCGCGTAGGGAGCGAGTTTTGTCCGAAATCGGAAACCTGTGCATACGATACTATTGATAGACAAAGCAATAGCAGTGAAGTCAGTAAAGTCTTTTTGTTCATAAAATTCATCTCAGTTTGTATAAACTATATATCAGGTGGAGCAAAGATAATATATATTTTTCAAATTATTAATAGTTTCACTTATTAAAATAATATTATCCTTATTAATAATCATGTATATATAAAGGATTTAACAATAAAAGAGGAGTAAATTCTATGATTTACTCCTCAATATTGAGTTTACTTAAACTGTTTTAACAAGTGTTATTTATCTACAAAAATCAAACTTCATCCGATTTCCCAGTTATATCTGCTGCCATGCGTATATAGCTCTTGTACCGCCACAAGGCATTTTCCTGAGCAGCATCATATAATTCCTGAGACTCAGATGGATTGGATTTTTGAAGTGAAGTATAGCGTACCTCTCCTTTAAGGAAGTCCTGAAATTTAGACCAGTCCGGTTCTTTGCTATCCAATGAGAACGGATTCTTTCCTTCTGTTTCCAACATCGGGTTGTAACGCCATAGGTGCCAGTATCCGCATGCAACGGCCATTTTTTCTTCGTCTTGAGCATGTCCCATACCTTTACGCAATCCGTGGCTTATACATGGAGAATATGCGATAACCAGTGATGGACCTTTATATTCTTCAGCTTCTTTGATTGCCTTCAAACATTGTCCTTGATTAGCACCCATTGCTACCTGCGCTACATATACATAGCCATAAGTAGTGGCAATCATTCCCAGGTCTTTTTTACGAACCTTTTTTCCTGCAGCAGCAAATTTAGCAACAGCTGCCACCGGAGTAGATTTTGAGGACTGACCTCCTGTATTAGAATACACCTCTGTATCAAGCACCAGAATATTTACATCCTCACCTGCTGCTATTACATGGTCTAATCCACCGAAGCCTATATCATATGCCCATCCGTCACCACCAAATATCCAGATAGAACGTTTGACGATATACTGATTCAGAGAATAAATTTCTTTACAGTAATCGCAATTTTCTTTTTCTTTTTCAAGAAGTGGCATTATCTGAGCTTTCAATTCTTTTGTTTTGTCAGCTTCGTCTTTATTTTCTATCCACTCTTTGTATAAAGCTTTCAATTCAGGTGAACATTTATCACAATCCTGAGCCTGCGTCATCAGTTTCACTAACCGGTCACGCATTGTGATGTTTGCTATTGCAAAACCATATCCATACTCTGCGTTATCCTCGAACAATGAGTTAGCCCAAGCCGGGCCATGTCCCTGTTCATTTTTACGATATGGAGTAGAAGGAGCCGAACCGCCATAGATAGAAGTACAACCAGTTGCATTGGCAATCAACATACGATCACCGAATAACTGAGTTATAAGCTTAATATATGGAGTTTCACCACAACCAGAACAAGCACCGGAGAACTCAAATAATGGAGTTGCAAACTGAGAGTTTTTCACATTCAGCTTAGTATCTACAAGATGAGCCTTGCTAGTTACATCCTTGATCATGAAATCCCAGTTATCCTGCTCAGGGAATTGAGTCCCAATTTCAACCATCTTAAGAGCTGAATTTCCTTTCTTACCCGGACAAATATCAGCACAGTTGCCACAACCAAGACAGTCGAGAACATCGACTTGGATACGAAATGCCATTCCATCGAATTGCTTTCCTTGCGCCTTAAGCAATGTTACATCAGCCGGAGCTTTTGCCTGTTCATCTGCATCTAATACAAACGGACGGATAGTAGCATGAGGGCAAACATATGCACATTGGTTACACTGAATACAATTTTCAGCATCCCATACAGGAACAAATGCTGCTACTCCGCGTTTTTCATATTCGGTAGTACCATTATCCCACGTACCATCTTCGCGTCCTACGAAAACAGAAACAGGCAGGTCGTACCCACGCTGAGCGTTTACCGGACGTACTACTTTCTTGATGAATTCCGGAGCATCATCTTCAGCGGGTTTACCTACTGCAATATTAGCCCATTCGGCAGGGACATCAACCTTTTCTAATTCTATACCACGATCTACAGCAGCATAGTTCTTATTGATTACATCTTCTCCTTTGCGACCATAAGATTTCACAATGAATTTCTTCATTTGTTCTACTGCAAGGTCATAAGGTATCACATTGGATATTTTGAAGAATGCAGATTGAAGGATTGTGTTTGTACGTCCACCAAGACCAATTTCCGTTGCAATCTTAGTAGCATTGATAATATAGAAATTAATATTATTCTGAGCCAGATATTTCTTCACATTATCAGGCAGATAATTACCTACTTCTTCCTTACTCCATACAGAGTTTAACAGAAATATCCCACCTTTTTTCAAGCCTTTAGTTACATCGTAAAGGTGAAGGTATGCAGGCACATGACATGCAACAAAGTTAGGGGTATTTACCAAATATGTAGAACGTATAGGATTGTCACCAAATCGTAAGTGAGAAGCAGTGAAACCACCCGATTTTTTCGAGTCGTAAGCAAAGTATGCCTGACAGTATTTATCAGTATTATCACCAATAATCTTAACTGTATTTTTATTCGCACCTACTGTACCATCAGAACCTAATCCATAGAATTTAGCTTCGTATGCAGACTCGTCAACAGCAATCTCTTCTTTCATTGGAAGAGATTTGAATGTAACATCGTCTACTATACCGATAGTAAAGTCATTCTTTGGCATATTCATTGACAGATTTTCATATACTGACATGATTTGCGCAGGAGTCGTATCTTTTGATGAAAGACCATAAATACCACCTACGATAGTCGGAGCGTCCTCTTTACCAAAGAAACAGTCTTTTGTATCCATATACAAAGGTTGTCCCGGAGCTCCCGGCTCTTTCGTACGGTCAAGGACTGCAATTCTTTTCGCAGTTTTTGGTATAGCACCAAGAAATGCATCTACCTTAAACGGACGATAAAGGTGAACAGCAACCAAACCTACTTTTTCCCCTTTAGCATTCAGGTAATCCACAGTTTCTTTGATAGCTTCGGTAACCGAACCCATAGCAATAATCACACGGTCAGCATCTTCTGCCCCGTAATAATCAAATAGATTGTACTTACGTCCGGTAAGTTTCGATATTTCAGCCAGATATTTTTCCACAATTTCAGGAACTGCATCATAGAATTTATTTGCAGCTTCGCGCGACTGGAAGTAAATATCATCATTTTGTGCCGTACCACGGGTTACAGGGTTTTCAGGATTTAAAGCTCTCTCACGGAATTGTTTTACAGTTTCCCAGTTGACCAATTTAGCCAGTTCATCCTGTTCAAGTACTTCTACTTTCTGTATTTCGTGAGATGTACGGAATCCATCGAAAATATTCATGAATGGAACACGAGCCTCTAAAGTCGCCAGATGAGGGACTGCGGATAAATCCATCACTTCCTGTACAGATCCGGAGAAGAACATCGCAAAACCTGTCTGGCGGGCAGCCATTACGTCCTGGTGATCTCCAAAGATAGATAATGCCTGAGCAGCAAGCGCACGAGCTGAAACATGGAATACACAAGGAAGAAGCTCCCCTGCAATTTTATACATATTAGGAATCATAAGCAACAATCCCTGCGATGCTGTATATGTAGTAGTCAATGCACCTGCCTGCAATGCACCATGAACAGTACCTGCAGCACCTGCTTCAGATTGCATTTCTTTTACAAGAAGCACCTCGCCGAAGATATTTTTACGTCCGGCGGCAGCCCATTCATCTACATATTCTGCCATAGTAGATGATGGCGTGATGGGATATATCGAAGCTACTTCGCTGAACATATATGATATATGTGCAGCAGCCTGATTACCATCACATGTTAAGAATTTCTTTTGTTTAGCCATACTCTGTAATAGTTGATTATCTTTATTCAGTTTACTTATTTAATTAACCCTATGATGAACACGACCGCATTCACCCAATCTCATCTTTTCGTCAATTTTCTAATACAAAAATCCTAATAGCCAAAGAGGGATAATATTTTTCTCTCCTGTTTCCAAGCTGCTTACAGCATATAACAGATCAGTTTTATTCTTCCCTTTTCCTTTTTGATTTTCTATCTTGAATTTGTACTCTTTTTCGTTATTGGACACTATAAATATCCCGCTTTTTGTTCCTTTTTTTAGTTTACTGTCGCTATGATGTACCTGATTATAGAAGAAAGTCTCAAGCAAAGCCTGATCTTCAATCGGTCCTATCTTCAGAGGAAACATCAGATTTGTATTGTGCATATAAACCATATCCGGTTTCTTAGGAAATTCTTCTCCTTCACGATACAACATATTTATCAATCTGGCACTCTTAAGGTATTCCATATAGTTTGTTACAGTTGCTCTCGATATCTCGCAGTCGATACTCAACTGACTTATATTGGGTTTTCCCGGAGAGGACAATGATAACAAGTATAATAATTTCCGCAATTTAGGTAGATAACTCAATTCTATTTGTCTTATTGATAAAACATCCACCTCGAGCATCATGTTTACCGTTTTAAGTAAATTTTCCGAAAAATTCCTTTTTTCTAAAAAGAATGGATAATAACCATGATGCATGTATGACCAGAAATGTTCGAGAGGCCTGATCTGTTCACATATTTCATGAGCGATTTCCTGATGATTGGAAATCACATCTTCCAAGGTATAGGACGAAAAATTACGATTCAGGATAATATTTAAAAACTCCCGATATGAAAAACCTCTAAGATTATATACTTTTACGATTGAAGACAGTTCTTCGTCTTCATCCAGCTTCATCACTGTAGATCCTGTGAAAACAATTTTCAGTTGTGGAAATCTTTCGTAGCATTCTCTAAGTTCCTTAGACCAGTTAGGATATTTATAAACCTGATCCAATAATAATGTCTTTCCACCTCTTTCTACAAACTCCTGAGCAAAACTGGTAATTGTACGTACAGTAAAATAGAATTGGTTCATATTGATGTAAAGGCAGTCTCTTTTATCCAGCTCAAAAAACTCTTTAGCATATTGAAGAAGGAATGAAGTCTTCCCTACCCCTCTGGCTCCTTTTATCCCGATTAGTTGTTGAGACCAATCGATTTGTTTCATCAACAAACGGGGAATCACTCCATCAAGGTGTTCTACCAAATACCTATGTGTACGAAAGAAAGGATCCACTTTATACTTTATAAAAACAATACCTTATTAAATTTGACGAAGATACTCTTTTTTTGCTTCATTGCAAAGTCAGCATAGCAGTTTTAATCATTTTTTATCAAAAAAACCACATTGAGATTAATAAAACAACAAGAATGTAAAATAGAATCTTTTATAGATTTTATTTATAAATAGATACTTTACTTGTTGTATTTCTCACATATTCTGCGATATGCATCAGACCCTTTTATTTCTTCAATCCATAAATTGAGCGAATCTAACAAGACCGGAGATTGTTCACTCACCGCCCAGGCTTCCAGATGAGTAAAACCTATAAGAGTAGCATAATCGATTTCAGGTAATGAATTGGACATAGCAGCGGCAATTTGTTCGTCACATACAGCATAATCGATTTCTTTAGATGCCACCAATATGACCAACTGTTCTGCTCCATAAATAGGATCTTCCTTTATATATATTGTATCTCCTATTTCGTGCGACAAATTCCTTATCCGTAATGTCGCAGGCGAATTAGCGGGAACATACAATGTTTTCTTTGCCAGGCTGAGATGACTCCTTACCGGAGGGATATTATCATTATAGGTTTCCTTCCTTTGCACTAAAACCTGACGGTTTTGGAGTACCGGTTCCGTAAACCGTAATGATTCCCTCAATTCTGAAGTAACCGGAATATTACGGGCTAATATATCATATTTACCTGTTCGGATACCCTCCATACTTTTTTCCAAACTCGACTCCAACTGAATCTCTATTTTGAAAGGGATACGGGATTTTAGAAGTTGAATGAGTTCATAGTTAAATCCTGCAATAGTATCTCCTGACACAAAGTACCCAACTGAATTATAGTCGGTTACAACATTTAGCACTCCTATTTTTTTAATTTGTTCAAAATCCTTTGGCGCCCCTCCTTTTCCGACAATGAACCATAAGAGAAACAGGAAAACGATCAATATAATTGAAAAAATAAGAAGCTTCTTTTTCACAGTCATGATCAGTTATTAAATTGCCATGAGATACCCAATTTCAATACTCTTGGGTTAACGGGATAACCATATAAAGAGAATGATTCGCTATTACCCATTCCATCAGCCACATTGTACATCATTATAAAGAAACGGGTATACTTTAAGTGTAAATTCACATATGCCGTAGCAATAGGAAAGTTTCCGAATTTCCGTTCTCGCTGATTGAAGAATTGCATATTTAAAGGTTCATATCCAGGCATATAGTATTCTGTATGGAAATGCGCATCTGCACCAAGTTGCACAGTCAAAACCTTAGCAATTTTTGTTTCTAAATAAATATTGGTATAAATACTCAGATCAGGTAACGGAATAACTTTATCATCACTGGTGACCTGATATACTATCTGATTATCCCAATGAAAAATTCCATAGTGAAGATCTTGATCGAGACGAAGGGAAATAACCTGTACGCTTCCCGATTCCTGAGCAGGCAACATGTCAGTGCCATAATAAATATAATTCTGAATATTCTCTACTCCACCGCTAATCCTTGTCTTTGAGAAAGAAAGCTCTGGTAAATTAATTTCACCTCCAACAAATACCCTACGGGTATCACTGAATTTCTTTTCCCATCCCATATATTGGGAGTCTGTCCCCCGACGCCAATTCCAATACTTAGTGGAAAAGTTATTTTCAAAGAAACTTGGAGTTATATTCTTGATATATGCATTGGCTTTTACTGATAATTCTTTTCCCAATAAACTTATTCTCGTTACAATTTCTCCTGTAGCTTTAAAATCATTTCTCAAAAGGTCTTTTTCGGCCGATGCCTTATACCTCAGATATTTCCCTTTTTCTTTAGATAAAACTCCTCCTATAATTAATGAGTTTTCACCTACAGTCTCACCCAACCCTTCGAGTTCGCCGGGAATATAATATTTCCGCATATCATATTCTACAAAAGCTGTCAGCCCAAATTTAACCCAAGGCTTAAATCCTTCATTCATGGCTAAGGCCAGAGTATTCTTTAAAGAATAAAAAGACATATAATCATTCAGATTACCCGAATATTTAGGTATTTCGACATATACATTTTCACCAGTATTCGGGTCGACTCCTAAAAGAGAAGGAGTGGGCTGATACAATTCATTTTGTCTCGAATAACTGGAAGCTATATTGCGGCGCTGGTCATTGTAATGAGTAGTAAGGATAGCACTTGCCAACGGTACATAATTTTCTTTCTTCCGCCATGCAGTAGTGGTGTCATTTACCATATATTGTTCCATATCGTTACCGAGATCATAACGATTAGTCACATATAAGTGACGTCCCCTCATCTTGTTACGGGTATCGGTCATCCTTACCGGGATATTTTTGGGGTCTCCATTATAAGAACTCAGACTTGTGGAGTTCGGGTTAGTAATATATGTAGGATCTGTAATACCTCCATTTTCTATATTTGTATAATTGTTATTGTAGGCCAATGCATGCATTTTATATTTATCGCCTATATAACTGGTATAGAAGTCATAACTCACCTGCTTATTAGACAATGAATTATAAAATCCGCGGGAATATATATAATCAAAATCGAAACCTACATTCAGTTTTTTACCAGCATTTATAGACAACTCGGACTGAAAGCGGTTTTCTGCATTTTGTCCGCCTCCTCCACTTTGGTATTTGACATTGGAATATGGGACTTTGGTATTCAAAAAGTAATGATCTTCCGGATTTTTACGCCAGAGATACATCGGATCAAGAAAAATAAATCGCGACTTATCCGGTCTTTCAAAGAATATTTTGGACTGTGCAGGGGAACCAATATTGCCTAAGTAACCCATTGCCACACTCCTGCCATCGACAAGCATATTCTGATGAAAATTGCGAGTAAGAGTGTCCCTTGGCACAAAAGTACGTTCACCCAAACGCTCTGTTATCTTCCATGCATATATATTAGGAACCTGCATTTTTGCAGTATCGATCAAAATACCTTGCTGAGGCAGTTTTATAGAATCGGCGTGAACAGAATCAGACGGATTATTATGTAACTGTAAATCATGTGCATGATTATGCCCATCTTGAGCACTTGCACATAAGTACACTGTGAAAAATAAAAAAACAGTTATTATATATTTTTTCATCGGTGCAAACTTACACAAAAAATGAAAATTGAGCAGTTAATGTTTCTTTAAAAACAGAGATGTGTATCTTTTTATTGTAGCCAAGCCCTAAGTTATTATCAAATAATACCTTTTGTAGACGCCAAAACCATTTTGTAATTCAAAATTGCTTTCATATATTTACATAAGTAAAATCCGTACAAACATACGATAAAATAATGATATGAAAGCAGCCTTATTGCTTAGAGTTTCGACAGAAGTACAAGATTTAGAAAGCCAAATAAAAGACCTACGCCCGGTAGCGGAAAGTATGGGGTACGAAGTCCCCGAAGAATATATTTTCGGAGAACATATTACAGGGAAAGACGATATTCGGAAAGGAGAACGGCAATCTATTACCAAACTGAAAAAAGCATGTAAGACAGGCGACATTTCGGCAATATTTATTCATGAAGTATCCCGATTAAGTAGGAGTAGCATTGACGGACGCTCATTTGTGCGCGATTTCAACGAAATGAAGATACCCATTTATTTTAAGGACAGGAGTCTTTGGACTTTAAACAGGGATACATTAGAAGAAGATAGTACAACAAAAATGATAGTAGGGCTTTTCTTCGATTTTGCAGAGCAAGAATTGAAGACATTAAAAAGCAGAACTAACAGAGGACGCAGAAACGCAGCTAGTAAAGGATTAGCGACAGGCGGTTATCTGAATTACGGATATAAAAAAGATGTAGAAAACGGAAAGGTTATGATAGAGGACACAGAAGCTCTGTTTGTGCAAGATATATTCTCTAAATACGCCACAGGAGAATATAGTTTGGGAAATCTGACAAGGTATGCAAATACATTGGAGTACCCGACCAGATATGCTAAAAACAGCAAGAAAGGGACATTCATTACAGCTAGCGGTTATACCAAACCAACACAAAATATTAAATGGAACAAAGGGGTTATCAGCAGTATGCTCCATAACAAAATATATATTGGGAAACACCATTTTCAAGATGTAACCAAAAGTGTTCCTGCTATTATTGATAAAGAATTGTTTGATAAAGTTCAGATGAAATTGGCGTCTAACCCCAAATTCGTTGAGAAATCGAGAAATTACATACACTTACTGCAAAAGAAAGTCGTATGCGGACATTGTGGTAATTTGATGATAGGACACATTGGCTCTAACAATATAAGTGGATATTACTTGTGTTCAAGTTACTTTGGTTCAATGACAAAGTGCGGAAATACCACCCTTAATTATGAAAAATTCGAAACTATTGTTTGGCATTTTATAAAAAATCATTCCGATATATTTATGGAACTGAATGAAGAAGAAAAAGCAGCTAAAATAGTTAAACTTGAAGAAAAGAAAAAGGAAAGCCAAGCAGCAATTAAATTGAAAGAAAGGCTTGTTCAACAGGAACAGCAAAAAGTGAAAAGTCTGCTTGATTTGGTAAAATCAAGTGGTGGTGCTTTCAATATATCAGACATTATAAATGACAAAAATGAAATTGACAATACAGTAGCTAATTACGAGCAACAAATAATCAAACTCAATTCCGAAATAAATTTGATTGACAATAGAATTAATCAAATTAGGAATATCGAATTTTCAAAAGAAACAATTGCTAGTATAGAAGCGGATAGGACACAAATGAAGAAAGTTATTAACGATGTGATAGACCATATCACTGTGTACAAAGTCAATAACAATGCAGTAGTCATGCAACTAGAGATGTGTAATAATTCGACAATATATAATATCCTGTTAAATCAAAGGAGTAAGCGTATATTCAAATATTGGTACATTGAAGAACACGTTGCCACATTTTTAATGGGAAAATATAGAGCATCAACATTGAAAGAATGTGATAATTTTTATTTTTATCATCCCGAAACACTTTCTCGCGATGGTTTTCCATATTGGGGATATTATCTTTTCGAAGAAATGTGTGCAATTTTAGAACACGCTGGCTTATATGTTGAATATATGCCTGCTAAGCCATTTATCAATCCAAAAAGTAAAAAACCCGATGCTATTCCTACTGATGAAATAGAGTTCAGAGAATATATGAAGAATAAATTTGGTACAGAGTTCGATTCAGATGATATATAAGTATAACTAATATTGTTAAAATAAAAACAAGTGGCTAGTGATAGCCACTTGTGGTTTTAGACACTGCTTCCGTTCTGAAAGGCAGCAATCTCTTCAGGCGTGCATCGAGAAAGGAATTGCCGGATTTCCTCCTCTCTCGCTTTGAACTGTTCTTCTTTCACCGAAGTGAGAAGCTGTTCGAAGTTTGTCAGCCACTTTCTGTATTTATCAATGCGTTCTTCACACTTAGAGATAAGATACTTTGCATTACCGTTCTCCGCAAACCATGTGCCATACAGGTCTTCTTGAGCCTTGCGACTTCCGTCGCCTAGAATTAAATTCTTCATTATTATGATTATTAAAATTAAGAATTTAATACATAAATAATCTAATCTACAAATTGTTTAATTCCTAGGCTAAAACCGTTATAAAGATAAATACTAGTTATGTAACAAGCAAACTAGTAACCAGTATTTTTATAGGTACTAATTAGTTTTATTGAAAAATGCTATTTCTTCTTCAAAATCTTCTTTGATATGGGAGAGGAACAAGCTATATAGTTCTTTATCTGTTTGTAGATTTTCAATGTACGATTTGAAAAACCTGCCTAGTTTTGTTTCCAATTTTCGAGGATTAATTATTAAGCGTTCTTTTTGTATTTCAAAGGCATTAGATGTACCATAACAAAGTTGTCCGGAATTTTTAATGTGGTTTTCGTGTAATAATCCATTCCTAAATTCATCATAAGCTCTTTCTGCTAATGATTCATTTATAGCAAAATTATCTTGTAAGATTTTAGTTATTCTTTCCTTTACACCAGTATTTTTCTTTGTAGTGTATTTAGCCAATGCGTCAATCATTGAAAATTCGATAATTGCAGAAGCGTAGGCGTTATCCTGTTCATTTAATAGCTTGATAGCATCTAAAAAATATTTATTCACTCTTTTTTCAAATGCGCTGATAAGAGAAATTTTATCTACTAAATCTAAATCTTTCAAAAGGACATTAGGTGCAAAGTAAATATGGTCGTTAATATTCATATCTTATAAATTAGCTTTAAAATACGTTTACAAGGTAGAAATAATATTTTATTTGTCAATAGGTAGACAAGAAACGGCAAACAATGTTTCATGCCTGCCGTTTTATCTCATTTAATATATAGCTTCAAAAAAGAGAAGCAATTCCAGATATGATACCAACAACAATAAGAGCAATTATAATTACTTTTACTAAGCCCCAATCAATTATACCTTGTTCACTTTCCCATTGTTCGTTGCCCCATTTAGTATCTATTACTTTTCCTGTTTTAGGGTCAATTTTACGTTGAACTTTTGTTTTAATTCCCATAATGTAAATTTAGTTATTCAAATAACTTATTTAATATTGCACAAATACCGATAATAATAGCCAATACAACAAGCCATGCTCCTGCATATAATATCAATGGTATTCCAAATATTATAATAAGGGGTATTGCATACCAAGGGAATTTATTTTCTTCATTGTTATTAGCCATAGTATTAATATTATTTTGCATAACGGCAAACAATATTTCATGCTTGCCGTTTAGCTTTAAATAACTTATATTACTCAAAAGTATAAGTAAGCTTATCTCCATTTGATAAAGTAGCTGTTTTCACGTAGTTATCATTATCCAATGCGTAAACACAAGTATAGTCGTATGAATTGGAACTATATTTTTCAGTACATGATACAGCTAAATTCTTTGTCGATTTTCCTAATATACCCATGTAATAAGCTGGCTTATGAACAAATAATAAATCGTCATCTAATAAAGGGTTTATTAATCTACTGATATTCACGTTTTCTGAATAAGAGAATGTATAACTAATACTCTCTTTATCATAACGTTCAATTGCTTTTGTAATATTACCGTTCGAATATGTGAACGTTAATGTTTCTGTATATCCAGAACCAGAACAAGATATACCTATTAAATAACCGTCAGAATATTCGAAAGTGTAGTTTTCCCGATATTCTCCATCTTCTTTATTTACAGTTGTACAAGATATTGCTAAACCGCTATTATTAAGAGTATAAGTTTGCACACATTCGTGACTGTCTAATAAGCCTGTTAATGTAACGGTATTATTACCATAAGTTATTGTTTGATTAAACTCATCGCTTGTATCTCCTCCGTCATATTGAGCGGTATATTTAGACATCTTCCCATTTGAATATGAGAATATTTCTGTACGAACATTATCTTCTCCATATTCATTGACAATTTTAGTAATCTTTTTTCCATTTGCTCCATTGTTTGAATCGTCGTCGTCATCACTAGAGCAAGCATTAAAACTAAGTGTTAAGGTTGCTAATAATAGCATCACTGAAAATAATTTAATCTGTTTCATTTTTATAATTTAATTAGTTAAGTGTAATAGCAAGAGTGGTTTACACTTGCTGTTTATCTTTTGATTCAAATTTGACTTATCATTTATAATTTTGTAAGTTGTGAATTAAGAACTAATTTACAAGTAGGACAAATAGCCATGTGGCAATCATTATTCGCTTCCACGCCTTTATAATAAATCCAGATTGCTTCATTCTCACATTGAGGACAATAATATTCATTACTTCCATGTGGCGGATAAATAATATTGTTTTGACATCTTGCTATATCCTCCCATTCATCTTTATGTAATTGTGATTCATTACTCATTGAATGTTCAACAGCATTTTCTTCTAGGCGATTATAAATATCTCTGTTTACTTCTTCATTCATAATATAATTGTCCATATCTAATGTCTTATTTTCAGCAAAACGGATTAACCCATTGATAAACTGTACTCCACCAATAAGGAAAAGCATAATCATTACACCCAAATAGCGATAGGTAATACGAATAGTAGGAAACACAAATAATGCAAGTCCCATAAGAATACTAAACAAGAAAATTATAGCTCCTATTCTTATATTCTTTTGCGCTTGCTTTTTTTCTTTCTTTTTTGTGTAACTAAATATATCTTGAATAATATCAAATGCTTCATCTTCTGTTATATTCTTTTCAATAACTAATAATTTTATTACATCTTCAATAGGTCTTTTCTTTTTAATCAATAAGTCAAATGTGTATTGATATAGTGAATTAATGTCATTTTCCATAAATTATAATTTTCAACGGCAAACAATGTTTTATGCTTGCCGTTTCTACTAAATTTCATTCATTATCCCTATCTGTCTTTTCTTTTTTATATCCTAAGAAATATCCTGCTAAAGTTCCTAACAATGCAAAGGCAGAACTGCTATTAGAGGCATCATAGATAAAAGCAATAAGAGCCATTGCAACAATAAATGTAATAGCAATTAATTTTGTACTATATTCTCCAAAACTTTTCCCATTTTTGATATTTACATGAATTATTCTCCATATTATAATAATAGCGATAACAGAAATAGCACATATCACTATTAATTTTGTTGCATCTGTATTCATTTTATTTCACAATTATTTTCTGACTTTCATTATTCACTCATAATACAAGCCTTTATTCAAATATAGGTGATGATTATTTGCTAGGTGTAATCTTTGGTATTTCATTAAGTCTATCTAAATAGACATTGTTTCCTGATATGTTGTAGGCTTCCTGTAAATTCTTTTTCGCATCGTCTAATAAAGATTGTGCAAAGCCAAAATCTTTATTAACTAAATCAAGAGCCCAAAATGTTTCCTGATATGCTTTTTGTCCTAATATATCTGCCTTATCCTCATTAGCATTGACAAGGGACAATGCAATATCTAAATCTTTAATTCCTGCCTCTCTATCTTTTAAGAAATAACCTTTTATATCTCCTCTGGTAAAGTAACTGCGATAAAAATATGGATTTATTTCAATTGCTTTGTCACAATCTGAAATTGCACCCCAATAATCAGATAATTGACCTTTAGCCATTGCTCTTTGAACATAGGCTGTTTCATAATAAGGATTTAATTGAATACAGGCATTAAAATTATTTATAGCATCATATAGGGAGGATTTATCTAATAATTTATAAGTGAAAAAAAGTTGCAACATTAAATTTCCTTTATTGAAATAAGCTTGAGGGTAATTATCAAGCTTAATAGCTTCATCATAACATTGTAATGCAAACATGAACGAATCATTCGCATTTCTATTTGCTCTAAATTCAATATCAGCATTATTCCTATGTGCCAAACCTAATAAATTGAAATATTCTGCCTTTTCTGGCACTAATTTTATAGCATCAAGAAGCGCATTAATAGCCAATTTATACTCCTCAATTTCAACAAATATATTACCAAATAAAAAACAAGCTATATGATTATCCTTGTTTATATTATATTCCGATTTCACAAGTTTTAATGCCATTTCATAATTACCCTCAAGAATAGCAGACCTTGCTTTTTTAATATTGGGTGTTTCTAAAGGATCTCTTGTAATATCAGATACATTTACATTTTGAGTTTTATTTATTTTACTAAAATTCAGAGTGCTTACTGCAAAATTAAGGCTTTGTCCTCTTTCAACACCAAAAGTAGAAACCCCTAAAACCTCTCCTTTTCTATTCAAAATAGGACTTCCACTACTACCATGCGATATAGGAGTTGTCATTTGAATGACAGTGCCATATAATTCTGATTCTCTTATTGAAGATACAATGCCATTACTAAGTGTTTGTTCAAAACCAATTGGAGTGCTTAGACTTACAAGTTCCTCGCCCTTTTGTGGTTTTGTCATACTCAATGGCAAAGTGTAAAATTGTCTTCCTTTTGTGTCAATTCTAAATTTCACCAAATCACAATCAGCGTTGTAATCAATAACTTTCGTTATATCAAACTTTTCTCCATTTTTATTTTGGACATAACCACCTTGCGCGTTTTCCAAAACATGAAAATTTGTTATACAAACACCATTGCTCCCTATGATAAATCCACTTCCTTGTGAGAACTCCTTACCGTTTTTGTCTGTTGCATATACAGTAAAAACAGAGTTTTCAATTTTTTTGACTAGTTGAGGTAAAGGTAATATTTGTCCATAAATTGCTGTCGTACAATTACTAGTTAATATTATTAAGATTGCTAAGAAAAAATATCTTTTCATAAATTTCGTATTTTTCAATTATTAAAATATGCCAGAAAAATTCTATTACTACTTTTAGTTTCTTACATATTAAAATACAGTCTGTAAGTCCCCATATTTGCATAATAGGCTTCTTCGTCTTTATCATAATAAACATCACCACAGTAGCAAGTTTGCCAAGAATAATCTCCACTGCCTTTATACGCAATTAATTTATATACTTCTCCTGCATAACTTTCCACAATCTTTACTTTTATAGAAACTTTATGTATTGAATTTCCATTTGAATTATACACATTTGGATTCTGATAATAATAACCTATAAGCCGTACAATCCTTTCTTTACTTTGTTTTTGTTGTTGAGATTGCTTTTGTTGTGGTTGCTGAAAATATTTTCGTTGTGAAGATTTAGGTACTTCTAAAGGTCTTGCTGGTGTTACTTCATAGCCTAACATACTTTGTCCCTGTACCGTCAAACAAAGGAAAAAGAATAAGATTGGAATAATTACTTTTTTGTTCATAATCTGTTTGTATAATTTGTGTCTTTCCGTTCCCTCAAAAGACAGGTTATATAAAATAGGAAAGTGCAGGAACTGTAAATCTTATCTGCTTTAGACGGTATCGCCAAACACCTCTTGGAACAAATAAACAACAGTCCTGCACCCCATATTGTATAAAATTATATACAAACAGAAATGCAGGCGTTTGCTGTCTATCACACTTGTTCCAATTTGAAAAAATTTGGCGATTTTTCTAAAGCAAGGTAATATCTTTAAACGCTTTCATCAATAAGTCCTTCCAAAACTCAACTCTTTGATATGTAGAATTAGCACAAATTTACGAAAAGCGTTGTTAGTATCAAGTTTTTCAATCAGAAAGTTAATGAATCGTAGGTCTGCAATAATTCTTCCTGTTTCAATCCTAAGTATCTCTTTGTGATAGAAATACTTGAATGGTTAAACAGTTCCATTAATTTGACAAGTGCCAATTCCGCATTTTCAGAATTGTTATTGTAAACCTGTCTGCCAAAAGTCTTTCTTAATGAATGGCAACTAAAATTCTTTACTGACAGCTTGTATTCTGACTTTATTTCCTTTAATATTACATTTATTCTTTGAATGGAATAAACCGTACCTTTCTGACTAACTAGAATAGGGCTGTTTATACCTATCGGATTGATTTGTTTGTAACAATCGGCAATATGTTTCTTTAGTTGCTGATTAATCCGAATAGTTCTGCTTTTCCCTGTCTTTTTCTCAATAATCGTAAATTCGTCTACTTCTAGTATCTGATTCCAACGGAGTGATAATATATCTGATATTCGTAATCCCCAAAAGCAACCGATTGCAATAAGCAAACTAAGTTTCGGCTCTCCGTCTTTTGTCAATTTGTGAATTAAATTCATTGCTTCATTCCAATTCAGATAATCAGCCGTTGTATTGCTATATTTTTTACTCATAATATTCAGTTTTGTAGAGTTAATAATAAAAGTGATTGTTTATAATTCCAGTGAAAACGTAACTCATTGATAAACAGAGAAACATTCACTAATAATCAAAGTGAATATTTCCCTGTTATCAAAATCAGATGTTTTTATATCTGTCCTTCATCTGCATAGCTGTAATATCTATCAGGCGTAATAATAATATGGTCTAGTAATGATATATCCATTATTTTACACGCTTCTTTGATTTTCCCAGTCATAATATTATCGCTTTGACTGGGATTGATATTTCCGCTTGGATGATTGTGGCAAAGGATAATTCCGCTCGCATTGCTCAATATCGCACTTTGCAGTATCAAACGAATATCGACAACGGTTTCAGCTATTCCGCCCTCTGATACATTGAATACGCCTAGTATCTGATTAGCACGGTTTAACAATAATACTTTGAAATATTCCCTAAACTCAATAGTATCAGTATCAAAGCAATTTAGTAATACCTTGTAGACGCTTTCACTAGATAAAACTTTCGGACGTTCAGAGGCTTTTTGCTTTGTCTTGTAGCTTAATTTTACCTCATTAACTGTAAATAGATTTTCCATATTGGTATGCTTTAAAATGACAAAAGCCACTCTGTAATGAATGGCTTTGGCTTAGGTTTAATATTTTGTTTTATTTCTGGTTAATTCTTTCTTTTGGTCTTGTTTCTAATACTTTTTACCCTGAAAAAGATGTTACTATTATCATAAAAGTTTCGGTCTTAAATGGATTCTGAGAGCCCTGTTTTCCGTCTGTCTTTTCCTTGACCGATATATGAATAAAATATGCATATGAGATTATCTTTTTATTATCTAAGAACAGGCGGGGACTTAAATGGGTCTAAGGTGGTCTTTATATATGATTTTTTACTTTTCGCTAATGGGGAGGGGCATATTTTAAGGATAGAGTTAATATTGCGTCTGTATCTTTCCCTAAACAGAAAAAGCCGTCAGTATATTTCAACTAACGGCTTTAATTTCTTAATTTATCAATCTATCTAAATTATCTTTCTATATTACCCTAGTAAATTTTTCAAGTTTTGGTATCAATCTCAAAACTTTATCTTTATTTGGCTCTGGTAATTCGATTTCTCTCCATTGGGAATTTGCTCCAATATTTACCTATACAGGTTTACAACGCTTTATTAATGGCAATAATTCGTCTAAATCAAAATCCATTATTGGCTCAATCGTAACGTGAGTTTCAAATCCCAAGTTAGCAATCTTTTCCATCGCAGAAACTCTGTCTTCTATTTTCGGGCTGTTTCTCATATGCTCTGGTAGCCATTTATTTGTTTCAATAGTGGTACAGATTACAGAGTTTTCGAAAACAGGGTGGTCAATAAATTCTAAAAATCTTTTTGGATTCTTTGACTGAAAGAAATATTTATTGACTTCTTCGAATAAATTATTATTTGTATCGTAGCATTTATTTAAACATCTCTTTATCCAATCAGACGAAATATTTTCAGCAAATAAATCTGTACTACTGCCCACGAATACATATCTGTCTTTAGTAAGGTCTGTTTTTAATTCATTCTTATTTACATCCGCTTCTCGCTGATTTTTATTAATTGCTTTCATATAACAATAGCTGCAATCGTGGAAACATTTTCCTTTTATTGGATTCCATGTACGATCTATAAATCCATATATATTACCTTTACTTATATTTAATCCCATAATCAAACGTACATAAAATTACATTTTACAATAGTAAAACAATCTGTTGTTTTATCTTTTATCTTTCGTGTAGTTCTTTTAATCTCAAACCAATTTTCTAAATCGGTTGCCTTTGCGGTCTTTATCTTTCCATAAGAATTTTTTAATCCTAGAGAAGTGTATATATTTTGGAGTACATTTTTAATAACCTTTACAGGTATAGTCAATCCGTCGGAGAGTCCATTTTCTTTTAAACATTTCACTATCTTTGCATCTGTTGAAATATCTGTCTGCATATTTATTAATGCACGTTTGATATTTCCCACATGACAATTCATTTCTCTAACTTTCTTTACCCCTAATTTAGTAAATGCCTCTTTTACAAGCGATCTTTCCTATTCTATCAAAGCAATTCTATCATTCTCATTTCCGAAGATAAATTGATTGCCTCGCTATTCCCTTAACATTACATATTCATCAAATAAATCTTTGAATGATAGTCTGGATTTCGGATTTTCAGCGAGTTTATCACTATAGATAGCTAATTTTTCATCGGTTAAATTAAATCCGTTTCTTATATATTCATGCTGTAATAATACACGATGCTGATACAGGCACTTGGTTATCTTAAAATTCACAATATCCAGATTGATTAAATTTTCGTCAATCTCTAACCTGTTATTTTCATTATGGATATACATTTCATTTAAACCGGACTTATTATTATGCTCTATCAGATTAATTGTTTTCTTCCTGTTCCTGTCATCCATTTGATTTACGGCATTTAGCCAATCTTTTGTTTCTGAAAGTTGCCTTTGTGTACTTTCTTTAAATTCTTTATAAGACAAGAATTTATTATATCTTGTTTCGGTAAATATATGTCCTATTTTCGTCTTATACTTTGAATCTCTTATTCGTCCACATATCTGTATAACTAAGGTCGATATATCTAACAATGTATGTGACTTTCGTCTATCGCTTACAATGTAAACCTTTCCGTTCTCATCATAGAGGTCAGCCCCCTCAAAGCTAGTAGATGTATAAAAGTTTATCCTTTTCACATTATCGGTTGTATTTGCAATCGGGTAATCATCGCCTAATTTTTTTTGATTACTTTTCCTGCCTTTTCCCTGTCTTTCGTTGTTGGAACAAATAACTCTTACCGATTCAGGCAGTAATCCTGACTTTTGAATAACTTCTGCTATAAATTCAACACTATTCACAAAGAAATGCAGATTACCGAATATTTTTCCGTCAAAGGCTTTCTTTATTAAATCACAAACAACCCTTATCGGCTAATTCGTAATAATTGGCTTTACATTTACAGGAATAACATTTTTCCATTGTACCTCGACAATAGGCAAATGCTTTAATTCTTGAAGCATAAATTCTTCATCTATGGGTGTAGCTGTCATATACGTTACTTCCTTAAATTGATTTGCATAATGCAGTACTTTTTTTATTGCTTTGTTCCTGAAAGCATAAGAATTGAATAAAACATGGTATTCATCGACCAATAAATAGTAATCGTTGTAAATGTCTATTCCTGATTCTAGTAGAAGCGTAATTAAACGTTCTAAGCTGTCATAAGTAACGGCTATCTTCTTAATATCATGCGTTTTAATGTAATCTAAAATAGCATCATTGCTTATGCCCTCATAAATTCCAAACAACTTATGTTTGCATCTCTCATTCGGATATTGAGCCTCTTTGTTTTTTATAACATTAACATAAGGCATTGTAATAATCGTGTTTTTGTCATTTTCAATAGCGATAGTAGTACCACCGCATCCCGTAATGCCTTTATTAAACAGGCAATTAACAGGTAATTCATTTTTCAGTTCTTCAATTTGATAAAGAAGTTCGCATTTCTCGTCTGCATGGATAATTCTTTTCTCCATAAATAATAATTTAAAAATATTTTCAATGTTTAATCTGGGAAAGTGATTGACGGATTTTTTTCAATTCTTTCTTTATAGAGGATTTTACTGTTTCAGAATCAGAAAATCCGTCTTGGTTATCTGTGGATTGAGAACGGAATTTTTTAGATTTTTTCTTTTTAGAGGAAATTACTATTTGCGAATCTAAAAATCCGTTTTGATTATCTGTTTGAAAGTCAAGTTAAAACAACACGCTCACTCTGCTAGAATAAAACTCGGTTTTAATAGCTTTGGGAATTAAAAAATCCGTCAATTTGGATAATTAAAAAGACAAGTCTTTATATTGGCTTGTCTGATTAATGAAAATATCACTAAAAAACTATCCTTGTGAAGAAATTTTTATTGGAGTGCTGTTTAATCTGGGGAAAATGAGAGTAATGTGAAGTTTTTAATTTCGCGTAACTCTCTCATTTACTTATACAAAGATACGGAATATTTTTGAGATAAACTAATGATAATCAGGCAATCTAAAAAAAATCGTTATAAGGTGTGTCTTATCGCTGAATTTTATTGTTGCTGTTGTTTATTTATCAAAAAAACGGCTTGCAAATATTTTTCAGTTTTCTTTTTTTATTTTTCACCCTCAAATATCTATTTTTCAATACATTATAAATTTCTAAAAAATCTCTCCTTTCGTAGAGGGTAGTTCGTAATTGAATATGTCCCTTTTCTTTGCCATTTTTATAGCTCGAGCCAAGGATTTAAATATCCCTTCTATCTTGTGATGCTCATTATCTCCCTCCGCTTTGATATTAAGGTTCATCTTTGCCGCATCGCTTAATGACTTGAAGAAATGCATAAACATTTCGGTAGGCATATCTCCGATTTTCTCTCTTTTAAATTCGGCATCCCATACCAACCAAGGCCGGCCGCCAAAATCAATAGCAACAGAACAGAGACAATCATCCATCGGTAGACTGAAACCGTAACGTTCAATTCCTCTCTTGTTGCCCAGAGCCAGATAGATGGCCTCACCCAAAGCGATTCCTGTGTCTTCGATAGTATGATGTTCATCTACGTCCAAGTCGCCTTTCACCTTAATAGTGAGATCCATACCAGAATGTTTGCCTATTTGTTCAAGCATATGATCAAAGAATCCTAATCCTGTAGAAATATCACAATCTCCTTTCCCATCCAGATTAACAGCAACATGAATATCTGTTTCTTTGGTTGTACGCTTAACTTCGGCCTTCCGTTCACCAGCAAATAGGAATTCACTTATCCTATCCCAATCGGTGGTCTGTAATACGCAGTACTGCTTCAGGTCTTCAGGTATTTCAGTATCTTCCTGCATAAAGATAGCTTTGCAATTCAGGTTCTTTGCCAACTCCACATCGGTTAGCCTATCACCAATCACAAAAGAGTTTTCAAGATCGTAATCGCCTTTCAGGTATTTGCCAAGAAGACCTACCCCCGGTTTACGTGTAGGCTCAAAATCTTCAAAGAAAGTACGGTCGATAAGAATATCATCAAAAGTAACTCCCTCTCCTTGCAATGTTTTCAGCATCAGATTATGAACTGGCCAAAAAGTTTCTTCGGGAAACGAAGACGTTCCCAATCCGTCCTGATTGGTAACCATTACAAACTCAAAATCAAGATTTTTACGTATAAAATATAGGTTTCTGATCATCTTAGGATAGAATTCCAATTTTTCGAAGCTATCCAGCTGATAATCTACCGGTGGTTCTATTACCAATGTACCGTCACGGTCTATAAATAAGGCTCTTTTTTTCATTTATTATTTATATATACTCATTCTACAATAATCTCTCGTGCTTTCATATCAGCAATCCCGTATGATTCCTCTTTATCATATTCTTTACGAAGTATATACTTTTCGCAACTGTCTTTTTTCAAATCATACATTTCCAGATAGTAATACCCCGGGGCTTCCAACGTATTATAGCCGACAAGTACAAATGTATCGTTATCTATCCAGAAAACAGCATCTACAAATTCATTAATACCCCTGAAGGAAAACATGACATATGATTTTTCTTCCAGATTGAATAATCCCAGTTGCTGGTTATCGTCCGAACCTGTATAATGATATTTACCATCGCTTTCCAATGAGACATTTGAAGCTGCCAGAAGATTTATATATTTCTTCTTATCAGGAGAGTAATCATGCAAGGCAGGAATATACACATCATCCTTTTTCTCAAATTTCCCATAATAAGGATAAGTGGTATCATTCTTTAGTTGTTCCAGATTAAGTTTCTTCTTATCGCTTAAAGAAAATTCATTGATGTCCAGATGATAATATTCCAGCCATTTGCCTATAACAGGCTTTATCTTCCCGGCTAACTCACTATCTATATTGAGAGGAATAGTATCGGCAAGCGCCATATTTTCACCTGATTGATTTTCAGGATTTACTTTATTCTTGTTATTACAAGCAGTAAATAACAGAATAGAAGAGATAAACAAACATAGAAGTAATCTCATACCTAACTAAAATTGATGTAATGTTTCTATTAATGTTCTGTTTTCGTCATCGGTACCCACAGTGATACGCAAGCAACCCGCACACAGTGATACCGCATTACGGTTACGAACGATAACCCCCTTATCTGCAAGTTGCTTATATAACCCGTTTGCATCGTTCACCTTAACCAAGATAAAGTTAGCATCGGTAGGGTATATTTTTTCCACAAAAGAGAGTTTTGGTAATTCGTTATTCAGATAATCCCGTCCTTTTAATAATGTCTTTATCCATTCTTTTCGCTGTTCCACTTTATCAAGTTCTTCGTATACAAAGTTCTGGGTAAGGATATTAACATTGTACGGATATTTCACTTTATTGAATAATTTAATAATTTCCGGTGAAGCAAATGCCATTCCCAAACGTACGGCTGCCAACCCCCAAGCTTTGGAAAAGGTTTGCAAAACAATCAGGTTCGGATATTTATCCAGTTGGCTAATCCACGTTTTTTCTGAAGCAAAATCGATATATGCCTCATCAACAACGACAATTCCCTTAAATGTATCCAATATCTTTTCTATCTGTTTCCTGTTTAACAGATTTCCTGTTGGATTGTTTGGTGAACATAGAAAGATAAGTTTGGTATTTTCATCGGTCTTACTCAATAATATATTTGCATCGAGATCAAAATTATCATCCAACAATACTTTTCGATACTCTACATCATTGATATCCGCACATACCTGATACATACCATATGTAGGGTCTATGGCCACAATATTATCAATACGAGGTTCACAAAACACGCGAATAACAAGATCGATTGGCTCATCACTCCCATTTCCTAAAAATATTTTTTCAGGGGCAACTTCTTTTATTCCGGATATTTTACCTTTCAGTTTCCATTGCAATGGATCGGGGTAACGGTTATATTTATCGTTCAACGGATTCTCGTTTGCATCGAGAAATACAGATGCTTCACCCTTGAATTCGTCTCTGGCAGACGAATAAGGTTTCATATTCCATACGCTTTTACGTACCAGTTGTTCTAAATTCATCTTTATTTTGATAATATAGTTTCAATAAGTTTGTAATAGCTCTCCTTTACAGGTAATTCGTAATCCACATATAGCCTGTTTCTTATCGCTATCACCTTTTCTCCTGTCTTCGGATTTATGCTCTCTTTTTCTGTCTCTTTCCAATATAAACCAATCCCTCTTTTCTGCCATGCAGGTAGTTTATTATAATTAATTCCCTGCGAATATAGTAATTCATTTTTATCTGCAACACTTATTTTTTCAATCCTTTTGGTTGCTTCACGTTTTGTATATCCAGCCTTTCGTAAAGCCCAATAACAATGAGCATTTAATGAATTGCGGTGTGCGTCTTCACTTCTCCAACGAAAATAATCAATAACCAGATTCTTGTTAGGAAATGCTGACAGTCGACAATCGAAAGCTCCCACCCCTCCCAAAAGGGTTGAGAATTTTGCACTGGCCTCTCCGGCCAGAATGGAATTCAGTTTCCTGACTTTCCGTGCAAATGAATCCTCATCATAATCAAACAATAATGAAATCTCGTCACTTTGAGTATATCCATAGATAATCTTAAAGCCACAGTTCATAAGATGTTCTGTAGTCTGTACCATATAGTCGCGGAAACGTTCATCAAAAGGGGCGGTAAAGGAATAATGCTCTTTGGTACCTCCGGTAAGGCATGTAATTATAAACATCCCCGGCATCACGGAAATATCTTTCTTTATTTCATAAGATTTAATTCTTCTATCTAAAGAACTGCAACCCATTATTATTATAATTATAAAAATAGCTACAATAATGTGTGAATCTATTATTGCAGCTATCTTCTTTTTTATTGAATAGTTACATTTCTATTTTCACACCCAGTAATTTATAAAATTCCCTCAAGATGGCAGGATGCCCCGGCCATGCAGGAGAAGTTGTCAGGTTACCATCAGTAATAGCTTCAGTGGCAGGTATATCTTTATAATTACCTCCGGCAAGCGTTACTTCCGACCCTACCGCTACATAACATGTCAACGTACGGTCTTTGACTACACCTGCTGCCGTCAAAATCTGAATACCATGGCAAATTGCCGCTACCGGTAAATTATTTTCAAAAAAATAGCGTGTATATTCCAACACTTTAGGATCGAGGCGGATATATTCCGGCGCACGTCCACCTGTAATATACAGTCCGTCATATTCTTCCAACTTTACCTTGTCAAAACTCTTATTCAATGTAAAGTTATGACCTCGCAGTTCTACATATGTCTGAAAACCGATAAAATCGTGAATAGCCGTTGCTATCTGATCCCCTGCTTTCTTTCCCGGACATACAACATCGACATTGAACCCCACACTACTAAGCGCCTGAAAAGGCACCATTAATTCGTAGTCTTCTACGAAATCGCCCGCAAGCATTAATATTCTCTTACTAATGATAAACAGATTTTAATGTCAAACAATCTATTAACTCCCATAAATGTAGTTATAATTGTTAAAATCTTATCTTATAATGAGTGAAAATAATCTAATGTTAGTTATCAGACCTTTTCATATGTAGTGATCACAAATATTACCAACGGTTCGTCACCCGTATTAATAATGGAATGATAGTTATTCTCACCGCTTATGGCTGTTACATTCCCTTTTTTCAGATTGAATTTCCGGGTGACAGTATCTTTTCCAATGCGCTCTATATATTCACCCTCGCCATGAACGATGACATAAAGCTCCTGTTCCCTTTTACTGTAATGCTCATGAAACCCTGCCTGATCACCTTTATTAAGCAATACCATATAAGTACCGATACGGTTGTTGACCAGTTCATCCTTCTCAAAAATAGAAAGCATATATACCACACCATTTCCATCATACATGGGATCGCGTTTTTCCACGTCTATCACCCCCCGTTGCGGTTTACCAAAAGGTGTAAGATTTATGTCTACATATCTGGACACGGTATCTATCACCTGCTGTTTTTCCTGTTCCATTACTATTCTTTATTTAGTTGTTTTTCCATTTTATAATGAGGCATTTCCACCTCCATAAATTCTTCTCCGATTATCTTATAATCATATTTCTGATAAAAGCCGATGGCAACCTTGCGTGCATGGAGCACAATTTTATCAAACCCTTTATCAGATGCTACCAACTCTGCAAATTTCAGCATAGATTTTCCGAATCCTAACCCTTGGTCATTGTTATCTACAGCCATCTGACGAAGTTTGACTGTTTTTTCATCTTTAGCCGTAAGAATACAGCAAGCTGCAATCCTACGTGGACGAGGGGCTGATAACCCCAAAAGGATATCATTTTCGTCCTGTTTCAAGAATTCCTCCGAAAAGACAAGTCCTAGGGGGTCTCTTAATATCTTTTGACGCAATGTTACCATTTCGTCATAGGCCTTGCTTTTATACTCTATAACTACAGGGAATATCATTCTTTCAAGCGTAATGTTACAGCATTTTTATGAGCAAACAATTCTTCATTTTCTGCCATTATTTCTATTGCAGTACCCAGATTTTGAATACCTTCTTTCGTAATCTCCTGAAAGGTTATCTTTTTGATAAAGCTATCTAAATTCACCCCACTATATGCTGTTGCATAACCATTAGTAGGTAGTGTATGATTCGTTCCGGAAGCATAATCACCTGCGCTCTCGGGTGTGTAATGTCCGAGAAAAACCGAGCCGGCATTAATTATCTTATTTGCAATATCCAGATAATTAGTAGTCTCTATAATAAGGTGTTCGGGTGCATATTGATTTGTTATATCAATTATTTCCTGATCATCTTTCAATAGAATAAGTCTGCTATTTGCCAATGCTTTTTCGGCAATCTCCTGTCGGGGCAAAGCTTTTAGTTGTGTATCAATTTGTGCCACCACTTCCGAAATAAGCTTTTCATTAGTGGTAGTCAATATAACCTGGCTATCGGCTCCATGTTCTGCCTGAGAAAGAAGATCGGCAGCTATGAAAGCGGCATTTGCAGTTTCATCAGCTATCACCTGAACTTCAGACGGGCCGGCAGGCATATCGATAGCTACATCTCTGAGGCTTACTAATTGTTTGGCTGCCATTACATATTGGTTACCCGGGCCGAATATCTTATATACTTTTGGTATCGTTTCTGTTCCGTATGCCATTGCACCAATCGCCTGTATTCCTCCCGCTTTAAATATTTTACTTACTCCGGCTTCTTTTGCCGCGAAAAGTATAGCAGGATGAATTTTTCCTTCCTTATTCGGAGGTGAACAAAGTACTATCTCACTACATCCTGCAATTGCGGCAGGAATGGCGAGCATCAATACAGTAGAAAACAGGGGAGCTGTTCCTCCGGGGATATATAGTCCAACCTTCTCGATTGCCACTGCTTTTTGCCAACAGGTAACCCCTTTAGTCGTTTCAATTTTCTTAGTTTCAAATATCTGACTTTTATGAAAAGTTTCAATATTCTGCTTAGCAACACGGATGGCCGACTTTAAATCTTCAGAGACTAAATTTTCAGCTTCATTTATTTCTTCTTGTGTAACTACCAGAGATGCAAGTTTTACCTTGTCAAATTTTTCCCCATATTCAACAACCGCCTGATCTCCCCGATTTCTAATATCAGATAAGACGTTGTTTACTGTCTCATTCAGGGAAGATGTATCGATAACAGGCCGGGCTAAGATTTTTCCCCATTCGGAACGTTGCGGATATTTTATTATTTGCATAATCTACTATTTATCATATTCTCTCTTGAGCAGGCTGTAAACCGTAATATCAGTATAAACTCCATCGACAAGAAGTTCCCCATCCCTTTCAATTCCTTCAAATTGAAATCCCAGTTTTTCAGGAATTCGTTTACTCTTATTATTGTCTACAGCGACCTTAATCTGTATGCGGTTTATATCCATTTCATTGAAGGCATAGTCCACCAGTTTCTGTACTGATTGGATCATTATCTCTTTGCCCTGTACATATTGGGATAACCAGTATCCTATTTCAGTCTTTTTATTTGTGGTATCGGTATCTTTAAAACCAACCAATCCTACAAACTCATCTTTATAATAAATTGTAAATTGCTGATCTTCTGTTTGCAGAACATGGTTCACGAAACTGGCTGTATCCTCTTCTTCATGGGTAGAGTCTACAAACGGTAACCATTCCCGCAAATATTCCCTTTCACTATTCAGAGTGTTGAAGATCTTGAAAATATCGTCAACGGATAAAGGGTATAAAACTATATCGTCTGAAACCTGTATCATAATATCATTTTTTCTATCGGTAGCACAATAATTCCTTCTGCACCAAGAGCTTTCAGTTTACTAATCACTTCCCAAAAACGTTTATCATCGACAACCGATTGCACCGAACACCACCCTGTTGTTGCCAATGGTGTTACTGTCGGGCTACGCATTCCGGGAAGGATGTCGATAATTTCATCAATTTTGTCATGGGGTGCATTCAATAGTACATATTTTTTATCAATAGCTGTCTGAACCGCTTCGATACGGAATATCAGTTCATTTAGTATATCTTTTTTCTCTTGAGATAAGTTTTTGTTAGCTATCAGCAATGCTTCAGATTGCATCACAATTTCCACTTCTTTCAGACGGTTGCTCACAAGCGTACCCCCAGAACTTACAATATCAAAGATGGCATCTGCTAGTCCGATACTAGGAGATATTTCGACAGAGCCGCTGATAATATGTATCTCTGAATTTATTCCTTGTTCATCCAGATACTTATTGAGGATGTGAGGATAAGAAGTCGCAATCTTTTTGCCTTCAAACCATTTTACACTTTCATACGCTTCATCTTTGGGAATGGCCAATGACAAACGGCATTTGCTAAAGCCAAGGCGCTTGATAATATCGGCAGCCTCATTCTTTTCCACAAATTCATTTTCGCCTACAACACCCACATCTGCAACACCTGTGGCAACTGCCTGTGGAATATCATCATCACGAAGAAAAAGGATTTCTACGGGAAAACCTTTGGCAGGGATAAGTAGCGTTCTTTTAATATTATTAAGCTTTATACCTGCCTCTTTCAGAAGCTCCATCGTCTCTTCAAATAAACGTCCTTTGGACTGAACTGCGATTCTTAAAACCATCTTATATGTATTATTTATATTAATTCCTTTAAACAAAAAGAGCTTACCCGATCAGGTAAGCTCTTTTTATATCTTTTGTCAACATCATACCAAGATATGTTACTTACCTTATGGAAGTAATAACAAATGGTTATGATGATGTTTATTGTTCATAATTGTTCTTTAATCCGGAAACAAAAATACGTACATTTTATATATCTGCAAACTTTTTACAAACTTTTTCTGCTATTGTCTGCGATTTTGCCTTTGACGATCCGGTTGTCCCTGATCCTTTCTTTCCTGATGCTTTTTGAGCATTTCCTCTTTAAACTTCAGGTCTGCGCTTCTGTATTTCTCTATCTTTTGAGCCGGCAAAACTTCTGCAAATTTCTTGAAATACTCTATTTGTAAATCGGCTTCCTTTTTATTGGCTTCCAGGTTCAAATCGGTCATTTTCTTGTAATCTGCCTCCGTTTTGTTTTCTTTACGCTTTATCTCCCAAGTCTTATGGCGGGTATCACGGTTTACTTCAAACTTTTTCTCCATAAATTCAAACTCGAGCGGCAGAAAAGCTTTTGCTTCAGCATCAGTAAGATTCAACTCCTTTATCAGAAAATCACCTTTTTCTTTTCTCATAGCTTCCATATCGAAACCTCCTCTTTCGGGGTTTCCCTGTCTGCCATTCGGCCTATTTTGAGCATCCACAGAAAACGACACACATACTAAAAAGATTAATATGAGGATGTTTTTGAATTTCATATTACACTATACTTTAGATTAATTTAATTACTATTGTCACTATATAACATCTCCATGTACTTAGCATTAGACACCTCGTCTTCCAGAAACAGGTAATAATCATCCTCCAATGAGGAAGCTGTCATTGCCGATTCTGTCTGATCTATCGCTGTTAACGGATCGGATGAAGTATCCTGCTGCCTTAATATACCTGTCATGAAGAGTATTCCGCAGAATGCTGCAGCTATAGCAGTCCATGGAACAATCTTCTTCCATAATGGGACAATCTTCACTTCTTGTATTTCTTCTTTAGGAAGCTTGCTCATTATCTCAGCGTTAAGATTCTCGAAATAATTTTCGGGAACCTTGAACGGATTCTTGTTTTTATCAAATTTATCCAACATAACTACTTCTTTTAAAACTCTATCTGTAAATATAGACTAAAAAAATGTGATTTGGTTTAATCCCTAGCAGATAAAAAATCTTCTATCTTTTTTACTGCGTGATGGTAAGAGGCTTTGAGCGCTCCCACAGAAGTTTCGAGGATTTCGGAAATATCCTCATATTTCATTTCATCGAAATACCTCATATTGAATACAATACGCTGTTTTTCGGGTAGGATAAGCACTGCTTTTTGCAGTAATAACTGAGCCTCATCCCCATCGAAATATTCATCACTTTCGAGCCGCGAAACCAGAAATGTATCGGCATCGTCAATGGATATATTATTTTGTGTACGCTGCTTATTCAGAAATGTTATTGATTCATTTACTGCAATGCGGTACAACCATGTGGAAAGCTTGGAGTCGCCTCTGAAACTGTCTATACTCGTCCATACTTTAATAAACGTATTTTGAAGAACATCGTTCGCATCATCATGAGTCAGTACGATTTTACGTATCTGCCAGTATAATGGTTCACTATATTCTTTCACAATATCAGAAAAAGCCTCATTTTTGGTATCAGGATTATGAAGCCTTTCTATTATATTATCTTCTGTCTCTTTCAACACTTCATTTATTATTAATTACTGAGCAGAATCAACATCTTCTTCTGTTCCAAGTTCAGACTCATCGTCCCAATAGGCATCCTCTTCTTCTAAAGACGGGCTCTGTCCATGTTCGAACCACTCGATAAAATGATCGACCTGAGTTTTGTTATTTTCCCACCACGAAAGCGATGCCGGAAAATATGAAACACTCACATAACGGCAATAAGTTTCGAAATGCCCTGAACCTAATATCTCCTCATAGGTTGGAACGAAAAAATACCATAACAGTCCATTCAGTGAATCATTTTCCATCTGGGACATTGTATGAAAAATAGCTTTGGAAGCTTCTTCAAAAAAGGTATATTTCGATATATCATCGGTAGCTCCGGTTTTCTTTGTCTGTATCAAATCATAGATACGCTTACGGTCAACCCCTTCTTCCGGGTTCAATTTTTCAGACCCAGCATCTACTTTAGTATTTATCAGATCAAACATTTCACCAAAGGCTTCTTTTGCTCTTTCCGTGTTTGGTTCGAGCAAGAGAAAAAAGTGAAAAGCATAAAAGCTTTGTACCCAGCGTTCCATATCGTTGAGGGCATAGGCATAAAGCAGAAATGCGCTGGAATGCGTAGCGTCTATCTCAATTGCTTTGCGCAAATGCTGAATAGCCATTTTATTGTCTTTGTTGTTGAAATAGCATAATCCGAGGTTAAAGTGTAACAGATACTGCCCACCACATTTATCCAGGGCTTCATTCAATAGCCTGATAGCATCCGGCATCTTTCTTTGACTAGCTAAAGCTGTACTCTTCACAATATATGCATCCATCAAAAGCGCCTGAAAATTAGAGGAAATGATTCTTTCGCTGTATCTGATAGCTTTATCGTAATCTTTGAGATGGAGATACGACAATGACATCTCATACATGGCCGACATAGAAGACGGGTTTACCTTCAAGGCTTCCTCATATAATGTAATCGCGTCTTTATATTTACCTCTGTCATGCAATGTTACCCCTTGTTTGATCAGTTTTTCGGAAGAGGGTTGTGCATATATTGTTAAAGTTGTGAATAAAAAAAACAGTATAGTCAAGACTTTTCTCATGCAAATTATAGTTTTTGAAATACAAAAGTAAGAAAATCCTTTAAGATTAGACTTCTTCCCGAGATTCTTAGACTTTTTTTACTATAGAAAGGTTTAAAATTATAGAGGAAGAAGAAACAATATCTGTTTCTGTTGTAAGGGCAAATTATCATCCGCCCGCTGATTATTCGGGCGAAAGATATTTCGCCCCTACAGTTTCTCCCAATAAAAATAATAGTATGTATTAAATTTAGGAATCATACTCCTCTTTAAATAAAAAGCATCTATATGAAATAGTATTTCCAGATAACTGATATGCAGCTATTGATTATTTTTATACTTTTGTTAGGTTTGGAGATCATTTAACTAAAAAAATCCTCTGTATAGATATGAAAAGTAAAACGTTTGACATTGATATAATCTGTAAATTTTACGAATCTTTCCCTAATAGAGTAGATGCTGCTAAAAAGAATCTTAACCGTCCGCTAACTCTTAGCGAAAAGATATTGTATGCGCATCTTTCCGAAGGTGAAACATTAAAGGACTTTGAACGGGCAACAGATTATGTCAACTTTTCACCCGACAGGGTAGCCATGCAGGATGCGACTGCCCAGATGGCACTTCTGCAATTGATGAATTCAGGGAGGACAAGCGTAGCTGTTCCTTCTACTGTACATTGCGACCATCTGATACAAGCATATAAATCAGCAAAAGAGGATTTGCATACAGCCGAGATTACAAACAGAGAGGTATATGATTTCTTAAGCGCAGTATCTAATAAATATGGTATCGGCTTCTGGAAACCCGGAGCAGGAATTATTCATCAGGTAGTACTGGAAAACTACGCTTTCCCCGGAGGAATGATGATCGGCACAGACTCGCATACCCCCAATGCCGGAGGACTGGGAATGATAGCCATAGGTGTGGGAGGTGCCGATGCTGTGGATGTGATGGCGGGAATGCCATGGGAACTGAAAATGCCCAAACTGATAGGAGTAAAGCTGACGGGGAAATTATCGGGCTGGGCTTCACCTAAAGATGTAATACTAAAACTAGCCGGAATACTGACTGTAAAAGGCGGAACAAACTCGATTATAGAATACTTTGGTGATGGAACGGCTTCCCTTTCTGCCACCGGAAAAGCGACTATCTGTAATATGGGAGCGGAAGTGGGTGCAACTACTTCTATCTTCCCTTACGATGCCGCCATGGCTCGTTATTTGCTCCATACGGAACGAAAAGCCATTTCGAAAGCAGCCAATCAGATCAAAGACGATTTACGAGCTGATGAAGATGTAGAAAAAAATCCAGAGAAATATTTTGATAAAGTAATTGAAATTAACCTGTCGGAACTTGAGCCTTATGTAAACGGGCCTTTCACCCCTGATGCTGCCCACCCACTTTCTCAATTTGCAAAAGCAGTGAAAGAAAACGGTTATCCACAGGCGATGGAAGTAGGCCTTATCGGTTCATGTACCAATTCATCTTACGAAGACCTGTCTCGTGCCGTCTCTATAGTAAAAGACGCGAAAGATAAAAACATTAAGGTAAAAGCACAGTTTATAATCAATCCCGGATCGGAGCTAGTCCGCTATACAGCCGAAAGAGATGGAATACTCCCTATATTTGAAGAAGCGGGAGCCACCGTTATGGCAAACGCATGCGGTCCATGCATAGGGCAATGGAAACGGGAAAATGATAATCCAGACCGTCCGAATTCCATCGTTACATCATTCAACCGGAATTTTGCCAAACGGAACGATGGAAACCCAAATACTCACGCATTTGTAACATCTCCCGAAATTGTTGCAGCACTTAGTATAGCCGGAGATCTCTGTTTCAATCCAATGACAGATACGTTGATAAACGAGAAAGGTGAAAAGGTAAAACTGAAAGAGCCTGAAGGATACGAAATGCCGCCAAATGGTTATGAGATGAAAGAATCCGGTTATCAGGAACCTATGGCAGACGGATCGCAAATCGAAATAAAAATAGCGCCTGATTCCCAACGCCTGCAAGAATTAAAGCCATTTCCGGCATGGGACGGAAGAGATGTCATAGAACAGCCTCTATTGATAAAAGTGAAAGGAAAATGTACTACCGACCATATATCGATGGCAGGGCCTTGGTTACGTTTCAGGGGGCATCTGGATAATATATCCGATAATATGCTAATTGGCGCTGTAAATGCTTTCAATGATAAGACAAACAACGTTTTGGACTTCGAAACAGGAGAATATAGCGCTGTGCCTGCACTAGCCCGAAAGTTTAAAGCTCAGGGATCAGGTTCTGTTGTAGTGGCAGAAGAAAATTACGGAGAAGGATCTTCCCGCGAGCATGCGGCAATGGAACCACGTCACCTGAACGTAAAAGCGATTATTGTAAAATCGTTTGCCCGAATACATGAGACAAACCTAAAAAAGCAGGGAATGCTGGCTTTGACTTTTATAGATAAAAGTGACTATGACAAAATTGAAGAAGAGGATAAGATAAGTATTTTGGGATTAACTGACTTTGAACCGGGTAAGAATCTGACTGTAACCCTCACGCACAAAGACGGATCGAAAGAATCGTTTGAAGTAGCCCATACTTATAATGAGACACAGATCGAATGGTTTAAGACGGGAAGCGCATTAAATTATATGAAGCGCTAATAAAGAAATAAAAAGTTATTTATCTATAGGTAAGTTCAGTTGAATTGAAAATCGGCGGAGCCAAAATTGAGAATGGAAAGTGGAAAATGCTCTTTGAAGAAATAGATGGAAAAGTGTAACCTTTGTTACCTTTTAGTTAAAGGCTCCCTAACCCCCGGAGGGGGAATTGAGAAATAAGGGTATCATTTTTATATTCCTCCCCTTGGGGAGGCAAGGAGGGGCCGGTTACTGTCACCTTTGTTACCTTTTAGTTAAAAAATAATATTAGATGACTACAATACAATCAATAAAAGAAACTGATTTTGAAGAACTTGCCTCTGTTTTTCTTGAATTTGCCACTTTTCAGAATGTACCTGATAAAATGAAGAATTCGATAGAAAAAATGGTGAAGGAAAAGGAGCATATACATGGATTTGTAGCGCGGAATGAGAATAATCAAATTGCCGGATATGCAACTTATTTCTTCGCCTATTATACTTGGGTAGGAAAGTCCTTGTATATGGATGATCTGTATGTAAGAGAAAAATACCGGGGTAAAGGATTAGGAACAGAGTTGATTAATAAAGTTATCGAACTGGCAAAAAAGGAGGAATGCAACAGACTTAGATGGCAGGTCTCGGAGTGGAACCATCCGGCTATCAGATTTTATAAGAGTCTTGGCGCAAAGATTGATGATATTGAAAGAAACTGTGATTTGGCTTTCTAGATGGATAGTATATAAAGTGTAACCTTTGTCACCTTTTAGTTAAAATAATGTATACAACTATAAATATTGTGTTATTCCCTTATTTTGAGACATTAGATGTCTTTGGTCCTGTGGAAGTTTTTGGAAAAGCAGATGGTTTCTTCCTCGAGTACTTCTCTTTGGCAGGAGGAATTATCAGTAATAATGATAATATAAAGATAGAGACAAAGCCTTTGAATACACTGAATATCAAGGCATCGGATATACTATTTGTACCAGGAGGTATGGGCACAAGAAAAGAAATAGACAATCAAGTGTTTATTTCAAAACTTAAAGAATTAGCTGAAAGTTGTAGGTATGTTCTGACAGTATGTACCGGAAGCGCGCTGTTAGCCAAAACCGGGCTTTTGGATCATAAGAATGCGACATCGAACAAACGCGCTTTTGAGTGGGTAAAAGAGAGCCGTAAAGAGGTAGAATGGATAAGAGAAGCTAGATGGGTTAATGATGGTAAATTTTATACCTCATCCGGAGTCAGTGCCGGAATTGACATGGCTTTAGGATTCATCAGCGATATGAAAGGCATCGACGAGGCCAGGAGGATCGCTTACCGGATAGAATACGAATGGCAGGAAGATAATACTAAAGATAAATTCTGTAATCAGTAGGGTAAACAGACTATTTGTATCTTATATTCAAAGAATCGATTCTGACTGTGGCATCATATGTCCCGGGCACTTCCCAACCGATATTGGATGTGGTGATATATAAATCATCCCATGTGGTATTTTTCAGGTAATTACGCTCCTGTGCTAATTTAAACGCCGATCTGATCATTGGAAGAATATCAACATCCACCAGCATATCTTTACCTATTTCGGTTTTGCCATCAACTAATATCTCGCGCATATCAGGAACATAGATGAAAGCCCCTGTATTATGCTCTTTTCCTCCATCCTCTGCAGCATAGGCAGGAGGAATCTCATAACGCACATCGAAGAAACTGAGTCCGAACCAGATGTACTGCCCATAATCTTCTGATCCCTGAGTACGATTCTGCACAGTTACATACCATTGAAACTGAGCCGTATGTAAACCCTTATCTGTAGTACCATCCGGCATTCTGTCTTTGAAGTCTGTGATATTATAAGCTATGTTCATCCTTACCTCCTTCTTATCTGATATCTTTAATATTTCCTTATCTCCAAGTACATATTCTATTAGCAGATGAGGCCACGACTCTCCATTCTTTCGCGGGTTAGATGTTATCCCGTTTTTCCCGTATTCGGTAGATGTATTTATCCCCAGTTTAAGAGAACCGGTATTCGAATCTACAGACACAACATTTCCATTGGCAGTGCGGTATGTATGAACTCCGTCTTCATCCGAATATTGAGCATTCAGCAGATCATTATTGTAATTATTCCATTGAGCGATACGCCATGTAGGAGAACCTCCGGCTTTGCCCTGATAGTCGAAAACACCCTGAATCTCCCCGTTGCCCTCTTTTACTGAGAGAATGTTAAATCCATTTTGAAAATGAGGATCTGAAAATAAAGATGTACATGTATGCTCTACGGCTTTATCATTGCCTCTATTTACCGAACTACCACACGATGATATAAAGATTATCAATAACAAATAGGCGTGCTTCTTCATAATTATTCAAAAGGTTTCTATTTAATAGCTTAAAGTTAATGAATAATATGAATACCAATTTATCTATAAGGGAAAAGCAAGTATTTTTGACAAATCAGATATATGAATAACATTTTTTTGTACTTTTGGTTAACTGTATTTATTAAACAGTGGGACAAAAATCATATCTATTACTTAGCTTATCAAATAAGTTTATAACAAGTAAATGTCCGGAATGTAAAAGTCTTCATTTAACAGGTTAATTATGGAAAGATTAAAAGATAGAGAAATAGTAAACAAAATATCTGCTACAGTAAACGACACATGCAATATCGATAGCGAATTATTCCAAAAGCTGAATGTAAAGCGCGGTTTGCGGAATGAAGACCATACCGGGGTTATTGTAGGGCTTACCAAAGTGGGTGATGTCGTGGGATATGACAAAGACGAAGACGGAAACACATTCCCTATACCCGGCAGGCTAATGTACCGGGGTATCAGCCTCGAAAGCATTGTCAGGGGAGCACAGAAGGAAAATAGGCTCGGCTTTGAAGAAGTAGTATACCTGATCCTTTCCGGCAATCTTCCGAATAAAGGTGAGCTTAGAGAATTTTCAGAGCTCTTGAGTTGTATGATGGACTTGAAGCCTAAAATTGTGATGCATATACTTGATCTTGTAGGGCATGATATTATGAACTATCTGGCGCGTTGTGTGCTTGAACTATATACTTTTGATGAAAAACCGGATGACACGACTCCAGAAAACCTCATTCTGCAATCGTTAAACCTGATTGCTACATTTCCTACTATTGTCGCTTATGCTCATAATGCTTTGAGGCATAGCAGAGGACAATCATTACATATCAGGCATCCACAACCAAATCTTTCCTTAGCTGAGAACTTTCTGTACCTGATGAAAGGACATCACTATACCCCTCTTGATGTGAAGATACTAGACCTCGCGCTGATGGTACATGCTGACCACGGAGGCGGGAACAACTCAACATTCACTGTCAGGGTAACCAGTTCGGCCGGAACAGATACTTATTCAGCTATAGCAGCAGGTATTGGTTCACTAAAAGGCTCGTTACACGGAGGTGCAAACCTTAAAGTAGTGGACATGCTGAAGAATATAAAGAAGAATGTAAAAGACTGGGCTAGTGTAGATGAAATAGATGCTTATGTAAAGAAAATATTGAACAAGGAAGCATATGATAAGACAGGACTGATTTATGGTATCGGGCATGCAATCTATACTATATCTGATCCCCGGACTATGCTGTTGAAAGAAATGGCACGCGACCTGGCTATAGAAAAAGGGAGAGAGGCCGAGTTCAATTTCATGAATCTATTGGAAGAACGGGCGATATATAATTTCATGGAATTCAAGGGGAAAAACAAAAAGAAGCAGGTATGTGCCAATGTGGATTTCTATTCGGGCTTTATATATGATATGATAGGTTTGCCACAAGAGATATTTACCCCATTATTTGCGATGGCACGTATCGTAGGCTGGACTGCACACCGGATTGAGGAACTCAATTTCAGACAGAAACGTATCATACGCCCTGCTTATAAGAATGCTTCCGAGATCAGGGAATATAAGCCTATAGATAAGAGATAAAACCACCATTTTAATTCATTTATAATCAGTCGCATATAATAAATTTCAAAAAAAGTCAATATTTATTGTAACCATATTATCTATTTTACTGTCATATATTTAAAACCTATTAAATATAAAGATATGAAAACTACTATTTCTATGATTTTGTGCATCTGTTTAGTTGCTTCACTACAATCTTGCGTATTCAATTCTTTTAATGCCGTAAAAGGCAATAAGAATATTCTGATAGAGGAAGTTGCCATCAGTGAATATAATAAGATTGATTTCGGGGGTAGTGCACAAATAACTTATGAACAAAAAGCAGATGCCGAACCTTATCTTAAAATAGAAATAGATGAGAATCTTTTTCCTCTGCTTCAAATAAATACAGATAATAATACATTATCAATCAGCAGTAAAGAAAATTTACATCCAAGTAGATATGTTATTTACACCAATTCTAAAGAGTTGGCAGAGATTTATGGACGAGGCTCTACCAATATATATCTAAAAGGAACTCTTCAAACTGAAAATCTTAAGATAAACCTGTCAGGAAGCGGAAAGATTCAGGCAGATAATATAACATGCAATAACCTTAATACGTCAACATCAGGTTCAGGCAACATTAAGGTTGCCGGAAAAGCCAACGAAATAAGCAGTTCTGTATCAGGAAGCGGGAAAATAGATGCTTTGGAAATGGAGTCAAACATTGTAAGATGCAGTGTATCGGGCAGTGGAAATTTCGATGTAAATGCTATGCAAGAACTGGATGTAAAGATCTCGGGAAGCGGTACTATCAAATATAAAGGTGAACCAACCATAAAGAAGTCGATAGCGGGATCAGGAAAGATATTGAAATATTGATTGATCATTGATATAACACATGGGGCTGGCAAATTTGTCAGCCCCATGTAGAGTACTAAGATTAGTTAAGCATTTATTTTCACATCCCAATCTGAGCTTTAATAAAATCTTTGGCATCGTCTTCAGTCAGGAAATACCAAAGACCTCTAAACTCGAAAGGAAAATCACCGAAAGGTAATTGAAATCTTTTTTTCTCACATTCTATCGAAAAATTCTCATAAGTAGTAGTGGCAAAATTATACATTTCGTCCTTACTGCTGATTTTAAATACCTTTATCGACAACTTACTGGGGTCTACTCTATAGACTAAATCCCCTCCTCTTAAAGCATTCTTTATTCTCATGGCTCTGTTACTTTAAAAGATGAAACACTAGTGGCTATATAGTTAAAGGACTAAATCCCTCAAATTGTTCCCTGCTCATTACAAATTTAACATAAAAAACCATATATCCATCCTTTTTTAAGTTTTTTCTTCATATTTTATCCTATTCTTAAACATCTATTACTTAATAAACTAGCATAATAAAAAAGAGAGATTGCACAAACAGCGATACTTTGTGCATAAAAATAGTTTTTTAAGGCTTATAATTTCTTTGTCTTATATTTTAATACTACCTTTGCGCCGAACAAAATAATAACTTTTTATTCATATAAAAATCATGAATATTTCACACATTGAACATCTAGGTATCGCTGTAAAAAGCATAGAAGAACAACTACCTTATTATGAAGGAGTTTTAGGTCTGAAATGTTACAATATCGAAGTTGTAGAAGACCAGAAAGTAAAGACTGCATTCTTTAAAGTAGGGCAAACAAAAATTGAGCTTCTTGAGCCTACCAGCCCGGAGAGTACAATTGCTAAATTCATCGAGAAAAAAGGAGAAGGAATCCATCATATTGCATTCAGTGTGGATGGAGTGGCTAACGCTCTGGCTGAAATGGAAGCGAAAGGCGTTCAATTAATAGACAAAGCACCACGCGGCGGAGCAGAAGGATTGAATATTGCATTCCTGCATCCGAAATCAACGGGAAGCGTCCTCACCGAATTGTGTGAAAATCCCAATAAATAATCAGAATGACTTTACAGCATTTATAAAATGTAGTAAAGTCATTTTTACATATAGCTAAACTAATTAGAATCTAAAATATTAAAACATGAGCCAACTTGAAAAGGTTAAAGAGTTGATGGAGCTTCGTGCTAAAGCCCGTCTTGGTGGAGGCGAGAAAAGAATAGAAGCTCAACATGCAAAAGGCAAATACACAGCACGCGAACGTATAGCACTCTTACTTGACGAAGGTAGTTTCGAGGAATTCGATATGTTCGTTGAACACCGTAGTACAAACTTTGGAATGGATAAACAAAAATTCCTAGGTGACGGTGTGGTAACCGGTTGCGGAACAATCGAAGGCCGCCTGGTTTATATCTTTGCACAAGACTTTACTGTAATCGGAGGTTCATTGTCAGAAACAATGGCATTGAAGATCTGTAAAGTGATGGACATGGCAATGAAAGTAGGTGCACCGGTAATCGGTATTAACGACTCGGGTGGCGCACGTATTCAGGAAGGAGTAAACGCACTTGCAGGTTATGCCGAAATATTCCAACGTAATATTCTTGCATCGGGTGTTATTCCTCAGATATCCGGTATCTTCGGGCCTTGTGCCGGTGGTGCTGTATATTCTCCGGCTTTGACTGACTTTACCCTGATGACAGAAGGTACATCATACATGTTCCTGACTGGTCCTAAAGTGGTGAAAACAGTGACAGGTGAAGATGTAACACAGGAAGAACTTGGTGGAGCAAGTGTACACACAACCAAATCGGGTGTGGCGCATTTCTCTGTTTCAAATGAAGACGATGGTATCTCATTGATCCGTCAATTATATAGCTTCCTTCCACAAAACAATATGGAAGAAGCTCCACGTAAAGAATGTACTGACCCAATTGCCAGAATGGACGATTTACTTAACGAAATCATTCCTGACAATCCGAATAAGCCATACGACATGTTTGAAGTAATCGGAGCTGTTGTCGATAATGGCGAATTTCTTCAAGTACATGCTAACTATGCTAAGAACATCATTATCGGTTTTGCCCGTATGAACGGACAATCTGTTGGCGTTGTTGCCAATCAGCCTAAATACCTTGCCGGAGTATTGGATATCAATGCTTCACGTAAGGCTGCACGCTTCGTTCGTTTCTGCGATGCATTTAATATCCCTTTGGTTACATTGGTAGACGTACCGGGATTCCTTCCGGGTACAGGTCAGGAATATGGCGCTGTAATCACTCACGGAGCAAAACTTCTTTATGCTTATGGAGAAGCTACTGTGCCTAAAGTTACTGTTACGCTGCGTAAATCTTATGGAGGTTCTCACATTGTAATGAGCTGTAAACAACTTCGCGGAGACATCAACTACGCATGGCCAACTGCCGAAATCGCAGTAATGGGTGCAGATGGTGCTGCTGAAGTGCTTTATGCTAAAGATATTAAAGAATCGGCTAACCCGGCTGAAGAACTTGCTGCTAAGAAAGAAGAATACAACAAATTGTTCTGTAATCCTTTCAATGCTGCACGCTATGGATATATCGATGATGTTATCGAGCCACGTAATACACGTTTCCGTGTGATCCGTGCTTTGGAACAATTGAGAACCAAGAAGCAAGTTAATCCTGCTAAAAAGCATGACAACCTGCCTCTGTAATCCTTCAAAATTAATATAACAATGAGCGATCAGAATATATCAAAAGAAGTATTGGCAGCAATAGCAATGGCTATATATGAAGAACAGCATCAACATGATATAGAAAGCAATGTGCTGACTATAAAACATGTATCAAAAGATTATTTGCCTTGGGCCGACAAAAGGGAGGCTATGCTTCAAATGCCAGTAAGAAAATAAAATTCAAAATCATCATGAAACAATTCATATACAGAATCAACGGTCAGGAATATATAGTGGCCGTGAATAAAATGGAGGGCGACCTTGCTGAAGTAGCTGTAAACGGAACTAACTATAAAGTAGAATTAGTTAACGGGGACGAGGAAGTAAGCCTTGTTAGCCGTCCGGCCGCTAAAGCTGCGCCAGCATCTGCTGCTACGGCTCCTAAAGCTACGGCTGCTGCTCCGAGCGCAAACAAACCTGCCGGAGGTGGAGCAGGTACTGTAAAAGCGCCTCTACCGGGTATCGTTATCGGGATCCAGGTAAATGTGGGTGACCAAGTGAAAAAAGGACAAACAGTCGCTATGCTGGAAGCCATGAAAATGGAAAATGCCTTACAGGCTCCGGTAGATGGTAAAGTGACTGAAATATATGTGAATCCGGGAGATTCGGTACTTGAAGGAGTAGCTCTTTTATCTATCGGATAATAATACAAATCTATACTATCATATAAGGCGCTGCATGAGATATTCTCATGTGGCGTCTTTGTTTTGTATTATTACGCCAAAGTCCGCGATACAGATAATTAAACATTTTTTCACACTACCTTTTATAACTCTGAAAATAAAAACATTACTCCGGAAAGATAATTCATATTATATTATTTTGTCCTTTAGTGAAAAATGAAGATGCAACTTTCTTTTCCAAACTTTCATCTATTTACTGTGTAACTTAAAAACATTAAAAAATGAAATTAAACAAAATTCTTTTATCGCTTTTAGTAATCGCTTTGAGCGTAGGTTTTGCATCATGTGGGGACGATGATGACAATGTTGTTGAACTAACATTAGCAAAAAGTTCAGAAACTCTGGCAGTAGGCAAAACCTCTGTTATCAAAATTACTAAAGGAAACGGAGACTATACTGTAAGCAGCAGTAATAAAGATGTTGCCGATGCAACCGTAGATCTACAGAAAAGCGAAGTTACAATCGAAGCTAAGGCTGTAGGTTCTGCAACAATTACAGTGAAAGATAAAGAAGGTAAAACAGCCCCTATCGCAGTGACTGTTAAAGAAGACGAGACCGAAATCGTAGGGGAATGGAAAGATGCTGCGGAGAGTATCGAGGTAGAAGCTAAAGATGCTGAAGCTATAGCAAAAATAAAAGAAGAATTTGAAGGAGACGGATTCAAAAGCCTTACATTAAAAGAGGATGCTTCTTTTACAGCTGTCTTTAAGGGAGCAGACGGAGACGAAACTGAGGAAGGAACATATACCTATAAGGATGGAATCCTTGCTCTTACTTATGAAGCAGAAGAAGGTGCAGAAAGCGAAACTGTAATATCATATAAGGTTGCAGACCTTAAAGAAGCTTCTCTTAAACTTGAAGTTGATGAAACTGAAAGCTATAAAGAAAACTATCCGGATGACGAAGTAACTAAAGCAGTTATAACAACTAGCTTCACCCGCTAATAACTCTTTAATCTTATCAGAATAATAAAAAAGCACCGGAATCCGGTGCTTTTTTATTGGCTTATTCTCTTGTCAGTACTCTGTACTCGTATGGTTTGAGTGTCTTAGGCAGCATCCCTATTTTTTTGCCTGAAAAGAAGTCGGTATAATTATTCCTCGACAATGCATCGTTGCTCGAATAGGTGATAGATTTATTGGAAAAGTTCAGCATCACCATCAGTTCCTTCCCGGCACGCTCACGCGAAAAAATCAGCAGCTTATCGCCATCCGTTGCGCTGTATTTCCTGATCGTTCCTCCCATCTGTCCGGCACGTAAAGAAGGATGCGTACGCTTCAATTCATTCAGTTTCTTGTAGAATTTGGTAGTTGCATTCTCTTTCCATGATGGAACCATATCTTTATCATAGAACGAAAGTTTTTTCTTCATACCCACTTCCTGCCCTGTATAGAGCATCGGCATACCATTCAGCGTATAGGTAAGCACAGCAAAGAGTTCTGTCATCTTTCCATAACGGTCATACTCTGTTCCGCTAAATGCATTTTGCACACCATTAGTCAGATAGTTGATCTTATAGGCATCAAGACAAAGCATTGTATCTATTATCATGGTATCCAGCCTATGGATATACGCTGTTATATCCTCTGCATTACTCTTGCCTTTATTCATATTTTCTAATAATTGGGACAGGTCTATGGAATAATTGGCATCGAATGCATTGCTAAGTAAGGTATTATCACCCGACCCGGCAGCCATAAATACAGGTTTCACACTCTCTAACTCTTTGCGTAATACATTCCAATAGCTTACAGGTACTTCATGCGCTTCATTGCAGAAAAAGCCATCGAGATTGAATTCTGTCAGCCAGTATTTCATTACTTCGGTCATAGCTGCCTGTAGTTCCTGATTGCTATAGTCCAGCTTGGACAAAGAATCCCGGTCTTTAGATTCCTGTACATTGCCCGAACTGCCTTTCTGATACCAATCGGGATGCTCTGTCATCCATACATGGCCCTTTCCTGTGGATGAGGCGTTCCATTGCAGCATCACCTTAAATCCCATCTCGTGTGCTTTACCTACCAGTTTCTTAAAGTCGTCTTTGCTTCCGAATGCAGGATTTACTTCATTGTAGTTTCCAACAGCATAATAACTGCCCAACATTCCATTTTTATCTTTCTCTGCAATAGGATTGACAGGCATAAGAGAAAGTATATCCACACCCAAATCCTTCAGGCGGGGCAAATGCGTCTCGAATGCGGCAAATGTCCCTTCCTTGGTATATTGCCTGATATTCACTTCGTAGATAACAGCGCTACGTGTCCAGTCCTGATGCTGTACCGTACATTTTTCTTCCGGTTCATCGGTTGTCTTCGGCTTTCTGTTGCAAGCATATGCAGACAGTATAGCGACAGCAGTTAAGAGCAATAATTTGTTTTTCATGATCGAGAGTTTTATTCATATCTGTAAAAGTAATAATAAAATATGTGAATCAGTGGGTGGATTTTAATGTTCTTTAAATTGCTGATATCATAATTAAATGTAGGAGCGAATTGTCATTCGCCCGCAATAACCAACGGGCGTAAGCATTACGCCCCTACATTGCTGCCATTTATAAGATATCGGTATTATTAATTAGTTAAGGTAATTCGGCAATACTAATTATTAAAAATAAACTTTGCAGAAGTTCCTGGTTTAGAACTGGAAAAACCAGTATGAGCCATCATGTTGTAATACTTGCTTACCAGTAGTATCATTATTATTTCATCATATCTTTTTGATATGAATTCGCATTTTCCCTCAGAGTCGATCTTAAAATGCAGGTCAGGACGGAGTTCTCCTTCTTCATTTGACCAGACGCCATCCTCGAAGGTATCATACTCCAATAGATGACTACTATAAATTCCATAATAGATGAAAACGTCTGAATCAACATCATTATACAACCTGTTGTCATTCTTCAATGTATAATACGCTTCTATCTTTACGGAATGGTCTTCTTCTTCGATAATGACGGGATCATCATCTTCACTGCACGAACACAGTAACAAAAATGGTAAAAGGATATAAATCAACTTCATAACTATAAGTATTAAGATTATTAATCAACTATCTTATTGTACTATAGCAAGAAGAGTGTAGCGGGAAAGTATTATTGGGCTTTAGCAAATATACAAAATATAACGTCAATATTACGCATTAAGGGAGGAAAAGGCTGAAATGTGTAGGGGCGTAATTCTTACGCCCGTTATCTATGGTGGGCGTAAGCATTACGCCCCTACATTAGATATATTTTAGGACGAAACAGTATAACAACGGGGATTTATCCCTTATTCTTTAATCGCTCGTTTTCGGCTTTTAGCAGCGTGATTTCTTCTTTGGCTTCCATTAGCCTCTCGTACAGTTCAGAGACTTTTTCTAAAGGAAAATTATTTAAAGTAGAAGTAGAACTAGCATTATTATTTTCTCCCCCTACATTAGCGACTGAAACCCCTTCGTTTACGAAATAGTTAATCACATTCTTGCAGGTATCAAGTATATCCGAGTGATTGCATTTCAGCAAATGCCTGATATCTATACCGAGAACTTCCGCTATCTTCTTTAATGTTTTTTCGTCTACTTTCTCTTGTTTCTCCAAGTCGCTGACCGTGTTTTGCGAAAGTCCTATTTCGTCTCCCAACTGCTTCTGAGTCCATTTGTTAAACGTCCGCCAAAACTCGATATTCTTTCCCTGATGATTACATTTTTCCGGTGCTTTGTTTTTCTCTTCCATTATCTTATTCTTTTTGTTGTTGAACAGTAGTATAGCGATATTTGTTAATACAAATCTATTATAAGTCTCTGATTTAAGCCTGAGAATATCGGATTTTTTCGCATATTCCCGATTTTAATATCAAGGAAATGTCATAATCCAATAATCTTCAAAGACTAACAATAAATCCCCCTTTTATTTTCGTACGCTTTTTTTTCACAATATCTTTGTAAAGATAAACAAATCAACTAAAAATCACTCCGGAAGCCGTAGAATATAATAACTATCACAATGTGCATCATGAGAGTTTGCTTTTAACCTTACACTTACGCCTTGGCTTCCGGATTTGATTAATCGAATTAAGTTAAATATAAAATTATTATCGCATACTTGTCATACTGACGAGAATGTAGGGGCGAATAAACATTCGCCCGATGATTTTGACGGGCGAATGTTTACTCGCCCCTACAGTTTGCAATATTTAATATATCCGTCAACTCCTTCCCGATGCTTCGATAGCATGCCTGATCTGCTGGTTGAATGCCGTTGCGTTTATTAGTTCTTCCAGTGTGAGATGCATCCTGTATTTCCAGTAATGCCGCGATATAGCGGGAATATTTATCCGTTCCTCTCCGGGATCGGGACGTTTCAGTTTATCGTCTACCGACAGCCAGTCCTGTAAGGGCAGGATAGTCAACATAGAGGATGCCTGCAAGTGATTGTTCACTATCTGCCAGCAAATATCGGAATCGCAGTCTTCGGGAGCGACACCCTTACATTGCAATATATCATTGTAATAAGATTGTATCACATTACGCTCTTCTTTCCACCACAACCTGAGAGGCGACATATCGTGTGTGGAAGTGGTGCAAACACTGAGGTAAGGCAGGTCGGACAAACGGCTGAACCTCGCGCCTGCGAACTTAGGCATACGCTCCAGTTCGAGGCTCAATATCTGCAATTCGTGCATAACGGGAGGGACAGAATCGGGAACCATTCCCAAATCCTCGCCGCATACCAGCATCGAAGTAGATGAAATCAGCGGAGGCAGTTTGCGCAATGCCTGTTCGCGCCAAAACTGATTGTGTCGCCTGAAAAAGAAATCATCGTACAGACGGTTGAAAGCGTCTTTTTGCCCTTGTTCCAAATCCTGATACGAAAACGTATATTGTGCCGTAATGCGCGGATGGTATTTCGTAGGATCATTCTTATCTTTTATAAACAGTACTTCATTGCATAAGCTATACAGGGCATCCCTGATGTGGTTGGCCTTGTCGTCATTATAAGCCATAAAGTATTCCCTCACCTTGGCCTGTGTATCAAAGTCTTCCCTGAGCTGAAAATACTGGTCACCTACAGGTTGAAGGTACTTCTCAATAGCCTCGAAAGTATATACACCGAATAAATTACCCAGAAAATGATCGTGGACGTAATGTTTTGTCATACGATCTTCATCGAAATTGAATCCGTATGAATTCATCTCGTCTACCGATAACGGCAAAGCCGGACTGAAATAGCCCAACAGCCCCTGCACAGAGGACAAAGGTATTTCCCATATGCGGAAGAAGCCCAAAATGTGATCGATACGGTAGGCATCGAAGTAATTCGCCATCTGACGGAATCGTTTCTTCCACCACAGGTAACCGTCTTTTGCCATCTCTTCCCAATTGTAGGTAGGGAATCCCCAATTCTGGCCAAAGAATGAGAAATCGTCAGGCGGCGCACCTGTTTGCACACCGAGGTTGAACAAATGAGGTTCTGTCCATGCTTCCACACTGTTGAGGTTTATGCCGATGGGGATATCTCCTTTTAATATAACATTGTGCCGGTTGGCATACTCCCTCGCATCAGTCAACTGCTGATGAAGCAAATACTGGATAAAAAACAAAAAATTCACCTCTTGTTTTACGGCCGGACTCCTTTTAATAAACTGCTCCAGCTTCTTCCTGTCATATCCACTGTGATTCTTCCACAGTGTATGGTTGGCAGTCCGATGCTTATCGCGTAAGTAACAGAAGCAGGCATAAGGAAACAGCCATGCTTCGTTATGGGTATAGAATGCTTTATAATCTTCCGAAGCGAGCGTCTTCTCCCCTATCTCTGCAAACAGTTCCCTCAAATATGAGAATTTGAGCGTCATTACCTTGTCATAGTCCACCGAATCCAGTTTGTTCAGTTCAGCGGCCTCGTCCATGTATTTTTTCAGTAAAGCCTTCTTCCTCAAAGGATACTGTTTCAATCCTAAATAGATAGGGTGCAGGGCATAAGTAGAAATAGCATTGTATGGATAAGAATCGATCCATGTATAAGTCACCGTCGTATCATTTACAGGCAATATTTGTATAATTTGCTGCCCGGTAACGGCTGCCCAATCCACCATCTTTTTCAGATCGGAAAATTCCCCTATCCCGAAACTGTCTTCCGACCGTAACGAGAAGACCGGAATAGCTACTCCGGCGGCTTTCCAGTTCATCTCTGCCCGGCGATAAATAAGCGATTCTTTCTTTACACTTGCCGGACTATCCGTTGGATTACAGGGTAACAAAATGCGGTTAGCCCCTTCTTCCCAGCTATCTATCTTATTCAGGTTTGTATCATATATTGCCAGTTTATATTGAAGGGGTATTTCTATGAGCGCAGCATTTACAGCCAGTTGCCATATACCGGGCTCTACAGGGGTAAGAGGCAACGCTTTATCCGCGCTCCAGTCTCCCAGCAATGCCGATTCGCCCGACAGCACCAATAGCTGGTCTTTCCTTACATAGGGGCAATATATATTCAATAATAATGTATTCCTGTAATATTTGAGTTTAGCCTTTAGTTCGTGATGGAAAAAGCTGTTGGAGAATCCCGATGTATAAAGGTATTTTTGGGTAGGCTCATCCTGCCACAGATCATCGGATTCGTATGTTTGATCTTTCTCCACAGATAACTTATGCGGACTACCCCATTCTTTCCGCACCACTCTCCCCTGCTCCTTTATTAGATAATAATATTCGATTGTCTCTACGCTATCTGTTTCCAGTTCGAGACTCCATGCGGAAGGGGGATTATTCACCATCTCTACAGCCCGGTTTTCATCCCGGCTGCCTAATTCAGGTATCGAGCCACAGACGCAGACAGATTGTCCCCAATTGGTTTGGTAATTTAGTTGTAGTTTTATTTTCATCTCTTAAGTATTATATCAGAACACATTAACGGGATATCTTTTCAAAAAGTTCTTTCCTTTAACAAAACTACATATTAAATGACAAACAATATCGCGCCAGTGTGTATTTTATTTAAACGAATTTATCTATAGTTAGTAGTAAGTGGAAAGTGGAAAGTGGAGCGAAGCGTAAATCGGCGGGGCCAAAACGAAAAATGCTCTTTGAAGAAATTGATGGAAAAGTGTAACCTTTGTCACCTTTTAGTTAAAATGTTTACATCTAAGGAGAGATCCTTCCTATCGTCAGGATGACAGAGAGGATGAAAAAGCTAACGGCTATCAGCTAATAGCTAGAATCTGTTACCTTTGTTACCTTTTAGTTAAAAAGGGTATTGTAACCCGAATGTATGACGAAGCGGGCAGGGACAAGCCACTGCCCCTACAGGAAACAATGGGAATCTGTTACCTTTGTTACCTTTTAGTTAAAATGAATAATTGCTAATTTTTTAACTACTCATTCATATTAATTGAGTATATATCGGATTTTTCTTTATTTTTGTGTAATTTAATAATTTAAAGAAAATAAAGACTATATAAATGACTTATCTAATTACAGGCGGGGCCGGGTTTATCGGGTCAAATTTTGTAAAGCATATGTTATCAAAATATCCCGAAGCCAAGCTGATCATTTTAGATGCCCTCACTTATGCCGGTAACCTCGGAACTCTGACAGAAGAGCTAAAAAATCCGCAGATAACCTTTATCAAAGGGGATATCTGTGACCGCCAGGTAACAGAGCAGCTATTTTCGGAACATACAATAGATTATGTTGTGAACTTCGCAGCAGAAAGCCATGTAGACAGAAGTATTGAGAATCCTCAGCTCTTTCTACAAGTGAATGTGCTAGGTACGCAAAATCTTCTCGATACGGCAAAGAAATACTGGACAGAGGGTAAAGATGATAATAACTACCCTGTCTGGCGGAAAGGGGTAAAATTTCTTCAGGTGTCTACCGATGAAGTTTACGGCTCATTAGGCGATGAGGGGTATTTTACAGAAACCACGACACTATCACCCCGTTCACCGTATAGCGCAGCAAAAGCAGGCGGAGACCTTATTGTGCAGGCTTATGGCGAAACGTACAAAATGCCTGTCAATATAACAAGGTGTTCAAATAATTATGGGCCATATCATTTTCCTGAAAAACTGATCCCGCTGATTATTAAGAATATACTGGCAGGACAGCAATTACCTGTGTATGGCAATGGAAGCAATGTCCGCGACTGGTTATATGTAGGAGATCACTGCAAAGCGATAGACACAGTATTGCATAATGGAAGGATTGATGAAGTTTACAATATTGGAGGACATAATGAGAAAAAGAATATCGATATTGTAAAGTTGGTGATCAAAACCATCCATGACATAATGGAAAACGAACCGGAATACCGTAAAGTACTGAAGAAACAAGAGGTACTTGCTGACGGAACAACAGATATAAGTTGGATCAATGATAACCTGATCTCTTTTGTAAAGGACAGGCAGGGACATGACCAACGCTATGCGATAGACCCGACAAAAATTTCCAGTGAACTGGGATGGTTACCCGAAACCTTTTTTGATAAAGGAATTGTGAAAACAATATACTGGTATCTCAATAACCAGGAATGGGTAGAAGAAGTGACTTCGGGCGACTATATGAAGTATTATGAGCAAATGTATGGTAACAGGTAATTTTACGTATATATTTGAGACAAAAGATAATAACCCCTGAAATGGAGTATCATAAGCAGACGCAATTAAAACATTACAATTCTTTTCAAACTGAAGCTTTTGCCGAGCTTTTTTGTGAACCCCGGAACATAGAAGAACTTCGAAAGTGCCTATCTGACTATCCCCATAAGAAAAAACTGATCATAGGAGGAGGCTGTAATGTCTTTTTTACAAAAGACTTTGACGGACTAGTTATTCATACTGATATAAAAGGACTTAGAGAAATATCGGATGAAGAGGAGGAAGACGAAGATATCTTTATTGAAGTGAAAGCCTCTGAAAACTGGGATGGATTGGTATCCTACTGCGTGGATCGTGGTTTTGCCGGACTGGAAAACCTTTCTTTAATACCCGGAACCGTGGGAGCCGCCCCTATCCAGAACATCGGAGCCTATGGCGCAGAGGTAAAGGATGTGATAAAAGAAGTGGTGTCTATCGATATGGAAACAAACGATGTAGTCTCTTTTTCCAATCAGGAATGTGAATTCGGTTACAGAGACAGCATCTTTAAACGAGCTAACAGATACATTATCATCTCTGTTATCTTCCACCTAAAGCGTACATTCACATACATTCCCAAGTATTTCGACCTGAACAAGGAATTGGAAAATATAGAAGAGCCAACGATTCAGGATGTACGGGAAGCCGTGATACGTGTGCGCCAGCGAAAACTACCTGATGAAAAGGTACTTCCCAACGCGGGAAGCTTCTTCAAAAACCCATATATAACAAAGGAGCATGCTGATAAGATAATAGAAGATTATCCCGGATTGCCTGCATATCTACAAAAGGATGGAATGGTAAAAACATCGGCTGCATTTCTGATCGACAAAGCCGGATATAAAGGAAAACGTGAGAAGAGTGTAGGTTCATATCCAAATCAACCTTTGATTATCGTGAATTATGGGACGCCTGATGGAAATGATATAGTTTCCTTTATGAAGGACATTCAAAAGGCTGTAAAACACATATTCAATATAGATCTGGAACCGGAAGTGAGAATCTATTAATCATGAACAGGTTTAATTAAACATTGATTATCAAACAAATAGAAAAATGGCATCATTTATTATAGAAGGAGGTTGCTGCTTAAGCGGTGATATTACCCCTCAGGGAGCGAAGAACGAGGCTCTACAGATCATCTGCGCCACATTGCTTACTCCTGAAGAAGTAGTAATAGAGAATATTCCCGATATACTCGATGTAAACAACCTCATTGCGCTGTTAGGCGAAATGGGTGTGGAAACAAGACGTGTCAATGAAGATACATGGGCTTTCAAAGCAGAGAATGTAAATATAGATTATCTGCAAACTCCGGAGTTTATGAAGAAAAGTGCTTCGCTGCGAGGTTCGGTAATGATAATAGGGCCGCTTGTAGCCCGCTTTGGCAGAGCTATGCTGCCTAAGCCCGGAGGAGATAAGATTGGTCGCCGGCGACTGGATACCCATTTTATCGGGATACAAAAGTTGGGCGCTAACTTTGATTATGACGATGCACAACAAATATACAATATCTCTGCCGATAAACTGAAAGGCACATATATGGTTCTTGACGAGGCTTCGGTAACAGGTACGGCAAACATACTGATGGCTGCGGTATTGGCAGAAGGTGAAACAGTAATATATAATGCTGCCTGCGAACCTTATATTCAGCAACTAAGTAAACTCCTCATCCAGATGGGAGCTAAGATTAACGGAGTGGGTTCAAACCTCTTGCGGATTGAAGGGGTTCCCAGTTTGAAAGGAGCAAAGCACCGTATTCTACCGGATATGATCGAGATTGGTAGTTTTATCGGTATGGCAGCGATGACAGCATCGGAAGTAACGATAAAGAATGTAGCCTATGACGATTTAGGGATCATCCCCGATACATTCCGCCGACTAGGTATCCAGCTGGAGAGAAAAGGAGATGACATTTATATCCCGGCTCATAAAGAATATGTTATAGATACTTTTATCGACGGATCTATCCTCACTATAGCCGATGCGCCATGGCCGGGCCTGACTCCAGACCTCATAAGCGTACTACTGGTAGTTGCCACGCAGGCTAAAGGAAGTGTGCTGATACACCAGAAGATGTTTGAAAGCCGCTTGTTCTTTGTCGATAAGCTAATTGATATGGGAGCTCAGATTATACTTTGTGATCCGCATCGTGCAACGGTAATTGGCACAGGTAAACGCCCCATGCGTGCCACCACAATGACCTCACCGGATATTCGCGCAGGTATCGCCCTTCTTATCGCAGCTATGTGCGCAGACGGGAAAAGCACTATCCATAATATTGAGCAAATAGACAGAGGCTACCAAAATATAGATCTACGGCTTAATCAGTTGGGGGCTAATATTATGCGCCTGGATTGATCTAAAATCATATAAACATATATTATTTCAATTTTTTACATTATGACAGAAAATGAGAGATATCTTTTTGATCGTTTCCTTGTTAGTATAAAATCGGGATTTGAATCATTAGAAGATATTATTGATGACATCCTTGAGATGGTGGAAGACGAAGGATGGGAAAATGAGATTACAGAAGACTGGATCAGAAATACCATTTCCTCCGAATATGAGAAACATAACAAGGAAAGTAAAAACTGGCAGCACCCTACCGATACAGAGAGACTCCATACCGTATTTGATAAGTTGTGCAAACAAAAAATTGTAGCTTTACACAATGCAGGATATACCCAGTCCGATGCTATCTATGATGCACAAGATGTATGGCAGGATCTAGAAGATGAAGGAGTGAAACCAATAGGCTATTGCTATTATCACGGGCAGGATTTGGAACGGGTAATAGAAACGGGAACGCTCTGCCTTGGCTTTTATGGAGAGAAAGAGAAAAATGACAAAGAAGCTATTATTATAGGAAATAAGGTGGTTTCGGAATTAAGAGATGCAGGATTCGAAATAGAGTGGAACGGTACTGCTTCTAAAAGGATAGAAATAAAAGGCTTCAGATGGCAAAATGTATTTGTATCGGATGAAGAAACCGATGAAAAATGGGGATACGACCGCATCAGTATGATAATGAGTGATAAATAATATAATAGAGACTGTGCTCACGCGCAGTCTCTACTCATATTACTATTATCCTAATTTAATAAATCAGATTTCTTTTCTAAAATCTGAGACCTAATTTTATCATTGGTTGTGATAAGATTGAAAAAGAGTGATTATCTGAAGAAAGTAAGTTTAGTCCTGCCTGTGGGCGTTCGCTATACATTGAATATTGATACGCTATAGGGCGGATATCAAATCCAAGGAATAATGCCTGATTAAAGAAATAATCGGCTCCCAGAACCGGGGCAACTTTAAACGCATATGCTTCGCCAATAGCGGCTCCCATATAGTCTATATCATCTTCCCCATTCACGGTAACGCGTCCGTATGCAAATCCCAGTTCACCCCCTACTCTGAGGAAAACTCTACTCCATTTCGTTTTGAAGTAATGGTCAACACCTATTCCAATAAAAAATTGGATATTATCGCTGTTCGGAACAGCTTTATAGGTTGGCACATCACCCGGATTCGCTATTTCTCCTGATGCTGTACCAGTCAGTTCTGTATAGCCCGGATTGTTTCCATAATTAAAACCTCCTGTCATTTTCAATGCCCACCGGTTTGCGACAAGCCATCTGGCTTCCATGTCTAATATCGGATTTTTGTCAAACCAAGCTGTCATCGGCGCCGAAAGCGAATAATTAGACAAATTAGGTTTGGGAGCAGATGTTCCGATATATGAGCCTACACCAAAATTCACAGAAAACATCCAATCCCCTTTCATCGGAGCAACATCATCTGTATTCTGCGCGAAAGCCGACAAAGTAAAGGACAGGAGCATTACTAAATATATAATTTTTCTCATTCTAGCTTCTGTTTTGTGTCCAAAAGGGTTGAGGAACCAGATTCCTTCCCCAACCCATTTCAGAATTGATTTACTTTTTATTTACTTTGTTTTTGAGTCGATAATAGCTTTTGCTGCTTTTGCCTGAGCTTCATAAATAGCAAGTGTAGCTTTCTCCCCTTCCAGTTTGCTTTCCAGATTAGCTTTCTCTCTTGTTATTTTCTCTACATCGATTGTCTTTTTCTCTTCAGCTTTAGTTATTTCAAGTTTATCATCAGCAATCTCAGATTTCAGATCAGCGATATCTTCTTCATAAGATTCAATCCATCCCTTAATATCATCTATTGTTGCTGATCTTTGTCCATTATCATTATGATAAACTATTGTACTTAGATCTTCTATTGTATTTTTCAAAGATTGAGCATTAACCAATGTTTCATAATATGTTTCATCGGCTGCCTGATATGCATCATAAGCGGTATAATATGCCTCTTCCAGTTTAGCAGGACTTTCTGTCTCGTTTTTCAAAATTGCGATAGCTTTATTCACATTTTCTATTGCGCTATTATCCCAACGTACCCAATTTTCATATTGAATTACTCTTTGCTTGTAATTATTTAGATCACTTTGAGCCTGAGCATATTTATTATAAGCTCCATCAACTCCCCAATATGCGCTATATGCTGTGTTATAAGCAGTGACAGCATTATCATAAACAGTTTGAGCAGCGGCTATCTTTTCGGCATCACCTCCAGCAATAGCTGCTTGTAGTTTAGCATAAGCATCATCCTTAGCCTCATCCTTAGCCTCCATGTCCTTACGAGCGGTTTCCCTGGCATCATACAATGCTTTGATTTCACTTTCTGCTTTATCAGCTATTTCTTTCGCCTCAGCTAACAATTTTGTATCCGATTCTAATTCAGGAGTAAGAGAATTCGCTAGATGATTTTGAAGTTCACCTACAGAAAGATAAGTTACTTGCTGGAGGTCTTTAACATAATAGCCCATATTTGATTTTACAAGATAACCTGAATTCAGACTATTACCATTTCCATCATATACATACCCAATAAATAAGTTTCTGACATCTTCTACAGCACCCTTAGCATTGTTCATTACTTCTAACTTCGCATCGCGGTCTTTATATTTTTCAGTTAAGGTATATTGTATTTCGGCTAATTCTTTTTGTTTTGCTGCTATTTCTTTCTCAAGGTTAGTAATGCCGCCTTTTTCTAACCATGAATTATATAATGTTACTGTTTCCTCATATGATTTGATAGTCTTTTCTTTCGAATCGATACCTTTATTCAATGATTCGATCAGAGCCAGATATCCCTGATTATCGTCAAGTTCATAATACTTTAAGATAAGGCCTTTATCCGCAATGTCTTTTGTTAAAGTAGAAATAGTGTTTTTCGATACACTAATTTTACTCAAAAGGTCAGTATAATCAGATATTGCCTGCTTCAATACAGCATCCCCTTTAGCTTGCTCTTCCAGCAATTGATTTTGTAGCTCTGCCAGTTTGATTGCATTCTCTATTTCAGCTTGCTCTAATTGAGCTTCAGCTTTAGCCAAATCATACTCATATTGTTTCAGAATCACCTCTTGCTGCTTCTTCAATCGAGCTATTTCAAGATTCCATCTTTCCACCTCTCTTTCGTTTTCGGCTAGTTTAGCAGCAGCTTCGGCTTCGGCTAATTTTGCTTGAGCTTTTATCAGCTCAGCTTCGGCCAGCGTTTTAGCAGCTTCGGCTTCGGCTAATATCTTAGCAACTTCGGCTTGGGCAGCTTGATAAGCAGCTTCAGCTTTTAGCTTTTCCGCGTTAGCCTCTCTTAATTCTGTTACGCTTTGCGACTCACTATCATCTACACACGATGTCGTTGAGAACACAAACCCTGCCACAGCGATAGCCAAAACAGGAACATAAAATCTAATTCTCTTCATAATAAATTGCTAGTTGTTAATAATTAATTGTTTATCAGACTTGTTATATCAATTTGTTTATATGTGTGTTTTTTATTTAAAATCATTCAAAAGTAGCTATTTAGACGATAAATACCTAACTTTACTTGTTTATATATACACATCTTATTTTGTATAAGGATGTTTTATTTACAGGTTTTACAATATTTTATTGCAAATATACAATTTAATATAATACACCAAAGGTTTTTTATAATTATTTTTTAAATTCATTTAATTACAATGAATAATAACTGGGAAAGATTAGAGAAAGTTATTCGAAACACAGGCCTATCAACCAATGCTTTCGCAATATCAATCGGATTAAAACGATCAGAAAATTTATATCGAATAAAAAACGGAAAAAATTCCATCAGCAAAGATTTAGCAGAATTAATTACAACAAAATATTGTAAAATTAGTAAATCTTGGTTATTAACAGGAGAGGGTTCAATGTATTTAGATTATCAATCACAGCAGGGTGACAAAGGAAGTAATAACACAAAAAAAATACCTTACTATGATTCGATAATGTTTGATTCTAAAAATGAGTCTATAAACTTATCAACCCCCTTATATTATATAGATGTGCCGACTTTATCTAACTGCGATCTCGCTGTACTTTTTGTCGGGGATTCAATGTTACCACAAATACAGTCTGGCTCGATAGTCGCTCTAAAAGAAACTGATACATCGCTAATATTACCGGGCGAGATATATATGATTGTTACAGATAATTTTACAACAATAAAATATATCAGAACTATTGAAGGGAATTCTCATCAATTGAGACTAGTTCCGGCAAACAAAGAATCTTATGACGAATTTTTATTAAATAAAAAATTAATACGTCACTTGTTTCTAGTTAAAGGTGTTATATCTACCAAAGTCTTGTAGCTTATCAAACTTTTAAATTTTATTTTTTATTGCGGAGATTATGCAACAAACAATATATCTTACGAATTATAGATAAATCTATTTATTTTTCTTCAATAATATCTAAGGTATCGATTTTGCTTAATCTGTTTTGTAATTCTTCAAAATGAGACTTACGTATCTCCAATGTCATAATGCAATCCATATCATATATCTGGTGTGTGATCGATGATTGCAGATCTTTAATCACTTTCATAACCTCATTCATCATAGGATACTCAAATGATATGGATAATTGGCAATCAACAGTCTTTTCTATTATTTCTGCCAGACTGATTGCTTCTGCTGCGGCCTCTCTGTATGCAACTATCAAGCCACTAGTTCCTAATTTTATCCCGCCAAAATAACGGACAACAGCTATTAATATATTAGTTAATTCATTTGAATTAATTTGTCCAAGTATAGGTTTCCCGGCCGTACCGGAAGGTTCTCCGTCATCATTTGCTCTAAACTCTTTACGCTCTGCCCCCAACATGTACGCCCAACAAACATGACGAGCGTCGTAATATTCTTTCCGTATTTTTTCGACTTCATTCTTAACCTCATCCACTGATTGCACAGGTATAGCATAAGCAATAAACTTACTTCGTTTTTCAGTATATATTGCTTTGGAAACACTATTTATTGTTTTAAAAACATCTTCCATATTTTACATATAACACCAGATTTACCATATTTATTTTACTAAATCTATAATCTCCTGTAATGCTTGTGATTCAGTGCTATTTGATAAATCTATCCAGTGTATTTCTGTGTCCTTTTTAAACCATGTCATCTGTTTACGGGAATAGATGCGTGTATTTTGTTTTATCTTTTCTATAGCAAATTCCAATGTCCACTCACCATCCAGATATTTAAATAGTTCTTTATAGCCAACTGTGTTTAAAGAATTTAAGTGTTTATGGGAATAAAATGCTTTCGCTTCTTCGAGTAAACCTTGATGCATCATTTCATCTACGCGGAGATTGATGCGTTTATAAAGTTCTTCGCGTTCTCTTTTTAAGCCTACCTTTATGATATTGAAAGGACGTTTTTTTTTTGTATTTGTTCGAAATGAAGAATATGATTTACCCGTCATCAGGCAAACCTCCAGCGCATGGATAACCCGTTTGTAGTTTTTTAAATCAACCTGATTATAAAAGTCAGGATCCAAAATCTTTAATTGAGCCTGAATAGGTTCAAGCCCCTCTTTTTCATATAATGTATAGATATCTTTTCTCAACCTATCATCTATGGTAGGCACTTCATCTATCCCATTGCACAATGCATCAAGATAGAGCATAGAACCTCCCGAAGCTACCACCACATCATGTGTTTTATGAAGACCGGATATTACTTTCAATGTCTCCTGTTCAAATTCACTGGCACTAAAATAGTCCTTCACATTGAGAGTGCCAACAAAACAATGAGGAATCCGTATAAGTTGCTCTTTTGTTGGAGCAGCAGTACCTATCTCCAGCCCCTTATAAAGTTGCCTTGAATCTGCTGATATAATGGGTGATTTATAATATTCAGCGACATCAAGGCTCAGTGCTGTTTTCCCTACACCGGTAGGGCCAAGCAGTACTATAAGATGCTTCATCAATATTCCTCGTCGCTGGGAAGGGGAGGATTATCCAGCCCGTCAAAACCTTCTGCATCCAGTTCGTCCAAGTCATAGCTTTCATCTCCGTAAAAATTCTCGCCCATATCCAAATCGGTGGAACTAGCTGCAATAGTCTCAAAATCGACAAACTGCTCAGGAGCCTGGCCTATAGATTTACTGCAAACGGCTTCATCCAAATCTTTCCCCGGAATTATTTCCCGAAGTTCCATAAAAAAAGCCCGCTCTGTCATATAATCAAATACATACATCAACTTTTGCTTCTCGTCTTCAAGTAGATTGTTCAAACGGGTAGCTTCCATTGTATAAGAATCCTCGTCCGGGCTTGTATCCATTTCCACAAGTGTAATCTCCTGCTCTTTTTCCCAATCATCGTTGCAGGTGAAAAAAGATGTCATCTCGCCGTCTTTATAATCTACTGACTTTATGATAGCTTTGTGTAAATCAAAGAATGTGGCGTCTCCATCTATTTGAATCTCCCGCTTGAAGTTTTCCACTTCATCTGATAAAATTAAAAACCGAAAAACCATTTTGAAGTATATTTTTTTGTTACGGATTCAAAAATAATAATTTTTTCTCTCAATGCAGCAATACTACTATAGCCTTTTATCTATAATCGAAAATATGCATATTTTTATGTATATTCGCATAGTGTTAAAAATTTAACCGGATCAAGAATATTTTATCCTCTTAACCTACCTAGATATAAATTATTGCCCAATATTATGAAAAACATCAAACAGATTTGTATTTGCATTATTCTTCTCTTTTCATGTATCAATCCTGCTTTTTCAGGAAATCGTCCTACAGGATTACTTACAGATCTGATAAAACATACAGATAAAGTATATATCAATGGTTATCCATCGTCTATATCTTTAGCTGATATCGATAATGCAATTGAACCGCTACAATATGCAGTGATCCAATCTACACATCCTATTTTCAGCTGGATAGTACCCGGAGAAAAGACCGGGACTCTGCAAACGGCTTACCGTATTATTTTATCTGACAAACAGGAAGAAATAAAACAACTGAAAGGTACAATCTGGGATAGTGGCAAAACAGAAAGTAATCAATCAGTATCTGTCTTATATAAAGGAGAAGTACTGCAACCATCAAAAACATATTACTGGAGAGTAAAAACATATACCAATACTGATGGTGAAAGTGACTGGTCTGAAATAAAGGCATTCAGAACAGGAAAGGATTTAAGGTCCTATGCGTCATCGGGTGAAATTCTTGTAAAGACAAAGGATTACCCTCAGTCAACAAGCAAAATAAATAATAACGTTCATACTTTCGACTTTGGAAAAGCTTCATTCGGACAATTACTTGTGACTTTAACTTCAGAAACCGGACAGGATACTGTACAAGTTAATATGGGAGAACTTTCAAAAGACAAAAGGGTGGATTCCTCTCCGGGAGGTACCATTCGGTACCAAAGCCAAATTTTGCCCCTGATGAAAGGCACACATACCTATCGTATCAAAATAAAAAAAGACGAACGCAATACCGGGAATGCAGCCATAAAGATGCCTTCATATATAGGAGAGGTACTGCCTTTTCGTTATGCCGAAATAGTAGGATATACAAAGGAGATAAACAATAATGATATTATCCGTGAGACTGTCACCTATCCTTTTGATGATAATGAAGCATATTTTCATTGCGATAATGATATACTTAACCAGATATGGGATTTGTGCCATTATTCCATTAAGGCTACAAGCTTTACAGGCATATATATTGACGGCGACAGGGAGCGTATTCCGTATGAAGCTGATGCTATTATTAATCAGTTGGGGCATTATTCTGTAGATCGTGAATATTCTATGGCCCGTCGTTCACATGAATACTTGCTTGAGCATCCTACATGGCCTACAGAATGGATATTACAATCGGTATTGATCGCATGGTATGATTATCTATACACAGGAGATACACGCTCACTAGCAGCAAATTATGAGATTCTGCAAAACAGAACATTGATGCAATTGAGAGAGAAAAACGGGCTGATATCGACTACTACCGGATTGCAAACTCCTGAATTCTCTGGTTCGATCCATTTCAATGGAAAGATAAGGGACATAGTGGACTGGCCAAACACAAACTGGGGTAAAGAATCTGATTATCAGGGTGAGGCTGATGGCTTCGTTTTCTCAGATTACAATGCGGTTACCAATGCTTATCATTACGAGGCCTTGAAGCTAATGGAACAAATAGCTTCGGTATTGGATAAAACCAACGATGCCACTTTCTATAAAAAAGAGCATATTAACTTTAAAGAATTATATAACAAAACATTCCTCGACAAGAAAAGAGGGATATACATGGATGGTGATACGACCGCCCATTCCGCCCTACATACCAATATGTTTGCCCTCGATTTCGGACTTGTTCCGGACAAATATATATCTTCAGTGATGGAGCATATCCGTTCACGGAAAATGGCATGTAGTGTCTATGGCTCCCAATTTTTGATGGAGTCGGTCTATGATGGATATGATGCAGAATATGCCTTATCACTGCTTACATCCACTGATGTGCGTAGCTGGTATAATATGATAAGGGTAGGCTCTACCATATCTTTAGAGGCCTGGGATAATAAATACAAGCCTAACCAGGATTGGAATCATGCGTGGGGAGCCGTTCCTGCCAACATCATTCCCCGCAGGCTGGTAGGAGTAGAACCTTTATTGCCGGGGTATGAGAAAGTGAAGATATGTCCTCAAATAGCATCGCTTACCTCTGTAGAATCGAAAATACCAACTATCAGGGGAAATATAGAAATAAGCATAAATAACAAAGATATATATACAATGACCGTGAAACTTCCAGCTAATATGGAAGGTGAAGTATATCTGCCATTTATCAAAGGTAAAACTAAAGTAACCTGTAACGGAGAATCTTTAAAAACAGAAAAAGTAAAAGATAAACCGTTTCTTTATGTAGGGAAGATATCTTCCGGAGTATATACTTTTGTATTACAATAAAAGCCATATTATTGACTACTCATTTTTGATTAAGACAAGTCGTTGATTTACAATATCCGGTATCTCAGATTCATAATGCGTAACGTAAATCAACGACTTGTCCTCTCCGCAGAAGTCTTCAATCAGCTTTTTCACATATTTCTTATTAGTTACATCCAGCCCATGCAGAGGCTCGTCAAGAATCAATAAATCAGGATTCTTTACAAATACACGGGCAAGCAACACCAACCGTTGTTCTCCTGACGATATATTAAGAAAAGATACATCTTTGAGGTGATCTACCCTAAAGATTTTCATCCATGCCAAAGCTTCTTTCTCCTGACTCTCATTACATTTCCGATACAAGCCTATTGTATCAAAAAATCCCGATCCAACTACATCCAGGCATCGTACATTCTTGAGATAGTATAAATGCATCTCCGGCGAAATATATCCGATACGTTTTTTGATATCCCAGATGCTTTCACCTGTTCCTCTTTTTCTATCAAATAATGTAATATCATTAGCATACGCCTGTGGATTATCTCCACATATAAGACTGAGTAAAGTAGATTTTCCCGATCCGTTGGCTCCCAGTAATGCCCACTTTTCGCCACGCTTTATCTGCCAATCTAAATCTTTTAGAATTGTCCGTTTACCGTATTTTATATGAATATTCTTTAATATGGCAGCATAGTTAAAAGATAATGTTTTCTCGTTCTCGTTATATATTGATCTATTATTGTCAACAGATTTTTCTTTAAATAAACAGTTAATAAGAGAAACATTACCCATAAAACTATCATAAGATTCCACAGGGAACAACTCCTTATTATATACAGGTAGTACATGTGTTACAAAAACAGGAATATCTTCAGGGTTTGAAAGAACCAATACAACCTGTAAATGTTCCAATTCGGACAACCTTACTAATAAATCATTTAGAATCTTTCGGGACGGAGAGTCAAGCCCGATAAACGGATTATCTAGAATCAAGATACGGGGTTTAGATAGTAGAGAGCGCACAATCAGGAACTTTCTTAATTCGCCACTTGATAGTAAGTTTACCTCCTTATCCATCAACTCTGTTATATCGAACCATTCCAAGAGTGTATGAAGCCAGAGTGGATCAGCTTTGGAAACTAAATCCCTGACAACAGGAACATCATGTTCATCACCTTTATTCCATCGTTGTTGATAATAACTGTTTTGAGTATCAATGATACTGTATATATCGGTGAAAGCGACACTCTTAATAGTAGAGGTGATTGTCTGGGATTTACCTTCACTATCTTTACATATTATTTCACCTGACTTTAATGCATGTTTGCGAAGCATTATATCTACAAGCAGAGTCTTGCCACTACCATTAGGGCCTACAACAGCCCAATGCTCCCCTTTTTTTATTTGCCAATATATGGGATTCCTAAACCTTAAATGTTCGAAGCGGGTAACCGCATTATCTATTTCAACTACCGTTTTTTGTGTCATAACAGAATAACAGAATAAAAAAACAAAAGTAATAAAATGCTTAAGATTCTCCCCTAATATTTTAATGCTTATAACGCTTATCTGATCTAAGTTTCAGAGAAACAGCCAAAAGATTCCTTATACACAAGCGGAAACTTTTATTAAAAAAGTGGAAATAATTCAAGAATAATACCTAAATTTGTAATTACTTTAATGTTAAAAGGTTTTATTCCTTAACACCCTTATTATTTATAAAGATGAGATATTTATTTTTAACTATGCTACTTGGGGTCTTTTCTTTCTTTGTATTGGAAGGAAATGCACAATCGAATGTTGGTGAAACTAAAATGGCTAAGCACCGCAAAAGTATGAGTGGATGCCCTGATATTTTTGCGCCGCCACAAGTGGAAGCAGCTCCAGTCATAGAGACTGCCCAACCACAAATAGAAATTAAGCCCGAGATTAAACAACCTGAAAGAAAACCTTTTTTCTTACCCGATCCTGTATTTTTCAGAATAAATAAATGGGCAATAGACGCTCCTGAATGGCAAAAAATAGATTTAGCTGTTAATTATCTTCGTGAGAATCCTACTTCTACTTGTGTAGTAACAGGATATGCCGACAAAAAAACAGGAAACCAAACTATTAACCTAAGGCTTTCTAAGTTACGCTCCGAAGCTGTAGCTGAGGCATTGGTTAACAAATATGGTATAGCCCCTAGCAGAATCTCTATCAATTGGAAAGGTGATGGATTACAGCCATTCCAGTTAGAAAACGATAAAAACAGGGCTGTATTATTCCTTATCAATCCATAAGGAATTATATAACCAAGTATATAAAACAGGTGATCTCTTTTAGTAGAGATCACCTGTTTATCTTTTACATCAATCTGAATATTTCGACAAATATTGTATTCCGGCAGCATTCTTCCACACCTTCCCTTACAACTTGTACTAATAAATAATGAGAAATTAACGTAAATATCATTATTATTCGGTATTGATGCAGTATCTCAGTTGTTATTACTTTGCATAATCAAAAAATTACTAACAACAAAAAAGGAATATTATGTCTAAAATAGGAATTTATTACGGCTCAACAACCGGAAATACACAAGAAGTGGCAGAAGAAATAGCAAAGCAATTGAATGTTGCTAAAGCTGATTTATACGATGTTTCTAAAGCTAACGCTGACTACTCTGCATACGATGTCATACTATTTGGCTCACCGACTCTGGGATTTGGAGATTCACAAGATGATTGGGAAGACTATATTGGTAAAGTCAAAGATTCTGACCTGAAAGAAAAAAAAGTAGCTCTATTTGGCTGTGGAGATTCCGTTTCTTACAGTGATACATTCGGAGACGCATTAGCTAAGATATATGATGTTATCAAAGATAAAGGTTGTGAAATTATAGGTAAAGTAAGTACTGACGGTTATTCTTACGATGACTCTGAAGCAGTTGTGGATGGGAAATTTATCGGTTTGCTTATAGACAATGACAATGAATCGAATCTTACAGAGCAACGCATAAACCAATGGATCGAGAATCTAAAAGAAAAGATTTAAAAAACTCCGACCTACGGGTTTTCTCTCACCTTATTTACGAATATAAAAAAGGAGTGCGGGATTTGATACTTTGTACCCTGACGGGTGACGCAGAGGAAAGAGTAAAAATAAAACTCAATAAAAATGCAATTAGCTATACTATACACAAATTGGGCAATGGAAATATCAATGTCTTTTTTGGGAAAGAAGAATGTCTCACTGTGATTAATAAGATATGTTCAGATAAGACATTAAATTTACTCACACCCGAAGAAGATTTTATACTGGGTATACTATTAGGTTATAGCATAAGCGAGCAATGTAATAGATATTGCAAAAGAAAAAAAGAAAGCCATAAAAATATACTTATCTATTAGTATAATTTTCTTTTGATAGTTTTTTTAGTTGATCTGCGATCCTCATAGACGAGATGTCAATGAGGATTTGTATTTTTGAATATTTTAAATTGAACTAAGTATGGACTTATTTGATATGCGCAGGAATTTTTCCCTTAAAACTCTGGAAGAAAACGAAGTATTATCCAACCCTATAGATATGTTCCAGATATGGCTTAAAGAAGCCATCGATTCTAAATCGATGGAACCGAATGCTATGACTTTATCTACTGCCACAAAAGATGGAAAACCATCATCCAGAGTTGTATTGCTAAAACAAGTGAAGACGGAAGGTTTCGTTTTCTTCACCAATTATGAAAGCAAAAAAGGGAAACAAATAGCAGACAATAATTACTGTGCACTCAATTTTGTGTGGCACGAACTGGAACGGCAGGTAAGAATAGAGGGAATAGCGGGCAAGATATCGGGCGAAGAATCTGATACTTATTTCGAAGTACGCCCCGAGAAAAGTAAACTTGGTGCATGGGCTTCCCCCCAAAGCCAAATTATCCCTGACAGGGCTTATCTGGAAGCTCTCAATATGGATTACAATTTAAAGTTCAAAGGAAAAGATATTCCCCGCCCGGAAAACTGGGGAGGATATATCGTAAAACCATATCTCATCGAATTCTGGCAGGGACGCCCGAATCGCTTACACGACAGGATACAATATATCTTAACGGATAATGGCTGGAAGATAGAGAGGCTGGCACCATAGCCTATGGAAGAGTGAAAATATTTATGATTATTCACAAATATCTGGTTAATTAACGAAATTATATTTAATTTACAGATAGATATAAACAATACATATTGCTTATTGTCAAAATTTAATCTACGGTTATGAATAAATATATATTCACTTTATTACCTGCGCTACTCTCTTTCGCCTTAAACGTAACTGCTCAGGATAATACAAATAAATATCCCCGTAATGAAATTGGGATTTATTCGGCTATAGGCTCTAATGATCTAATCAGGTTAGAAAGTATAGAAGGAGATGGGAGTTATAATAATGATGGATTAGTTGCCATCGGACTAAATTACATCTATGGTATAAACCGGAAGTTTGATCTGGAAACAGGTGTCGAATATTCAAATCACAATATTATTTACAAACCGCCGTATATGGGTGAGGGCTTCGATTATTCCCAAAAGAAAAAAAAATTCAAGTTAATAACTATACCTCTAACTGCCAGATTCAACTTTTGGCGATATTTCTTTCTTAATGGAGGAGCACTAATAGATTTTGACTTATCTGATAATGACGGTTATATAGACAAGCAGACCGGAATAGGCGCCACATTGGGTCTGGGAGCGAAATATGAATTTAGCTTTGGTTTAACCGCATATATCAATCCCTATCTTAAGCTTCATACGTTGATCCCCTTTTCTGCAGAGCGATATCATCAACGGGCACGGGAAAGCAGTATAAGATTGGGGGTCACTTATAAACTAAAAAAATAGATATCCTCAATCATAAATATAGAGATAGAAAGAACGTTTAGTTCTATAAATTGGGTGTTTACAAAAATAGTATTACATTTATAGCTTTCAGCCCAACCGTTAATCTTTTTATATCTAATTTATATGAGAACTAACAGATTCTTATTTATGGCTATTATTCTCTGCATCGTAACTATCCCGACAAATGCGCAGAGGAATAAAGAGGATGGCGTTGCAGTTGTATTTAGGGGTGGTATTGATCTCACTTTGATGTCCGGATTCAAATACAATGATTATTCGACAAAACTTCATCCGGAAGTTTCCTTTATGGGTGGGGTAAGTGTAAACTGGAATCTGGCTGAAAAATGGCGAATGTTTACAGGTATCGACTACATATCGAAAGCTGTCAGTCTGGAAATGCCAAAAACAGAAGTTTCCAGAAACATACCTTATTACAAACCGAAATATTTACAACTTCCTTTGCACTTAGGGTATCAGATTAAAGCTTATGAAATTGCGAATGTCTACTTTCATTTGGGACCATATATAGCTTATGGCGTAGGAGGAGAAATTACCTGGGAAGAAAGACAGGGAAAGAAAAGGACGAATTTCTTTACTGAGAATAAATTCGACAAATTAGATTATGGTCTCGGTGCCGGTGTATATATCGATTATAAAAGCCTGGCCATCAATTTGGGTTATGATCACGGGCTGAAAAACATCACGGCCTCAGATTTTAAGTTTCCTGACAAACCTGATTTGAATGCAGATGGAATATCTATAAAAAATCGCTGTATCTATTTTACAATCGGGTACAAAGGAGTTTTTTAACCATCTTATAAACAGATAAGAACCACAGAGATTTCGATGAGAATCCTCTGTGGTTTTTTAATTGGCTATACTAATCAGCCGTCAGAAATTATATTTTTATTTTCAATTTATCTATACTATACCAGTGTGCTGAATACTGCTCGACGAAGTAATAACAAGGTTATATACTAGTGAGTCTAGAGCTCTTTGAATAACTGATAAAACTGTTACTTTTACATACGCTACGCTCCTGTGACCGTTGGTTGTTACCTTTTAGTTAAAACTAGTATTGTCATGCTGACGAGAGGAAGCATCTCGTTTGGGTATAAGGGAGATCCTTTGGCTCCGCTGCGCTCTGCCGATTTTCAATTCTATCGTCAGAAACAACGTTCGACAGAGTGTAACGTAGTCAATAACAGGGAAGAAATAAAAAGAAGAAAAAGCTAATGGCTATCAACTAGAAACTATAACTTGTTACCTTTGTTACTTTTTAGTTAAATTTGAATTATAATATGCAATGAAAGATAAAGTGAAAAGTAGAACGATCGGTATTATAAAAATTCAAAATTCAAAAAAAAAATCAAAGTCTTTAAATAAATCTATTATATTTGATACTATAAATGTCCTTCTTTAGAAAAAAGACAGCAAAATCGTTCATTGATTTTTAATTTGTTAACCAATATTTTGAAATTATGAAAAAGCAATTAGTCTTTATTCTGTCAATTACCATATTAAGTTGTTCGAACATGGTATATGCACAGAAAGACAGATTCTTCACACTTGGAGTAAAGGCGGGTCTAACCGTTACCACTTTAGCAGGCTTTGATCAAACTGACTATCCCGGAAAAACCCATGCGAAAATTAAGCCCACCGCAGGCATAACAACTGACTTTTCAATATCGAACCAATGGAGTATCTTGTCAGGGTTAGAATATCTGACGAAAAATGCAGGTACAGGAATGGAAAGTGGTGACTTAACAATAACTATACCACATTATACTACTAAATATTTACAACTTCCAATACATATAGGGTATAAATTGAGGATGACTGAAGATTCAAAAATTGTTTTCCATGTAGGACCATATCTTGCATACGGGATAGAGGGAGAAATAAAATGGAAAGATGTAGACACTCGACTATTCCACTACATGGATCCTTTTGAGAAACAATTATTAGATCGCTTTGACTATGGTATAGGAGTAGGTATAACTATTGATAAAAACAACTTCGCATTCAGTATTGGATATGATCATGGGGTAAAAAATTTAGCCAAATCTGGATTTTATTTTCCTGACAGACCAAATATTGACACTAAGGAAATATCAGTACATACCAGATGTTTTCAGGCTACTATTGGATGGAAATTCCGTCAACTGTAAGATCGACTTATTATAAAATAGATTGACAAGGTTTTATATTATAAGAACCGGTAGACTTATATCTATCGGTTCTTCAATTATCCCATCACATACATTATCTAAAATATGAACTATGTGTACACCAGATAAGTGTATCTCCCTCGGATTTCATATTTTCAATTGATCCGTAAGGCGTTTCTGCTGCCGCCTTATCTGCATCTATATCCTTTTGAGGTGTTGCCTGCATAAGGCTGAATGTACTTTCTCCCTGTTGTTTATATCCGATATAATGCTGCCGGATATTGATAATAGATTTATCTCCATCGCCAAAATAGCGATACTCACCTGCTTTGAACAGATAAAAAGAACCGTCTTCAAACTTATATTCATTTCTTTCCGCAGGGGTACTTTGTTCTACCATCACTACATTATCGTTAGTGAACGAGAAAGTAGTACTAGCATAACTTTCAAAGGTTGAGTTAGGAAAATATGTTGTCTGAGGAATTTTTATTGAATCCGGGTCTACGACTATACCGCCATCTTCCGATCCGGCATACATTGTAAACGATTCTGTTCCTGACTGAGATTCAACATACCGTAATATTCCTTTGTCGTCATCGTCTCCACACGAAACCAAGAGGATTAAGGTAAACAACCCGAATAATGTATATTTCTCTAAAGAACTCATTTTGTCTCAATTTTATTATTTTAGTCAAAAGGATAGATCACGTTACACCAGATAAGAGTGTCTTCAGGATTTGTCATACTTTCTACATTATTATACCCTGCCAATTTCAACACTTTATCTAATGTTATTACTTCATTCAAAGCTCTGATTGTATCTTTTTCCTCTGAATAAGGGTAACGCACAAGTCCTTGTCTTCTATATAAATTATTATTCTGATCTACTAATACCACAAACCTTAAAGTATCAGCATTCCAAATAAACATTGTATCATCTTTCTGCGTATAGAATGATATAGTCTGAAGCCCGCTTTCTACATAAGTCATCCTATCCCCATTAAATTCAATAGAAATATCTGTATATGGACGAGCATTGAAAACACGCCCCAGATATCCGCTTACCAGATCTTTATTTTTCAGATTGTTAAATTCTACTTCAACAGCTCCTTCAGGAGAACCTTTCAGCATAGTAAAATCTGATACATCTATATAAGTGTTTATTAAAGTCCTGTTATCCTCTTCGTCTCCATTACTACATGCTATAAGTAAACACAGGGCAGACGCTAACAGGTATATTTTCCTTTTCATCTCTTTCATTTTTTCTGATGGTAAAGATAAATAAAATTTACCTTACCGAGTGATAATGCCTAACTCTGCTATCACATATTTGTCATTTTTATTTGCTAATTCAGTTGGCTCCAACTTTATATATCGTGTCTGAATAATATTCTCAAAGAGAATATCCTGTTTTATAGGATTATTCTTAATATTATTAAAAACCGCGTTATTCTTCACTTTATCCCATTTATTACCATCGTTACTCACATAAAAATTATATCTGCTAATATTGGCGGCATTAATATTTCCCTGTGGTGTATAAGTAAATCCTTTTAATGAATACCCCTTACCTAAGTCGATTGTAAGGGCCTCGGTTATAGGAATAGTCACATACGTACGATTATTTCCGTCGATGGCTTTATTATAATCTTCATTGCTCTCTGATAGAACTTTCCATTGCCCCGAAGATACATCATAATCTGCTGTTACTATCTCACTCTTTTTTACCCCATTATTTATTACGGAGATAGCTTTAACTATACCGCCTTCTTTAAGCGAAAGTTCCTTCTCATATTTTATAGAATTGACCGATGGCTCTGAGCCGTCCGTCGTGTAATAGATTACAGGATCAGGACTTTCACATCTGATTGTCACAATCCCAAACCTATCACGATCGACAATAGGAGGTGATAGAAATTCCTGAGCATGGAATACGCCTAACTCACTTATCGCCGGACAAGCTAAACCTTCAAACTCAACCCTCAATCTCGCAGTATTTATAGTCGGGAATCGTAGAATTCGTTTATACCCGATAGTCGTTGCATTTGCCAAATTACTCCATTCTTCTTTTTCTTGATCCCAATATTTAACAGTGAATGATTTGATACGCTGCCCCAATGGAATATATTCCTGAAGCATTAGCCGGTTAAAGGCTGTCTCTTTCTTAAAATCTACTTCTATCCATGGATTTAAAACGCTATCGTTCGTTGCCCAATAAGAATTGTATCTCCCATCTTGCGTATTAGCTACCCTATAAGCATTTCCTCTTACATCGCTGGCCTGTATATCAGCATCTTTAATGAGATTTATGGCAAAATCTTTTTCTATTGACTGACGGAATTCCATCAAGCGAACCGAATCATTAGGATGTATTCTTCCTCTTCTGTCAGGGGGTACATTCAACAGCAAATTTGAGTTTCTCCCCACCGAAGTATAATATATATCTACCAATTTCTCCACAGACTTAACCTTGTCATCTGTAGCCGGGCTATAAAACCATCCCGGACGGATAGAAACATCTGTTTCTGCAGGAACCCATGCCTGACCACCTTCTTCTCCCGAATTAAGGATATTGGTTGGAGGCGCGCCATGTCCGGGCTCGAACCCCTCAATATTCATGGTTGACCAATTCGTTTCACCAGCCACTCCCCGCTCATTTCCCATCCAGCGGCATCCTGGGCCAACATCACTAAATATTATAGCTTGGGGTTGCTTTTCATATACTGTTTTGTGGAACAAATTCCAGTCATAGACCTGTTTTTTACCATGTCCACCATTCGCTCCGTCAAACCATTGTTCAAAGACTTCTCCATAATTACTTAATACTTCATCCAACGTGTTTGCAAAAATCTGATTATACTCCGGTGTACCATATGCAGGATGATTTTGATCCCATGGGGAGAGATATACGCCAAATTTTAATCCATATTCCTTGCATGCATCTGACAGTTCTTTCAAGACATCTCCTTTTCCGTTTTTCCACGAGCTTTCGCGAACAGTATGGGTACTATACTTACTCGGCCAAAGACAAAAACCGTCATGATGCTTCGCTGTGATAATTATCCCCTTCATGCCTGCGGCCTTTGCCGTTGCAGCCCATTGCTGACAATCCAAATCTGTTGGGTTAAATACTTTCGGATCTTCTTGCCCATCTCCCCATTCTACATCTGTAAATGTATTAGGGCCAAAGTGAATAAACATGTAATATTCCAATTGTTGCCACGCTATTTGATGCTCCGTTGGTATTGCACCGTAAGGTACAGGAGGATTATTTTGTTTACATGAAAAGTAAGATACCGATAAGAGTAAAAGGAGAATAGATATGGAAGTATTTTTCATGGTATATATGGTTTAGGATTAGAGCTCTAAAATAATCATTTTTAAAAGAAAAAAGGATAATCTGTACGATTATCCTTTTCTTACTATTTTATTATTCAATCAATATGCCCACTTAAGGTATACTGCTCCCCATGTAAAACCACCACCAAAAGCAGTAAGGATAATATTATCTCCTTTCTTCAGTTGTGGTTCCCATTCAGCAAGACACACAGGAATCGTACCTGAACTGGTATTACCATATTTTTGAATGTTCACCATTACCTTATCGGAAGGAAGCCCCATACGATTACCCACGGCTTCTATTATACGAATATTAGCCTGATGAGGTACCAGCCAGGCAATATTATCTTTAGTTAAGTGGTTGCGCTGCATAATTTCAACAGACACATCAGCCATTTTTGATACAGCATGTTTAAAGACTACTTGTCCTTCTTGATATACATAATGCATATCTTTATCTACAGTTTCATGCGAAGCCGGATATATAGACCCTCCTCCATGCATATGCAAATGAGGAATACCTACCCCGTCTACATGCAAGATAGAATCCATAACCCCAACTTCCTCTTCGGTAGGTTCAAGCATCACCGCTCCCGCAGCGTCGCCGAATAAAGGACATGTGGTACGGTCCTTATAGTTAGTGATCGCTGTCATTTTATCTCCTGCAACCACCAATACTTTTTTATACCTGCCTGATTTAATAAAATTAGATCCTACTTCCAGCGCGTATATAAAACCTGAACAGGCAGCCTGGACGTCAAATCCCAGTGCATTTTTGATTCCACAGGCTTCGGCTGTCGTTGCAGCTGCAGATGGGAAAATATAGTCCGGGGTGGTAGTAGCAAAAATAACGACTTCCACCTCTTCCGGCTTTGTATTGGTTTTTTCTAACACCTGTTTAGCAGCTTGAGCACCCATATATGAGGTGCCTTTTCCTTTCTCCAAAACATGACGCTCTTTAATACCTACGCGTGTCATTATCCATTCATCGGTAGTATCCACTATCTTCGCTAAATCGTCATTAGTCAGGATACCCTCGGGGATATATGCACCTATACCGGTAATTGCAGCTCGAATCATTCTTTTCTTGTTTTGTGTCGATTAATAAAAAAAATGCCCTAAAGATGCTAGGGCTTTTTAAGATATGGTTTTAAAAATTAAACCGCTGCTCCTTTTTCAATAGCCAGTTTACCTCTGTAGTAGCCACACTCTGGACAAACTGTATGGAAAACGTGCCAAGAACCACAATTTGAACATACTGCCAATGTTGGTGTAACTGCCTTATCATGAGTTCTTCTTTTAGCTGTTCTAGACTTTGACTGTCTTCGTTTCGGATGTGCCATTTTCTCGTTTTATTTAGTTATTTTTATTTATCAATCTTCGTCAGCGGGTGTATCTTTCAGTGAATCCCATGAATCTTCACTTTCCAAATCTTCGTCAAAATCATCATCTGTATCTTCACCACTATCTTTGACTTTATGTTTATTCAGTTTGGAAGACATTGCCCTATTACATGTTCCCGGAGGATGCACACGTTTAGAAGGGAGGCTTAATACTATAAACTCATACAAGAACCATGCAATATTGATAGCTCCATCATCTTCAGGAATTATCACTATCTCATCGCTCTCTTCCGAATATTCTTTTCCGAACTTTACAATGAGTTTATTTTGAGTATCAACATCTATAGATATGTCATCCAGGCACCTGTCACAAGGCACTGACACATTTCCCTTGATATCAAAACCAAGTTCAAAAGTAACTGAAGTCTTCTTTAAAGACAGGATTACTTTCAACTTACCTTTTTTCACATCGGCGGTACCATCATCAATAAGAGAAAAGAACTGGTTATCCAGATCATATTCAAATTGATGCTTCCCTTCCGCTAACCCTCTTAGAGGTATATTATATAAGCTAAATTTTCCCACAATAGAATTAAATTCCTAAAAAAGAACGGCGCAAATGTACGAAGTTTTTTTTGAATATACTAAATATTTATTTCTAATATTAAGCTAAAGTATCTATAGCCAAATCATAATTTACAGAATAGTCTATATCAAGGCACAGAAACTCCCCTGCTTTCATACATGCGCCATGTAATGAAACTCAAAAATATAACGATTTATTGCCTTATCTGCATAAAATAAGAAAGCCGGATATTTTTCCGGCTTTCTAAATATTATACTTAATATAGAATCATATTAGTAATCGCGTCTTCTGAAGCCTCCGTTTCCACCTCTGTTGTTATCGAAGTTTCTACGTGGAGGGCGTGCAGCACCTTCTGTACGTGGGCGAGCTTCGGATACCGAAATAGTTCTTCCGTCATATTCAGCTCCATTCAATTCATCAATAGCTTTTTGAGCAGCTTCATTATCTTCCAGTTCCACAAAGCCATAACCTTTAGAACGGCCTGTAGCTCTGTCCATAATAACTTTTGCTGAAGAGATTTCTCCGTATTCAGTAAATAAATCTCTCAAATCGTTGTCGTTGATACTGTAGCTCAACCCTGCAATAAAAATGTTCATTGTAAAAAAATAAAAAAATTAAATAAATACTATTCGCAGAAGACGTAATAAAGTAAAGGGGTAAATGATGCTAAACAAGAAAGGTTACCAATGAAAGGAAATAACTTGAAAAGAAAATTTAATCTATACTATAAGAACTCTTTGCGGAGGCAAATGTAAAAATAAAAATCCAGTAAAAAACGATTTTGATCATTATTTTTTGTAAGAGCGATTTTTATGGAAATATTTTCACTTTCGATTAAACTTATTCACAGATTTTAAGTCGTATAAAGTATATATCAGGTAAAACAAAAATCCATGAAAGCAAAATCCCTTTTATTTTTCCTTTTGATAGCTATAAATATTCTTGCCCAGAATAATACCACTAACAATCAATCGGAAAATAAATACTCAATAAAAGGTACTGTTATTGATTCTCTGGAAAATTTCCCAATAGAAATGGCAGTCGCTACTCTTTACAGCGCAACGGACAACTCTATTGTAGAAGGTGTACCGACTGACAGAAACGGAATCTTTAATATAAATAATATATCTCCTTCATCTTATTATTTATCTATAACTTTATTGGGATATGACACAGCCCGTATATCGTTTTCGCCTAGGAATTTTAATAAGACTACCATATTACTGGACACTATCAGACTAAAAACTTCCGATATTATGCTATCGGATATTACCATTATTGCTGAGCCTCCCGAACTGGTTATCAAAGAAGATACGCTGGAATATAATGCCGCTGCATTTAAAGTTGCGGAGGGAGCTGTCGTAGAAGACCTTATAAAAAGACTGCCCGGAATGGAAGTAGACGCAGACGGTAATATAAAGAAGCCTGACGGAAAACAAGTGCAACGCGTATTTGTAGATGGAAAAGAATTTTTCGGCGATGATCCTAAAATGGCAACTAAAAACCTGACTGCCGATATAGTAGATAAAGTGCAGGTAATAGAGAAAAAATCAGATATGGCCATCCTGACCGGAATAGATGACGGTGATGAAGAAACAATCATAAACATCACTATAAAGAAAGGGATGAAACAAGGATGGATGGGAAATGTAACATCCGGGGTAGGGGCCCTGACCAAAGAGAATACAAATAATGATCCCCGATATACGGAAAACCTGATGGTAAACCGATTTCTGGAAAATGATCAGATTACCTTTATTGCAAATGCCAATAACATAAATAATCAGGGTTCGTCTGACAGGGGAAACAATGTCCGGTCGGGTCGGTCGGGCAGTGGACGGAATGGAATAACCAGTTCCAATACATTTGGGATAAACACTGCAAAAATAGTAAACGACAAAATTAAGTTTGCCGGCAACATCAGGTATAACTACAGTGACAGCTATGCAGAAAATGACCGTTTTCGACAAAACCTGCTAAAAGATAGCGTATCGTATCGCAAAAGCTTATCCACAGACAGAGATTACAGTAACAACCTTGACTTTGACGGAAAGCTGGAATACCAGATGGATTCTTCCACAATGATCGTTTTCAGTCCCAATATATCTTACAATTATTCCCGTTCTCACTCCTCTTCTTTTCAGACAACAATGGCCGGGGATATCGATTCTTCAAAAGTAAATGAGAGCTGGTCAAGCGATCATATGCAGTCTGACGGGCTTAGCTCCCGGCTACGCCTGGATATATCCCGCAAATTATCGAACAAAGGAAGAAGAATAAGCCTAGGCGGATCGTACAATCTAAACAAAAGTTCGGGTACAGGGACAAATAATTCTGAAAACATATTTTATAGAAATCCTAGCCGTAACAGCTATTATGACCAAAAGGTTGAATCCCATCAGGATCGATATTCTTACAGTGTATCGGCCAGCTATGTAGAACCTGTAGGTACTAATAACTTCCTGGATATTTCTTATAGTATAGATGTAAACAACACAGAAAACAGAAGAAAGACTCTGGACTACAATGTAAATACAGGAGGTTATACTGATATAGACCCTGAATACAACAAAAGTTCTGACACTAGAAACATCAACCAGAATATCAGGGCTAACTTCAGGTCTGTACGCGAAAAATATACTTACAACATCGGATTAAGGGTGGCTCCTACCAGAACGGACAGTAAAAGTTTTGTTGAAGACTGGTACTCAAATGGAGGCGACTCTATAGTCAATGATCTACCGGGGCGAGCAGCAACCAATTATGCGCCTCAACTGGATTTCACTTATCGTTTTAGCAATACACGCGAATTAAGGAAGAATATGCGCTTCAGGTACAACGGAAGTAGTAACCAGCCATCTGTATCACAATTAGACCCGACAACAGATAACACTAATCCTTTACATATACGCAGTGGGAATCCGGATTTGTTGCCGGCATTCAATCATAATATATCGTTGAACTATGACTTTAACAACAGGGAGACCCAGAAAGTATTTACTGCCAATGTGAGTTTCAGGTTTACACAAAACCAGATCATTAATTATACTTCATACGAAGAAAATACAGGAGTCCAGTATTCTAATCCTATCAATAAAAATGGTACATGGAATGCAAACAGTACGATCTATTTTGCCAAACCATTCGACAACAAGAAGAAACTTCGGTTCAGTTCCCGTACAACTCTTGCCTATAATAATCGTGTAGGCTTTATGACTGTAGAAAAACAAAGTGAAAGAAACATATCCAAAAATATAACAGCTGGACAAGAGCTAAACCTGAGTTATAGTAATGATCTCCTTTATGGGCAGTTAAGAGGCCGTGTCAATTACTCTAAAACATCCAACACTGTCACTACAAGCCAAGATGGGCTCGAAACATTCAATTATTTTGTAGAATACAATACTACTCTGACTTTGCCATACAGTTGGTCTGTCACGTCAAATATCAACTATACAGCAAACAGAGGGTTATCAACAGGATACAACCTGGATGAAGTGATATGGAACGCTCAGATCAGCAAACAATTCCTTCGTCAGAACAGAGGATCTCTCCGTCTACAAGTGAACGACATACTGCAACAACGCAAAAGTATCCGTCAAAATATTACAGCTAATTACATAGAAGATGTGCGCAACAATGCTATGACCGGTTACTTTATGGTCTCGTTTGCTTACCGTTTCAATAACATTGGAGGCCGGGGAAATCGCCAACGTGGCGAACGAACTGACTTCGATGGTGGAAGCGGAGAAGAGAGCAGTGGAGGAAGAGAATTCCGCGGTGGTGAAAGATCAGGCGGATTTGGAGGCGGTGGAGGTGAACGTGGCGGAGGCGGCCCAAGTTCGTTCTAATACTTCTAAAGAGTATTAAGATAGCGAAGTACAGACTCCTTATCTTTTGCTATCTGATTTTTTAAAGTCTCAATATCTGTAAATTTCTCGTCAGGGCGAATAAAATTCAGGAATTCGGCTGTTAGATCCTTATTATAAAGATCTTCATCAAAGTCAAATAAGTTGACTTCTATACTTACATTGTTTCCATTCTGCAAAGTAGGACGATTCCCTATATAGAGCATCCCCCCATATCGCTTATCTTCTACATGCACATAAACTGCGTACACGCCAAAAGCCGGGATAACCTTATATTTTTCCCATACCTCGATATTAGCCGTAGGAAATCCGATTGTTCTGCCTACTTTAAATCCTTCCACGATTTTACCCGATATGGTATAATTATAAGATAATAGCTTTGCGGCTTTCCTCACATAGCCTTCACTCAGCAACCGACGGATACGGGACGAACTGACATGTTCATCACCCGGCAGTTCTTTTGCCTCGATAACATTTATCCCTATCTCGTCTCCATAACGTTTATAGTCGAGAAAACTATCTTCTCTGTTATGCCCGAACCGATGGTCGTATCCGATAACAAGCGTATCTATATTCAACTTATCCTTCAATTCTTGTTGCATAAATTCCCGCGCCGAAAGCTGTGATATTTCAACAGTAAAATCCAAACATATACAATAATCAGTTTCGGTAGAGGACAAACGTTCTATTTTTTCCTCATATCCGCACAGTAAAGCGGGTTGATAATCCTTATGCAATACCTTACGGGGATGAACAGGAAAAGTAATAACTGACGAAGGAAGTCCGCGCTCACGGGCTATATCTTTCACCTGGTCTATCAGATAACGGTGACCGATGTGCACACCGTCAAAAAATCCGATTGTAGCCACTGATGGCTGAAGTTCCTCTTTATTGTATCTGTCTACCAATTCCATACAAAAAGTTTAGTCCAACAATCCTTTGTCAACAAAAACTTTCCGCAAGTCTTCTGTCTGATCTACCTGATATGTTTGAAAACCGAGCTTCTGCCCCATCTCTACGTTGGCTTTCCCATCATCCAGAAATAATGTTTCTTCCGGAATCATTCCCGAATCCTCAATAATATAATGAAATATTTCCGGTTCGGGCTTTGCGTGCCCTATCTCGAATGAAAGGTAACACTTATCAAAAAAAGCATTTAACGGAAGTCCTTCGGGTGAGAAGTCTTTCGACATAGCCCATCCCATGATGGAAGGATTGGTATTGCTTAGCAAATACACTTTGTATTTTTTACGAAGCTCTTTCAGCAGCTCAAATTTATATCCGGGTATTCCGGCGAGGAAGCCCATCCAGCCTGAATCAATATCCTCAGAAGAAATATTCTCATTTCCTGCCAATCGGCGAAATTCCTTATAAAATTCTTCAGGGCCTATCTTTCCTTCTTCATACTCAAGAAAAATACCTTCCTGACGGAATTCGTTCAGGTAGTCTTCAATGTTTGGAAAACCTATTTCTGTAAAACGATCTAATGCCTGCCTCTTATTCAGGGTTATAATAACTCCTCCCAAATCAAATAAAATGTTCTTTACCTTAGCCATATATTTTTTTACTCTATTTTTCAAAGTACAAAGTAAAGACCTTTAGCCTTTAGCCTTTTTACTTTCAATTTTCCGATACGAAGTTACTCATTTATTTTATTATCACTCTCCTATTTCAAATTAGAATTGTATTTTTGTTAAAACAAATAAAAGGAAGTGCTTTATAAAACCAGAGGCTTAGTCTTGAACGCTATCAACTACAACGACAAATATGTCCTTGTACCTGTTTTCACCGAATCGTTCGGACGGGTTACTTATATGGTATCGAAAGCAAAAGGAAAAAGTTCGAAAGCACCCAAGTCATTATTCTCGCCTCTTGCCGTACTCGATCTGGAAGTAGAGCATCAGGCCTCGCGCGATATACAGCGTGTCAGGGAAGCACGGTCAGAGCTGTTTCTGTATGGTATATCTACCGATTTGAGTAAAACCTCAATGGCCTTTTTTCTATCTGAGTTTCTGAGCCGGATATTAAAAGACACGAATGACAGCTGGCAACTCTTCAACTTTTTATATCAGTCGGTACAAATTCTGGAAATGACAGATGAAAGTATTGCCAATTTTCATTTGGTCTTTATGCTTAAACTGAGTCACTTTCTTGGTTTTTATCCCAATCTGGAAGAATATACAGAGGGTAGTTTCTTTGACATGATGAATGGTGAATTTGTTATCCGTCAGCCTCTACACAACCATTATCTGAACAGGTATGACAGTAAAGTACTATCTATGTTCGCCCGTATATCGTACGAAAACATGCACCATTTTGCGTTTTCCCGTCAGGACAGGATAACGATCATCAACCGCATCCTCGAATATTACAGGTTGCATTTATATGATTTCCCGGCATTGAAATCGCTGGATGTTTTACATGAATTATTTTGATAATAAACGAACTTAAATATGACATTAGAAGAAGTTACCGACTCATACAAATCCCTAATCGACAGAGAGAAAGATAAATTATCGAAAGTAAAAAACGCTATTTTCCAGATAGGTACCGTACGGCTTATCATCGTTATTGCCGCCATTGTACTATGTTATATATTTTGGGGTAAGACTTCGATATTGGTTGCTGTCATTCTAATTGCAATCATAGCATTCCTCTTTTTTATGAAATATCATAACAAACTCTTTATAAAAAGGAGATATTGTGAACTACTCATCGAAAATGCAGAAAACGAACTGAAGGCCATCGACTATGATTTCTCTGCTTTCGACGGCGCTCCCGAAAAAGCCGATGCTAACCATAGTTTCAGTCTCGATCTGGATATATTCGGGAACCGTTCTTTTTTTCAGTCTATAAACAGGACGGTTACATCATACGGAAAGGATAAACTAGCAGACGCTCTCCTCTACCCCTTCACCCGGAAAGAAGATATATACAGCCATCAGGAGGCAGTAAAGGAACTTGCAGCAAATCCACGCTTACAGAATCACTTCAGGGCTACAGGGCAGATGTCGGAATCGAAAGACCTGGATATACACAACTTTTCGCAGGAGTTCCTTAAAACCAAATTACTTTCAAAAAGCGTTTGGAGATATTTTGCTTATATTGCGCCGACTGTATTTATCATATCCATCATTTTATCTATCCTGAATATACTACCTGCTACTGTTATAGGCATATGCTGGACTGTCTTTT